>JAWRKD010000133.1:0-56277 GCA_040307135.1 Desulfovibrionaceae bacterium
CCGCAAAACGCGCCCCAGGCCACGCCCCGCGCCGAGCCCGCAGCAGCCCTGGCCGCGGAGAACGTCGCGCCTGCCGCGGCTCCGGCCGGAGGCGCGACGCCCACCTGGCAGGGCTTTGTGGAATTCCTGGCGGCCAAGAACGGCCAGGCCGAGTCCAAGATTCCCGGCCTGCGCCAGATGACCGGCGAGCTGGAGGAGGGCGGCCTGCTCATCCGCTGCCCGGAGTTCCAGGCCGAGCGGGTGGCCGCGCCGGAATGCCTGCGCGTCCTGACCCGTTTCGCCCGGGAGTATTTCGGCCGCGACATGGCCGTGCGCGTGGATCGCAGGGTTTCGGCCCCGCACCGAACGCCGGGCGAGTTGGAGGCCGAGGCCCTGGAACATCCCGGGGTGCGCAAGGTCCTGGACTCGTTCCAGGCCAAGCTTCTGAACGTGCAGCCCCGCCGCCCGGGCTGAACCTACCGTTCACCGAAAATCCGCTACACTTTTCCATTCAATCCGTTAGCAAGCAGGAGGAACGATGAAGGGCATGAACGAGATGCTGCGCCAGGCGCAGATCATGCAGAAGAAGCTCACCGCCGTGCAGGAGGGCCTCAAGGAGAAGCAGGTGGAGGCCGCCAGCGGCGGGGGCATGGTCAGCGTGACCGCCACCGCGGCCCAGGAGATCGTGGCCGTGCGCATCGATCCGTCGGTGGTGGCTTCCGGCGACGTGGAGATGCTCCAGGACCTGGTCCTGGCCGCGGTGAACGAGGCGCTCAAGAAGGGCAAGGAGGTCATGGAGCAGGAGATGGGGCAGGCCACCGGCGGCATGCGCATCCCGGGTCTGTTCTAGGAGCGGCCCTGTGGACAAGCTGCCCGGTCCCCTCAAGGACGTGGTGGAGCGCCTCACCCGGCTGCCCGGCATCGGCCCCAAGTCGGCCCTGCGCATCGGCCTGCACCTGCTCAAGCTGCCCCAGGATTCGGCCCAGGACTTCGGCCGCAGCATCATCGAGCTGCGCGAGAAGCTATGCCTCTGCGAGGAATGCGCTAGCCTGGCCGAATCGAGCCCGTGTCCGCTCTGCGCGGACCCGGCGCGGCACCGCGACCAGCTCTGCCTGGTGGCGGACTGGGACTCGCTCCTCTCCATGGAGGAGATGGGCCTGTTCAGGGGGCGCTACCTCGTGCTGGGCGGGCTGCTTTCGCCCCTGGACGGGGTGGGACCGGGGAGCCTGGAGTTCGGCCGGCTGCGCAGGCGGCTGGCCGGGGGCGAGGTCAGCGAGGTGATCCTGGCCCTGGGCGCCACCCTGGAGTCGGAGACCACGGCCTCCTACGTCAAGAACATGGTGGAGGCCGACTTCCCCCAGGTGGCCGTGAGCCGCCTGGCCCAGGGCATCCCCATGGGCGCGGAGGTCAAGTACATGGACAGGGAGACGCTGCGGCAGTCCCTCCTGTACCGGCAGAAGGTCTGAGGGCCGGGATTGTCCCGGCGAAACCACGAAAGCGGGGACGATCATGATCGAGATTCGCATTCACGGCAGGGGCGGACAGGGCGGCGTGACCTCGGCGGAACTGCTGGCCCGGGCGGCCATCTCCACGGGCAAGTTCGCCCAGGCCTTCCCGAGCTTCGGTCCCGAGCGCCGCGGCGCGCCGGTGCAGGCCTATGTGCGCGTGGACGACAAGAAGATCCGCCTGCGCGAAAAGATTTACGAGCCGGACCTGGTCCTGGTCCTGGACCCCTCCCTGCTGGACATCGTGGACGTGGCCGAGGGCCTCAAGGACGGCGGCATGGTGGTGGTGAATTCCGCCGCCTCGGCCAAGGAGCTCAAGAAGAAGTACAAGTGGCCCAAGGCCGCTGCCGTGGACGCCGCCAAGGTGGCCATGGAGGAGCTGGGCGTGCCCATCACCAACACCACCATGCTGGGCGCGTTGCTCAAGGCCTCGGGCCTCATGGCCGTGGAGGGCATGAGCGAGGTCATCGCCGAGCGTTTCGGCGGCAAGCTCGGCCCCAAGAACTTCAAGGCCCTGGAGCGGGCTTTCCGGGAGACCCAGGTCGCCTAGCCAAGCGCGCCGATGATTGCTACAAAGGGCCGGAACAACCGGCCCTTTTTCATTCGAGGAGTTCCGTGCCCGTCAGCATCACCGTGGAAATCCACAATCTGGTCTTCGCCAACGCCGAGAACGGCTACACCGTGGCCCGCGGCCGCTGCAAGGACGAGCCCGGCGTCATCACCGTGGTGGGCTGCCTGGGCCAGCCCAGCCCGGGCGAAACCCTGGTCGTCACCGGCGACTGGAAGTTCCACCCCCGTTTCGGCCGCCAGTTCGAGGTCTCGAGCTTCGAACAGGGCCGCCCGGCCACGGAGAACGGCGTCATCCGCTTCCTGGCCTCCTCGGCCATCAAGAAC
Organism: Desulfovibrionaceae bacterium; assembly: GCA_040307135.1. GTDB lineage: Bacteria > Desulfobacterota > Desulfovibrionia > Desulfovibrionales > Desulfovibrionaceae > Aminidesulfovibrio. Next base: position 2,379 of record JAWRKD010000133.1, read on the forward strand.
GTGGGTCCCAAGCTGGCCGAGCGCATGGTGGCCCGCTTCGGCCTGGAGGTCCTGGACATCCTGGACGAGGATCCCGAGCGGCTCCTGGAAGTCAAGGGCATCTCCAGGAAGAAGCTCGGGGGCATCGTGGAGTCCTGGAGCCGCCAGCGCGAGATCAAGAATCTCATCGTCTTCCTGCACAGCCACGAGGTCCCGCCCACCTTCGCCCCGCGCATCTTCCAGCTCTGGGGCGCGCAGTCCGTGGACAAGCTCAAGGAGAACCCCTACGAGCTGGCCTACGAGATCCGCGGCGTGGGCTTCCGCACCGCGGACAACATGGCCCTCAAGCTGGGCTTCGCCCCGGACGCCCCGGCCCGGCTGGAGGCCGCGGTGGTCTATGCCCTGTTCTCCCAGAGCGAGCGCGGAGGGCATCTTTTCTGCTCCAAGGACAAGCTCTTCGAGGAGGTCTCGCGCATGCTCGGCAGCGCGCTGGACCCCGAGGCCTTCGACGACGCCCTGGCCGTCCTGGAGGACAAGAAGAGGGTGCGCGTGGAGGCCCTGCCCGAGATCGAGCTGGACGCCGCGGTCTATCTCCAGCACTTCTGGAAATGGGAGCGCGAGACGGCCCAGCGCCTCTTCGGCCTGGCCGCGCACCCCACGCCCGTGAGCCGGAGCAAAGTGGAGAAGGCCCTGCCCCAGGTGGAGCGCGAGGTGGGCATGGAGCTCACCCCAGAGCAGCGCGAGGCCGTGTTCGGGGCCTGCGTGAACAAGTCCTTCATCATCACCGGCGGGCCGGGCACGGGCAAGACCACCATCACCCGTGCCGTGGTGCGCACGCTCAAGGAGCTGGGTCTCAAGGTCAAACTGACCGCGCCCACGGGCCGGGCCGCCAAGCGCATGACCGAGGCCACGGGCTTCCCGGCCCAGACCGTGCACCGCCTGCTCCAGTACCAGCCCGACGGCTCCTTCCACTACTGCGAGGAGCAGAAGCTCAAGACCGACGCCCTGGTGCTGGACGAAGCCTCCATGCTCGACGTCCAGCTCTTTTTGGCCGTGTTGCGCGCCCTGCCGCTCACCAGCCGTCTGGTGCTGGTGGGCGACGCGAACCAGCTGCCCTCCGTGGGCCCGGGCAACGTGCTGGCCGACCTCCTGGAGAGCGGCTCCGTGCCCTCGGCCGTGCTGACCCACATCTTCCGCCAGGCCCGCGAAAGCTCCATCATCCTGAACGCCCACCGCATCAACGCTGGGCAGTTCCCGCATCTGGACCCCCGGCCCGCGCCCGAGGCGGACTTCTTCTGGGTTTCGCAGGAGGACCCGGCCCGGGTTCAGGGCATCATCGTGGAGACGGTCTGCCAGCGCATTCCCGAGCGCTACGGCCTGGACCCCCTGCGCGAGGTCCAGGTGCTCACGCCCATGCACAAGGGCGAGGTGGGCACCCAGGCCCTCAACGAGGTGCTCCAGGACCGGCTCAATCCGCGCATCGGCCCGGAGATCCGGCGCGGCAACCTGCGCTTCCGCGTGGGCGACCGCGTGCTCCAGCTGCGCAACAATTACGACAAGGACGTCTTCAACGGCGACCTGGGCTGGATCATGGACCTGGACCCCGAGGAGGGCGGCCTGGTGGTGGATTTCGAGGGCAACCCCGTGGCCTACGAGGCCTCGGAGCTGGACGACCTGGCCCTGGCCTACGCCGTGAGCGTGCACAAGTCCCAGGGCAGCGAATATCCGGCCGTGGTCCTGCCCGTGGTCACGCAGCACTACATGCTGCTCCAGCGCAACCTGCTCTACACCGCGCTGACCCGCGCCCGGCGGCTGGCCGTGCTGGTGGGCAGCGAGCGGGCCTTCCACATCGGCCTGGCCAACACCACGGCGGGCCGCCGCATGACCTACCTGCGCCACCGCCTGCGCGACGTCTTCGCCCACGGCCTGCTCAGCTGAGCAGGGGGAGTGCTCATTTCCTCTTCCCAAGGGGGAGCATTCTGCTACTATGAGGCCGTCAACATCCGACACAAGGAGACGCGCCATGCTCAGCAAGAAGATGGAAAAAGCCATCAATGACCAGGTCACCTGGGAGTTCTATTCCGCCTACATCTACCTCGCCATGGCCGGGTGGTTCCACGGGCAGGGCCTGCCCGGGTTCGGGAACTGGATGGAGGTCCAGTACCAGGAGGAGGTCTTCCACGCCACGAAGATGTTCCACTATGTGTTGGAATCCGGCGGCAAGGTCGATCTCGGAGCCATCGCCAAGCCCAAGGTCAGCTGGAAAAAGCCCCTGGACGCCTTCCAGGACGCCCTGGCCCACGAGCAGGGCGTCACCGCCCGCATCGGCGCCCTGGTGGACCTGGCCCAGAAGGAGAAGGACCACGCCAGCAACAACTTCTTCCAGTGGTTCGTCAGCGAGCAGGTGGAGGAGGAGGCCAACGTCAACGACATCATCGGCAAGCTCAAGCTGGTGGGCGACGGCGGCGCGCTGTTCATGCTGGACAAGGATCTGGCCGCGCGGGTCTTCACTCCTCCGGCCGGGGCATAGGGACGCCTGCGGCGTCCCGGGAGATAGCCATGAGCGACCGTTCCCGACAGATGCTTTGCAAGGCCCTGGAGCTGGGCGAGAAGAGTCTGGATTTCTACGAGGGCAACATCGACGCCTGTCCCGACGGCCTGGGCCGCGAGATCTTCGAGGTCATCCGGGACGCCGAGAAGGACCACCTGGACCGCATCCGGGAGATCCACGACGCTCTGGCCGGGGGCTCCTCCTGGGAGCAGGCCTGCGTCCTGGACGAGGAGTCCGAGGAGGACATGCTGGCCTTCTTCCGGACCACGGCCACGGGCTACAAGAAGGACGACGCCTGCGCCACCGAGGTGGGGGCCCTGAACATGGCCCTGGACCTCAAGCTGGCCCTGGTGACCTTCTACGAGGAGTGGCTGGAGGAGGCCGAGGACGACACCGAGCGGGAGTTCCTGGACCGCATGGTGCAGGAGCAGCGCGGCCACTACCTCATGCTCTCCGACCTCCAGTACTACTACGAGGATCCCGAGGGCTGGGCCCTGGACCAGGGCGGCGCGTCCCTGGACGGGGTCTGAGCCCGGAGGCCCCATGTCCGCGAACATCAACATCCTGGTGGGCGGCGAGGCCGGACAGGGCTTGGCCACCATCGGCGAGTCCATGGCCCGGGCCATGACCCGCGCCGGATACGAGGTGGCGGTCTGCCAGGACTACATGTCCCGCATCCGCGGCGGCCACAACACCTTCGCCATCCGCACCGGCCCGGACCCGGTCCTGGCCCCGGCCGAGGACATCGACATCCTGGTGGCCCTGAACCAGGAGACCGTGGACCTGCACCTGTCCCGGCTCACGGGCCGCGGCGTGCTCGTGGCCGGAGACGGCCTGGCGATCCCGGCCGGGACCCCTTGCCTGCGCGTGCCCTTCCGCACCCTCGCGCCCAAGCCGCTCTACGACAACGTGGCGGCCCTGGGCGTGCTCGGCTCGGCCGTGTGCGGGGACGTGGCCATCCTGGAACGCCTGGTTTCCGAGGCCTTCGCCAAGAAGGGGGCCGAGGTGCTGGAGGCCAACCTGACCGTGCTGCGCGCGGCCTACGCCTGGGTCAAGGAGCAGGACTTCAGCTTCGCCTGCATGCCGCCCGCGCCTGCGGAGAACGCGGGCCGCCTCATGCTCCACGGCAACGAGGCCATCGCCCTGGGCGCCCTGGCCGCGGGCTGCAACTTCGTGTCCTTCTACCCCATGACCCCGGGCACCTCCGTGGTCCTGACCCTCATCGACAAGGGCCGCGAGACCGGCCTGGTCTCCGAGCAGGCCGAGGACGAGATCGCGGCCGTGAACATGGCCTTGGGCGCGGCCTGCGCCGGGGCGCGCGCCCTGGTGAGCACCTCGGGCGGCGGCTTCGCCCTGATGTGCGAGGGCGTGAGCCTGGGCGGCATGCTCGAGCTGCCCGTGGTCCTCGTGGTGGCCCAGCGGCCCGGCCCGGCCACGGGCCTTCCCACGCGCACCGAGCAGGCGGACCTGAACCTCGTGCTCTACGCCGGGCACGGCGAGTTCCCCCGCGCCATCTTCGCCCCGGGCTCCCCGGAGGACTGCTTCTACCTGACCCACCGGGCCTTTGACCTGGCCGAGCGCTACCAGACCCCGTGCTTCGTGCTCACGGACCAGTTCCTGGCCGACTCGTACCGCTCCGTGGCGCCTTTTGACCTGGACGCCCTGCCTGAGCCGCCGGAACTCCTGCTCAGCCCCGGGGAGCCGGCCGCCTACGAGCGCTATCGCCTCACCGAGGACGGGGTCTCGCCGCGGGCCATTCCCGGCTTCTCGCAGGCCCTGGTGCGGGCCGATTCGGACGAGCATACCGAGGACGGGCGGCTCACCGAGGACCTTGCCGTGCGCGTGGCCATGCAGGACAAGCGCCTGCGCAAGGGCCAGGGCCTCCTGGAGGAAACCGTGCCGCCGGACTACTACGGCCCGGACGGGCCGGACCTGCTCCTGGTCTGCTGGGGCTCCGCCCTGGGCGCGGCCCTGGAGGCCCGCCAGACCCTGGAGGAGCGCGGAAAAAAGGTCGCGGTCCTGCATTTCCGCCAGGTCTGGCCTCTGGACGGCCGCCAGTTCCTGCCCTTCCTGGAGTCGGCCCGGGAGATCGTGGCCGTGGAGGGCAATTCCACGGGCCAGCTGGCCGCGCTCCTGCGCCAGGAGACGGGCGTGCTCCTGGACAAGCGCATCCTGCGCTACGACGGCCTGCCCTTCACAGCCCGCTTTATCCTGGACGGCCTGGAAAAGCTCGATTCCTGAGGAGGCCCCATGGTCAGCGTGGACGACTACGGACAATTCGAGACCGCCTGGTGCCCGGGCTGCGGCAACCACGCCATCCTCAAGGCCGTGAAAAAGGCCCTGGCCGGGCTGGGCCTGGCCCCGCACGAGGTGCTCGTGGTCACGGGCATCGGCCAGGCGGCCAAGGCCCCGCTGTACATGAACTGCAACATGTTCACCGGCCTGCACGGCCGCTCCCTGCCAGCGGCCACGGGTGCGCGTCTGGCCAACCCCGAGCTCACCGTCCTCGTGGAAAGCGGCGACGGGTGCAGCTACGGCGAGGGCGGCAACCACTTCCTGGCCGCGCTGCGGCGCAACGTGAACCTGACGCTGTTGGCCCACGACAACCAGATCTACGGCCTGACCAAGGGCCAGGCCAGCCCCACCACCATGCAGGGCATGAAGACCAAGGCCCAGCCCTTCGGCCAGCCCTCCATGGCCTTCAACCCCGTGGCCGTGGCCGTGGCCATGCAGGCGGGCTTCGTGGCCCGGGGCTTCTCCGGGGAGACCGAGCACCTCGCCGGGCTCATCCAGGAGGCCGTGCGCCACAAGGGATTCTCCCTGGTGGACATCCTCCAGCCCTGTGTGTCCTTCAACAAGGTGAACACCTTCGGCTGGTACAAGGAGCGGGTTTACAAGCTCGGGCCGGAGCACGACCCCACGGACTTCGGCCAGGCCATGGAGCGGGCCCGGGAGTTCGGGGAGCGCATCCCCATCGGCGTCCTGTACCGCAACGATCGGCCGCCCCTGGAGGCCAACATGCCCGCCCTGGCCCAGGGGCCGCTGGCCAGACGCGGCGTGGACCGCGAGGCCCTGCGCCGCATCCTGCAATCCTACGCATAGGAGGGGTCCATGTCCGGAAAGGTCCTGCTGGCCGCGTTCCGCGGCGATCTGCTCTGCTTCGTGCACGTGCTCCTGAACGCCCTGGACATGACCGAGCGCGGGCTCACGGCCCGCATCCTGTTCGAGGGCGCGGCCGTGACCCTGGTGGGCCAGTTGGCCGACGCCAGGGCCGACTTCCACGGCCTCTATGCCAAGGCCAAGGCCGCCGGGCTCATCGAGGGGGCCTGCAAGGCCTGCTCGGCCAAGCTCGGGGCACTGGAGGCGGTGCGGGCCGAGGGCCTGGCCCTGCTGGGCGAGATGAACGGACACCCGGCCCTGGGCCGCTATCTGAACGAAGGCTGGACCGTGCTCACGTTTTGATGGAGAGTGCGCTGGAAGAGCGAGGGGCGGCCCGGGGCCGCCCCTTGTTTTTTCAGTCGGCGCAGGCGGCAGGAACCGTCTCCAGGTCCGAGCCCAGGGGCGGGCGGCGGTCCCGGGCGTAGGAATTGCCCGGAAAGGATTTGGCGAATTTCTTGATGTGCGCGGCCCGCTCGCCGATCTCCAGCAGGGTGCACTTGCTTGCGATCTCCATGATCCCGAGCGACATGGACACCAGCGGGAACTGGCGCTCCTGGCCGTCGCGGCCCACGGCCTGGATCCAGCCTTTCTGCCGGTCGGCCAGGCAGTAGCAGCCGCGCACCAGGCGCTTGAAGCAGCGGATGGCCCCGCGGCAGATGGGTTCGGCCGACTCGGTGTTGCTCAGGATCACGAAGTCGTCGCCGCCGATATGGCAGAGCCGGGCGTCGCCCGGGCCGTACTTCTTCACGGCCCAGGACAGGATGTCCGCGGCCAGCTTGATGATCCGGTCGCCGTTCTTGAAGCCGTAGGTGTCGTTATAGACCTTGAAGTGGTCCAGGTCGGCGTAGATCAGGCTGAAGGACTTCTTCTTGGCGATGCGGGCCTCGATTTCCTGCTCCAGGAATACGTTGCCGGGCAGGCCGGTGAGGGGGTTGGTGCCCTTGGCCATCTCCACCTGCACGTGGGCCAGGGTGTTCATGATCTTCTGCACCGTGACCACGCCGAAGAGCTTGCCGCGCTTGGTCACGATGATGTCGTCGTAGGCCTTCAGGTGCTCGCGCTGCATGGCCTGCTTGGCCACCTGCTCCACCGGGGTGGTCTCGTCCACGCTGAGCGGGTTTTCGTCCATGATGGAACTCACCGGCCGCTTGTAGAACAGCGCCACCCCGTACTGCGAGGAGAGCTGGCGGTTCAGGTGGTATTCCATGATCAGACCCTTGGGCTTGTCGTCCTCGGTGACCACCAGGCTGGAGAAGGTCCGGTTCTTCTCGAAGAAGTGCTGGGCATCGGAAACCAGGAACTCGGCGGACACGGCGTGCGGAGCCTCGGCCAGGTTGCCCACGGGCATGGAGCAGGTGAGCGACTTCTGCGACAGGTCGCCCACCAGGCGCAGCTCGTCGGCGTCCACGGCCAGGCCGGGCCGGGGAAAGGCCGGGCGGGCCAGGAAATAGCCCTGGCCGTAGTGCACGCCGATGTCCAGAAGGCAGATGGCCTGGGCCCGGGTCTCGATGCCCTCGGCGATGATCTTGGAGCCGATCTTCTCGGCAAAGGTGGTGATGGTCTCCAAAAGCGCGCGTTTCACCGGGTCGCGGTCCACGTTGGCCACCAGGGACATGTCGATCTTGATGAAGTCCGGCTGGATCTCGGCGATGGAGGAGAGCCCGGAATAGCCCGCGCCCACGTCGTCCACCGCCACCTGGAAGCCCTGGCTGCGGTAGTGCTCCAGCGTGCGGTAGAAGAGGCCGAAGTCCTGCAGGCTGTGGCGCTCGGTGATCTCGAACACGATGTTGGCCGGCTTCATGCCCGCCCGCTCCAGCAGGCTCAGGGTCTTGCCCGGGGTGAACTCGGGATCGACCATGGTCCGCGGGTGGATGTTCAGGAACAGGCGTTGGTCCGGGGCGATTTCGCCCAGGTTGGTGATGGCCTTTTCGCGGCAGAGCTCCTCCAGGGCGAAGAGCCGCTCCAGCTGCTCGGCCAGCTCGAAGAGCATGATGGGCGACTGGAACGAGGTCCCGGCCGGGCCGCGGGCCAGGGCCTCCCAGCCCATGATGCTGCCCGTGGAGAAGTCCAGGATGGGCTGGTAGAAGGCGTGCACGCTCTTGTTCAAGAGCAGTTCGTTGAAGCGCGCGGCGATCTCCAGTCCGGAGATGTCCAGGTGCGAGCGGGCCGAGCGCCGGGCCTCGGTCACGGCCTGCAGGAAGCGCTTCTCCCAGTCGCCGCCGCCGTCGGCCCCGAAGCGGGCGAAGCCGATGCCCAGCTCCACCTCGCGGCCGGTCCATTTGAGCATGGTGCGCTTGAGCTCGTCCTGGGCCTTGATCTTGATGGCGTAGGCCAGGTCGGCCAGGTTCTCGCGGTCCCGCGTGGGCCAGAGCAGGAGGTATTCGCCCGACTCCGAGGTCAGGCAGTGCACGTCGTCCTGGCTGGTGAGGTCCGCGCCGCAGGAAATCAGCGAGTCCTTGAGCTGGTCTTCGATGTGCCGGACCATGTCCTCGCCGAAGAGCTCACGGTAGAGGTAGTGGTCCTGGATGGCGAAGAGGACCAGGTTGCTGCTCTTGGAGCAGCCGCGCAGGCCTTGGAACATGGGATGGCGCATCTCCTGCCGCTGGGGCTCCTTGACGGGCTTGTTGCGCGGGGTGAGGAGGCGCTTGGAGTGGAATAGGTTTTGGAGCATGCTAGCCTCGCAACGGGCCCAGTTCGGGTCCGGGAAATCAATAATGACGGGCCGCAGGGCCTTATGGCCCGGCGAAATCCGTCCTACGCCCGGCCCGGAGGGGAAAGGTGACGGCCGTGTGACGAGGCGGCGTTTTTTTTGTGCCGGTTTTCGGGGTTGGGGCGGAGGCTGTGCGGTGGCTAGCGGTAATAGAGGTTGCGGCCGCCCATGGTCAGGAACACCTGCTGGAGGTTTCGGCGGATCTCCCGGCGGTCCCAGATGTCCTGGATGTGGCCGCGGGACAGGGCGCTGTGGGCGCTGTGGTAGTTGGGCGGGATGTCCAGGCCGGTGGTTTCCTTGATGACCCCGGGTCCGGCGAAGCCGATGCGCGCCGAGCGCACCGCGAACTGGTAGGGCGAGCAGCCCAGGAAGCTGGCCACGGGCCCGGCGTAGGAGTTCGTGTCGTAGAGCACGATGTAGAGGCCGCCGGCCTCGATATAGCGGCGCACGGCCAGGGTGCAGCGGGGCATCTGGATGAGGCCGTTGAGGCCCTCCTGGATGCGGATGCCCGCGGTGCCGTGGACGTAGGCCAGGAACGGCTGGTGGCGCTTGCGGGCCAGGGCCAGGGCGCGGATGAACTTCTCGCCTTCGGCCGCGCCCACGGAGCCGCCCCGGAAATTGGCCACGAGCATGGCGCAGGTGAGCTGGATGCCGTGGATGGCCGCGGAGAAGGTCATGCAGGAGCTCTGCAGGCCGGTCTTGCTTTTGGCCTCGGCCAGGCGTTCGTCGAAGCCCGGGAATCCCGTGGGGTTGCCTGCGGCGATGTTCTTGTTGAACTCGCGGATGGAGTCCGGGTCGAAGACGTTGGCCAGGTACCACTGGTATTCCATGGTGAAGTGGTGGCCGCAGTTGGGGCAGACCCCGGCGAATTCGGCGTAGAGGTCGCGGGCCCAGATGTCCAGGCAGCCGCGCTTGGAGGCATGCGGGCAGGAGATTTCGCGGTCCTCGCGCGCCTTGGGCGAGAGGTAGCGCACGCAGTTCTCCTGCCCCGGGTCGCAGGCTGCGGGCTCGGACAGGCTGGTGAGCTGGGCCGCGGCCGCGTCCAGGTCGTCGCGTCCCGTGACGCCCAGGCGCTCCAGGGTGGACTTGCGGAACTGGCCGAGCTTGCCCGTGACCACCTGGATCTCGTCGGTCACGTCCTCGGTCCATTCGGCCACCTTCTTTTTGACCTTGCGGAACAGGTCGTAGCGGATGGCCGAGTGGGCCGAGGCCAGGAGGCCGATGCGGGCGGAGGCCATCTTCTCCAGGATGCTGCGGTTGTCGGAGAAGGCCTGCTGGGCCATGCGGCGATACTTGCGGTAGCGCCGCCAGAGGAGCCGCTCTTTGGCCCGGGACGAGAGCTCCCAGCGCACGAAGAGGTTGTCCGGCGCGCCGTTCTCGCCGCCTGCGCGCAGGGCGGCCCGGCGGAAGATGCGCATGCCGCGCACCGAGAGGGCCACCTCGTCCGTGGCGCGGATGATCTCGGCCCGCAGGCGCTTGAAGAATTCGAAGTGCTCGGGCCGGGCGCCCAGGGGCGGCTCCTGCACGATGCCGTCGATGTAGCCGTTCTTCAGGTTGTCCTGGGCCGTGATCTGCTGGGCCCCGGCGCAACGCTCGATGAGTTCGGCCGAGGCGCGCTGGCCGGGCTTGATGCGGCCCTCGATGGCCGCCGCGCCCTCGGGCGAGATGACCGAGTAGTAGCCGTGGGAGAGCATGAGGCGCTTGTCGGCCACGCCGATGGCCTCGGCCCCGCCCGAGCCGCCCTCGCAGATGACCGAGACGATGGGCACGGGCAGGCCGCCCATCTCGTAGATGTTCTCCGCGATCTGCTGGGCCGCGCCCGGGAAGTCCTCGATGGGGTAGGAGCCGGGCGTGAAGACGAAGGTGTGGATGGGGATGTTCTCCAGGGCCGCGACCTTCATGTACTTGAGGGCCTTGGAGTTGCCCCAGGGCTTGATGGAGCCGCCGTTGCGGAACTCCTCGCCGTGTCCCTTTTCCTGGCCCACCACCATGACCGGCTGGTTCATGACCTTGTTGCCCACCCGGCGGGTGAGATAGGCCCGGGCGATGCACATGCCCGGGTCGATGTTCACCTCGCCGCGGCCGCCGATCTCGGTGTAGTTGTCATAGACGTTTTCCAGGATGTCCTTGAGGCAGAGGTGTTGGGGGTGGCGCACGATGCGCACCTTGTCCATGGGCGTGAGCGCCAGGTCGAGATTCTCCTCCAGGGCGGCCAGCCGCTGCTCCAGGGCGGCCACCTGGTCGCGCAGGGTTTCGGCCGAGGTTCCGGCGGCCTGGGCCGCCACCTCGTCCAGGTGCTGGGCGAAGGCGGACAGCTTGCGGTTCTCTTTTCCCCCCAGGATGTCCTGGGCGTAGCGCACGCGCTCGGCCAGCTCCTGGAGGCGCTTGTCGGTATCCATGAACGGTGAAGCCATGTGCTCTTGGTCCTCAGAATTCGAGCAGATGCCCGGTCTTTTCCGCAAGGAAGGCGATGTTCGTCTTCATGCCCGTGCCTGCGCCGTCCACGCCTTCCATGCGGAAGGAACCGAGGACTTCCAGGCCGCGGGACTTGGCCTCGGCCAGGTCCCGGCCCCAGAGAATGGCCAGGGCCAGGTTGGGATCGTATTCCGTGGGGATCTGGTAGGCCTGACCGCGGGGCACGTGGCTGTGGACCGAGAGCCAGGGGCTGGGCGCCCAGTCCATGCGCTCGATGCGCCCGGCCCAGGGGCGGAAGCGGTTCTGCGTGTCCTCGGCGATGATGCGGTACTCGATGGCCACGCCGTCGAAGGTGATGTCCGGCTGGGAATAGCCCAGAGGCTCGCCCAGGCCGATGCGGATCTGCTCCCGGATGAGGTTCACCCCATCCTGGCCCCGGACCCGGGCGATGGCCGCGGACACGCCGTTCTCCACCTGGATGCGGGTATTCACTTCCATCAGGAAAGGCTCGCCCTTGGGCGTCACGATCCATTCCCAGGTGCCCACGTTGTCGTAGCGGATCTCCCGGGCCATGCTCAGGGAATGGCCGGTGATGTCGTCCAGCACCTTCTGGGCGTCGAAGGAATAGGTCAGGCCTTCGGGGAAGAAGCCCGGGGCCACCTCGATGCGCTTCTGCAGGCCCGGGCTCTGCACCGAGCAATTGCGGGTGCCGAAGTGCACGGGATCGCGGCCCGAACGGTCCGAGACCACCTGCACTTCCAGGTGGTTGAAGTTGAAGATGCGCTGCTCGATGAGCACGCCCTCGTCGTTGAAGGTGCGCGCGGCGTAGTTGCGGATGCGGCGATAGACCTGGCGGAAGCGGTCCATGTCGTGGACCTCGTCGATGCCCATGCCGCCGCCGCCCGCCGAGGCCTTGACCAGCACCGTGGGCCGTCCCACGCCCTGGCGGCTCTGGAAGTCGAACAGGGTGCGGGCGATGTCCTCGGCCTCCATCTCATCGTAGATGGCCCGGTCCGAGCCCGGGATGGTGGGCACGCCGAGGCGCCGCGCCAGGCGCTTGGTGTTGATCTTGTCGCCCAGGTCCCGGATGATCCACCAGGACGGGCCGATGAAGGTCATGGCCCGGGTGCGCTCGGCCACCCGGCGGGCGAAGCGGAAATTCTCGGAAAAGAAGCCGTAGCCCGGGTGCACGGCCGTGCATCCGGTCTGGTCGGCCACGGAGAGGATGTCCCCGGCGTCGATGTAGTTGTGGATGCGCAAGGCCTGTCCGCCCCATTGCCGCGCCAGGGCCACGTGGCCGGAGTCGGCGTCCTCGGCCGTGTACACGCAGACAAAGGCGTGCCCCAGGTCACGGCAGGCTTCCATGATGCGGATGGCGATCTCGCCGCGGTTGGCGATGAGGATGGTGTGCGTGCTGTTGCGGTTCACGTGGTCGCGAATCTCCGGTGATCTTGTTCGGGCTGCCTTGGGATAGCCGTTCTTGGCCCGGATGGCAATAGGGGTATTTTTAATGGAATATTAATTAAATCAATATATTGATAATAGACCCGGCGAGTATTGATATTGCTTGATTTTAAAATAATATCGTTGAGTGGCAATGGTTTCTAGGCGTATTCGCGCCATGTTGTCCGCCCCCTTGGACTTGCCCCCGGGAGATGGTACAGGGGCATAACGGCCACCAGAACCGTGAGGAGGGCAGCCCCATGCGACCCAGCACCCTGATCCGCTCCCTGTGGCTGTGTCTGGCGTTTCTGTTCCTGGGCCTCGCCCCGGCCTGGGCCCTGCGTTTCGTGGTGCTTTCCGACACCCAGGGCCTGAATCCGGCGCAGATGATCAATCTCCCGGTGCTCCAGGAGGTGCAGGAGCGCATCCTGGCCCTGGACCCCAGGCCGTCCTTCGCCGTGGTCACGGGCGACCTGGCCCTGGTAGGCGGGGAGGCCGACGGCCGCACCTATTTCGCGGACTGGAAAGAGGCCATGCGGCCCCTGACCGACGCGGGCATCCGGGTCTGGCCCGCGGTGGGCAACCACGACCTCTACGTGAACCAGCTCTTCGGCTTCCAGTACCGCTGGGTCCAGGAGGCCTTCCAGAAGGCCTTCGCGGACCTGCCCGACAACGGGCCCGCGGACTATGAGCGCCTCGCCTACGCCTTTGAGGACCCGGGCTCCGGCTCCTTCTTCGCCGTGCTCGACACCTACCACATCCCCAAGAGCCTGGCCTCCATCTCCTATGTGCGTCAGGGCCACATCCGCGACGAACAGACCTTCTGGCTGGCCGAGAAGCTCGCCGAGACCACGGCCCGGCACCGCTTTGTTTTCGGCCACAACCCGGTGTACTCGCCCCTGGGGCCGGTGCAGGCCTGCATCGGCAACTGGTGCGACCTCTGGCAGGTCATGAGCGAGGGCGGGGCGCGCATCTACTTCTGCGGCCACGACCATCTCTACTCGCGGCGGCTGGTCACGGCCGGGAGCCTGCCCGAGGCCCCCTCCACCATGCTCCAGGTCATCTGTCCCCCGGCGGGCGGCAACCCCACGCCCCTGGCCAAGGCCGCGGTCTCGGACCCGGCCTGGCACCTCTGGAGCGGCCCCGGCTTCCTGGTGGTGGACGTGCAGGGCGCCATGGTCACGGTCACGGCCTGGGGCAAGGGCCCGGGAGGCTGGGAGCGCATCGACGGCTTTGACGTGACCGCCCGCTGACGCGGGCGACGTGATGATCCCTGGAGCGAGCCGATCTGGAGCCCTTTGCGGCGCGGGCCGCGGTGTTCAAGGCCCTGGGCCATCCGGTCCGCCTGTTCATGGCGGACGCCCAGGCATGGTGCGAGCGTTGCGTCTGCGACTTGACCCGTCTGGCCGGACAGGACGTGTCCACGATGTCCAAACACATGGCCGTGTTGCGGGAGGCCGGGGGGCGGATTTCCGTAAGGAGGGGGCCGGCGTGTTCTACCGCTTGACCCTGGCCTGCTTGCCCGGGTTCATTTCCTGCGTGGGCGTCCATCTCAGACAGTCGGCCCAGGCCGGGGGGCCTATCAGGCGGCCACCAGGCCGGGCGGGGGCAACGCCGACGTCTGGACCGACCTGGGCGCCATGCAGCGTGAACTGGGCCGGTTCCAGAAGGCCTTGGCGTCCTTGGACAAGGCGATCGTCCTGGACCCCAGGCACGCCAACGCCCGTTTCAACAAGGGCGTGGCCCTGCTGCACGAGCTGAACGACCGGGCGGCCGCCCTGGCGGCCTGGGAGGAGTTGGTGCGGCCGGCCTCCCAGGCCCGCCCCGATGGCCAGCTTCTGAATGAAGTCCTGGCCCGGTCCAAAAATCCACGCAGGAGGCGGAGCAAGAAAAGGAGAGAGGCCGCCCCTTGCCTTGGGGCGGCCTCTTTTTTGGGAGTTGCGGGCCGTGCTCAGGCCGAGAGGCCCAGGGCCAGGCGCTTGGCCTTGATCCGGGCGTCGATGAGTTCCGCGGCCTTGTGCGGGTCGGGCTCCACGGCGAACGTGGCGCCCACCACGCCCTCCAGCCCGCTGGTGAGCACGCCGGTCACCGTGCTGCTGCCGAGCACCGGCGGGGTCACGCCGAGCACGGTGAACACGCCGCTGGCCACGGCGTAGAGGCCGATGGACACGGCCTTCTCCGAGTACCACTCCGGCGCGGCCGCGGCCACGGGCAGGTCCGAGATGTCCACGCCCAGGGCGTCGGCCAGCACGGCGCAGAGGTGGATGATGCGCGAGTTGTCCACGCAGGAGCCCACATGGAGCACGGGCGGGATGCCCAGGGCCTTGCACACGGCCTTGAGGCCCGGCCCGGCCATGTCCGCGGCCTCGGGCATGAGCAGGCCCTCCTTGCCCGTGGAGACCGTGGCGCAGCCCGTGACCAGCACGAGGATGTCGCGCTTGATGAGTTCCTTGGCCAGCTCGGAGTTGGCGTAGTCGTGCTTCACCTTGGGGTTGTTGCAGCCCACGATGCCCACGGCCCCGCGCACCTGTCCGGCCTTGATCGCGTCCAGGAGCGGGGCGGGCGTGCCCCCCAGGGCCTGGAGGATGGCCTCGTTGGAGAAGCCGGTCATGAGCGGCACCGGCGAGCCCGGGATGGACACTCGCTTGGGGTCGCGCATGCCGTAGGCCTCGATGGCCATGCGCACGGCCTTTCTGGCCATTTCCCTGGCGTTCTGGAGCGTGAACTCCAGGTGCTCGGCCCCGGTGAAGTGGGCCTTGGGCGAGGTGGTGATGACCTTGGTGTGGTAGCAGCCCGCCACGGTGACCAGACCCGGCATGATGCACTGGTAGTCCACGATGACCATGTCCACGGCCCCGGTGACGATGGCCAGCTCGCTCATGAGGTGGTTGGCGGCCATGGGAATGCCCTGGCGCATGAGCAGCTCGTTGCCCGTGCAGCACATGCCCGCCAGGTTGATGCCCGCCGCGCCCTTGGCCTTGGCGGCCTTGAGCATTTCGGGGTCCTTGCAGGCGGCCAGGACCATCTCCGAGACGATGGGGTTGTGGCCGTGGACCAGGATGTTCACCTGGTCTTCCTTGAGCACGGCCAGGTTCACCTGGGAGACCTTGGGCGTGGGCGTGCCGAAGATCACGTCCGAGAGCTCCGTGGCCACGAAGGACCCGGCCCAGCCGTCGGAGAGGGCCACCCGGGCGGCGTGCAGGAGCAGGCTCACGGGCTCGTTGTCCACGCCCATGTGGGTGCGGTGCATCATTTCCACGATCTCGCGGTCGATGCCCCGCGGGCTGATGCCCAGCTTCTTCCAGAGGTCGCGGCGCTTCTGCGGCGCGCGGCCCAGCAGCGCCGGGGCCTCGCGGCGGATGCCGTAGTCCTCGAAGAGCCGCTCGCTCACGGCCTTGGCCAAGGCCTTCACATCCTTGCCCTCGGCCGGGATGCCGAGCTCCTCGGCGATGCGGCCGAGCTTCTCGGGGTCGCGTACGGCGTAGTCGCCCGTGGCCCCTTCGCCGATGGCGTGCAGAGTCTCCACCAGGTCGCGGCCGTGGTCCGAATGCGCGGCCGCTCCGGCCGCCACGCAGCGGCCCACGTTACGGGCCACGATGACGTGGGCGTCCGCGCCGCAGACGCCGCGCTGCGGGCCGTGGCCGAAGGGATCGATGCGGCAGGGACCCATGGCGCAGTTGCGGCAGGAGAGCCCCAGTTCGCAGAACCCGCAGTGGGGTTCCTGGGCCCGCTTGCGGTCCCAGACGGTTTCGACGCCGTCCTCCCGGGCCTTGGCCAGCATGGCCTGTCCGTCCTTGCAGATGGTCAGATCGCTGAAGTCGCGCTTGGACATGGTGCCTCCTCCGTGGAGCTAGGCCGTGACGCCGAAGGCGGCGTCGGCCAGGCGGTTGACGCCCTCGTTCATGTGCTGGTTGACCTCTTCGAAGGTCAACGCCCCGGTGACGCAGGCCTCCACGCAGGCCGGCTCCAGCCCGCGGGCCACGCGCTCAAAGCAGCCGTCGCACTTGATGGCCACCTGGCCGTGCCCCGGGGCCTGGGCCGCGGGATAGTAGCGGATGGCGAAATACGGGCAGACCATGCCGCACATGCCGCAGCCGATGCACCGGTTCAGGTCCACGATCTTGAGGCCTGCGGCGATGTCCGAGCGGATGGCCCCGGGCATGCAGGCCTCCTGGCAGGGAGCGGGCTCGCAGTGGCGGCACTTGTTGGGGAAGGGCCGCAGTTCCGGGCCCACGCCGATGTGGATGCGCGGCTTGGCCAGCACGCTCTCCGACACGGCCAGGGCCAGGACCCCGCTTTGGGAATGGGCCTCGGCGCAGCGGATCATGCACTGCATGCATCCGACGCAGCGCTCGGGGCGGATGATGACGCTCTTCACAACCACACCTCCTTCGTTGCGAAGTTCACAAGCGTGCGGACTGGGCCAGACGCTCGGTACGCGCGGCCCAGGGCGCGGCGGTTTCCGGCGCGCGCCGCCAGTGCGCCGGGATGTCCGTGCGGGCGAGTCTGCGGCGCACGGCCCAAGCCAGTTCGCCCAGCCGGGGCGCGGCGTCCAGGCCCACCGCGCCGATGAGCCTGCCGCCGGTTCCGTCGAAAACGAGCTTGAGGTAGCGGCCTTGCCGGTCCTCGAAGACCTCCCCGGCGCAGCCTCCGGTCAGCCGCGGATTCACCGCGCCCACCGAGACCATCTGGCGGCCGAAGAGCGGGATGGCGTTCATGGACAGGGCGCCGGGATAGGGGCAGTCGCGCCCGGCCATGTTCCAGGCCGCGATCCGGCCCTGTTCCACGGCCATGGGCCAGATGGCGTGGAGTTGGGGCGCGTCCAGGGCCAGGTCCCGGCACACGGCCGTGTCCCCGGCCGCGTACACGTCCGGAGCCGCGGTGCGCAGGCGGTCGTCTACGGCCAGCCCTCCGGCGCAGGCCAGGCCGGAGGATTCCAGCCAACCTGCGGCCGGCAGCACGCCCTTGCCCGCGGCCACCAGATCCACGGCAAGTTCTTCGCCCGAGTCCAGCAGGAGCCGGTAGCCGCCCCCGGACGCGCGCTCCATGGTCCGCACCGAGACGCCGGTGCGCAGGGAGAGCCCGTCGCAGCGGGCCAGCCGGGCCGCTGCCCAGGAGCCCACGTGGTCGTCCACGTTGAGGGACAGGGGCTGGGGCGAGGTCACCAGAAGCTCCACGCGCATGCCCTGGGCCAGCAGGCCCATGCTCAGCTTGAAGCCCACCAGGCCGCCGCCCAGCACCGCGGCCGTTTTGCCGGGCTTGCAGGCGGCCAGGATGCGTTCCAGGTCGGCCCGGGTCCGGAAATAGAGGATGTCCCCGGCCGCCGGGCCGCCGACCCCGGCCGGGCGGGGGCTGGAGCCCGTGGCCGCCAGCAGGCGGTCGTAGGGCTCCGTGCGGCCCGAGGCCAGGGTCAGGACCTTCCGGTCCGGGTCCAGGGCCGCGGCGCGCTCCGGGATAAGGCGCACGCCCAGGCGGTCCCAGAAGTCCGGGCCCTCCACGGTCATTTGTCCGGCCGACAGCTCCCGGGCCAGGACATAGCTGATGAGCGGCCGGGCATAGGGTGGCGAGGCCTCGGGGTCCACGCCCACGATTTCGGCGTCGGGCAGGAGCCGGCGCAGCCAGACACAGGCGTTGCGGCCTGCCGCATGCAATCCCACGACGACGATGCGCATATCCGCCTCCCGGGGTTGGGGATCAGGGTTCCGGAATTTCCTTGCCGACCGCGATGGCCTGGAGGATGGCCCGGCATGCGGGATCGATGAGCTCCCGTTCGGGCAGGTCCAGGGCCGACGCCGAGACGAGCTGCCGGGCCTCCAGGGAGGGCAGGCGCGGGAGCGTGGCCGCCAGGGGCGGCAGGCCGTCCAGACGGGGCGGGACGCAGCCGGGCTCCGCGCGGTTGAGCACCAGGGCCTGCCGGGCAAGCCCCAGATCCCGGGCCAGGCCCGCGATCTGCGCCGCGACGGACAGTCCGCGCAGGCTCGGCTCGCTGACCACGGCCAGGCCGTCCACGAACTGCACCGTGCCCCGGCCCAGGTGTTCCACCCCGGCCTCCAGATCCACGATGACCCACTGGCCGCGCTCCTCCACCAGGTGCGCCAGCAGGGACTTGACCATGGCGTTGGCCGCGCAGGCGCAGCCGCCGCCAGCCCCGGCGATGGAGCCCATGACCAGGAGGTTCATGCCGCCGGCCCGGGCCCGCAGCTTTTCGGGCAGGTCGTCCACTTTGGGATTCAGGCTGATGAATCCGTCGCTGCCCACGCGCTGCCGGATGAGTTCGCTGTTGGCGATGAGCGGGGCGGGGGTGTCCTCCGGGGCCAGGCCCAGGGCCGACCCCAGGCAGAGAGCCGTGTCCGCATCCACGAGCCAGACCTCCTGGCCGCGCCGTGCGAGATACTCGCCCAGGAGCGCCACGAGCGTGGTCTTGCCCACGCCGCCCTTGCCGGCCACTGCAAGCTTCATGGCAGGATCTCCGGAACCGCCCGGAGCGGAATTCCGCCCTCGGGGCGGGTGCAGGGTACAGGGGAAGCGCGGCGGGTTGCGCGAAAGGCGGAAGCATGTGCGCGGTGAGCGGGCCGGAAGTGCATCTTCGCTGCCTCGCACGTTCCGCGCCGGGCCATGGCCGGCGCGGGTTGCAGAGGTGCATGCGACTGGACTGCCAATCCCTCCGGGATTCGAATAGAATGTACGCTTCAGCCTTCGCATGCGTCAACTGAAGATCGTCAAATTCTGCATGTCCGGCATATATTGCCGGGAATTTCAGGGGGAAAATGCGCAGATAAGGGGGCCGCCGGCCCGCGATCACCTGTTTTGGGGGCCGGCCCGCTGTCATGCGGGGCGTGGCGGTTTTGGAGTACCGTCCAGGCCGTGCCCGGGCCTGGGCCTCCCTGATATTTGTTCGCCGTTGCAAAGGGTTACAGCGGATGCGGCAGGGGAAAGAAGGCTGGCGCGCCCGGGAGGAATCGAACCCCCGACCAACAGATTAGAAGGCTTGATTATTTTTGAAGTTCTTTGAAATGATTAATAAACGCTCCAGTGGGAATATTTTTTTGGTCGCATCTGGGTCAATGAGGTTCAACTCCTGGAGCGTCATGGCACAGATCGAGAAGCGCGGTCCGAACCAATGGCGGGCCCGTGTCCGACGACTGGGGTTCCCCGGAAAGTCCAAGACGTTCGATACGCGGGAAGATGCTAGAAGTGGGCGCGGGCAGTCGAACGGGAGATGGATCGTGGCGCTTTCATTCCCTCGGATGCAGCCCAACGCACCTCGGTTGCGGAGATTCTCGACCGTTACGCCACGGAAGTCTTTCCCCGTCTCGCCGTGGGAGGGAAAAATCTTCGCCCCAATCTGGCTCGTCTGAAAGCGGAGCTTGGGGCGCTGTCTCTTCTTGCTCTGGAACCATCCCATATCGCTGCATACCGTGACAAGGTGTTGAGCACCGGCCTGAATCCCCAGACCGTGCGCCACGATCTCGGCTTGTTGAGCCGCACCCTCAAGACCGCGACCCTCGACTGGGGCATTCATCTTCCGCGTGGACTTCCTACCGCTCTGGTTCGGTTGCCCAAGATGCCGAATTCGCGGGACCGCCGTCTCATGTCGGCGGAGAAGAGGAGGAAGGGTGAGGAGGAGCGGCTGATGGAGGCCGCAACCGCATATGGCGGAGAGATTGCGGACATCATCGCGTTCGCGCTGGAAACCGCCATGCGGCGATCGGAAATCGTGTCCATGCGGTGGGAGCATGTCAACCTCAAGACCCGGACCGTGCTTCTTCCGACAACCAAGACTGGAGAACCCCGCAGAGTGCCTCTTTCACGTCGTGCGCTTCGTATCCTAGCCGCCCGGCCTCGTGGCATCGGGCCGGTCTGGACCATGCGTCCGGGCGTGAGCCAGGCCTTTGAACGGGTCTGTCGCAAGGCGGGGATCAAAGGCCTGCGGTTTCACGATCTGAGACACGAAGCCACCAGCCGCCTGTTCGAAAAGGGTTTGAACACCATGGAGGCCGCCGCGGTCACGGGGCACAAGACCCTCGTCATGTTGAAGCGCTATACCCACCTGCGGGCGGAGGATTTGGCTGAGAAATTGGGGTGAGGGTGGTGCAAATAAGGGTGTATGCCGAAAGCCGTTTCAAGCCCTCACCCCATGAGCGGCAAGAAATGGCTTTCGTATGGATGCCAAAAGGCGCAAGTATTCCAATCTGAGCTTGCGAAAGGGGTCAAGAAAGACTGCCGCCACAAGTCCAGGCTCACCTCGGATTTCCTTTCCAGCGACTTTCACGCCGCGTCTTCGTGCTTCTTTCTGCGGCGGTGGCAAAAGCGTACTCAGGACGCTGATCGACCAGCCGCTGTACAACCTGGAGCGCCGGGTCTGCGCCGACAGTCTAGTGGAGGACCGCTTCCTCATCTTCGACTTGGTCCGCGCCTGGGTCAACCCCGCGCGCAAGGAGCGGCGCACCCGGCACCACAATGGCGACGGCACCTTCACGCTCCCGGGCCGGCCCCAGGACTCCAAGGACCGCATGGTCCGCGGGCCGGAGTTCACCTTCGAGTGAGGCTCAGTTCCGGGTGAACACCGGGGGCCCGTTGTCCCGGAACTTCACCAGTTCGACGTTCCGTATTCTGCCACTCTGATCCGCATGGAACACTGCGTTGCCGGACGCGTCATCGTCCACAAAGGGCAGTTCCAGGTAGAAGGTGTCCGGCTCGCCCGTGGGCGCCAGGGGGAAGCGGACCGGAATCCGGCCCAGGGCGACCAACAACGAGCCTCCCTCCGTGGTCACGTGCAGGGTCCCGTACACCTGACTCGTGTAATCCCCCACATAGTCCGTCAGGGGCCGCGATGCCTTGGCGTTCGCTTGGATCGTTGGGCCGGGCGCGGGCTGGCGCGAGGCCTGGGCCCGCTTGCGCAGCTCCTGGACCAGGGCCGGGGCGGACTGAGGGTTGTGATAGATGCGGAACAGGATGGAGGCCAGATACTCGGGCAGCTGGGTCTCCAGAAGGTTGGAGAGGACCACCATGCCCAGCTTGGCGTCCGGGTCGAAGATGAGGATGCTCTTGTGGCCCGGGCTGCCGCCGTTGTGCCAGACTAGGGTGTAGCCGTCGCACTCCTCCCAGAGGAAGCCCTGGCAGTAGAATGCCTGGCGTCCCAGGATGCCGCCGCCCAGGGGGGTGCGCGGGCGATGCAGGTCGTCCAGGGCCTTGGCGTCCACGATCTGCGCGCCTTTGTACTTGCCGTGGTTCATGTGCATGGTGAGATAGGGGATCATGTCGTTGAGGCTGGCGTTGATCCCGCCCGCCGGACCCACGATGTAGGCCACGCCCATCCAAGGCCAGTCGTCGGCCAGGGCCACGAGCTTGCCGTGCTGCATCTGGTGCAGGGCCGCACGGTTCTTGCTGCCCAGGTAGCCCTTGAGGTCGGCGCTGGCGCTCGTCATGCCCAGCGGAGCGAACAGCCGCTTGTACAGGTTCTGTTCCCAGGTCAGCTTCGAGGTCTGTTCCACAATGTATCCGGTCTCGATGAAAGGCACGTTCTGGTAGGCGTATGCCGAGCGGAACGAGGTGGCCGGCGGGATGTACTGGAGCGCGGCCGATAGTTCGTCGCGCCCCTTGCCGAACATGAGCTGGTTGTCGCCCGCGCAGGGGAGCAGGCCCGAGCGGTGGGCCATGAGGTCTTCCACCGTAAACTCCCTGGTGACCCAGGGATCGTACAGCTTGAAGTTGGGGCGGAGGTTGCAGACCCTGTCCGTGGACGAGAGCCGTCCGGCCGCCATCTCCATTGCCGCCAGGGTGGCGGTGAAGGACTTGGAGATGGAGGCGATCTGGAACACCGTGTCCGGGTCCACCGCATCGGCGGCCCCGGCATTGCGCAGGCCCCAGCATTTCTTGAAGACCACCTGATCGCCCTGGACCACGGCCACGGCCACGCCCGGCACGCCCAGGTCCTTCCGCAGCAGGTCGGCGTTTTCGTCGAGGACCGCCAGGGCCTTATCCAAGGGCGATTGCGCCGCGGCGGGATTTGCGGGGAGCAGCGCCAGGGCCGCCAGCAGGAACACCAGGC
The DNA here is from genome assembly GCA_040307135.1 of Desulfovibrionaceae bacterium. Classification (GTDB taxonomy): domain Bacteria; phylum Desulfobacterota; class Desulfovibrionia; order Desulfovibrionales; family Desulfovibrionaceae; genus Aminidesulfovibrio. The sequence continues at coordinate 24,687 of JAWRKD010000133.1, forward strand.
AACGGATCGGCATGGGGACCTCCTTCAGTTGACGGGGATGGTCAGCAGCGGGGACATGGACTCCACATCCCCGGACTGGAGGGCGTACAGGCTGCCCAGGAGCATCATGAGCGCCTTGGAGCGGGTGTCGGTGTCGTCCACGTAGAACCACGCCCCCCGGTGCTCGGCGGCTACGGCGGCCTGCTGCGGCTGGGCCGTGGAGCGGTGCACGACGATCAGGGGCGGCAGGCCGTAGGCCTTGAGCAGGGCGGTCGCGTCCGCGCTGTCCAGGCTCACCGCCGCGCCCTGGGCCAAGTCCTCGGCCGAGGGCTGCACGCCCGAGGCCAGCCCCACCATGGTCTCCAGGAAGCTGCGCATGCGGATGGGCACTACGTTGTCCGCGGAGTCCATGGCCGCCGCGCTCACGAAGGAATTCACGGTCGCGAGCCGGATCCGGGCCACTTGGCCCCGAAGCGTGGGCGTCAGGCGCAGGGGCCCGCCCAGGAGTTCGCCCAGACGCTTGGCCTCGGCCGCGTCTGTCAGGCGCACCTCCAGGACGTGGTCCGCGTCCTGGTTCTGGCGCTCCCCGTAGACCGTCAGGTCCCTGGATATCTGCTTCTGGCGCAGGAAAGCGCAGAGTTCCAGGAAGCCCTTGAGGCTGTTGATGCTCTGGCCTTCGTCGGCACGGCTCGCCTCACCCGCGGAGAAGTCGTTCTCCAGGGAGGCGATGCGCTCCACCATGAGCCGGAACACGTCGTCCACGTGCCAGCCCGCGCGCACGAACAGGGCCAGGCGGTCCACGCCGATCTCGGCCAGGAGCCGCTTGGCGTGGGTCTCGCCCTGCACCGGGGTGTAGGTGATGGTCGGGTTCTCGGACACGCTGCCCTGGGCCGAGAGATTCACGCTGTTGCGGGCCACGGTGCTGGGCCGGTCGTAGTACTGGCCGCCCGCGCCCACTCCGGCGCTGATGCTGAAATTAGAGGACACCGAGCCCACTTGAAGGAAGAAGGGCGGCTCGTAGTAGCGCATGCGCACGATGTTCAGGAGGAGTTCCTCCTCGTTGCTGCGCTGGATGTTGCGGTTGTAATCCAGGCGGTTGCCGGGCAGCAGCCGGGGCCCGGCGCTGCAGGCAGCCAGGAGCAGGGCGAGGCAGCAGAGGAACAGGGCGCGGCGGAGCATGGGGGGCCTCACTTGTTCGGCTGCTTGACGCGTTGGAGCAGGTCCACGCGCTCGATTTCGAAGACCTCCAGCCGCATGGCCTGGGCCTTGCCGTCCGGCCCGGGGAGGAACTGGACCAGGGGGCCGGGACCGGGCATGCCGATGAGCATCTCGAAGCTGTCCCGGCCGCAGGGCCGCAGCTCGGTGGACATCCGGGCCGCGCCGGTGAGCAGGCGCAGACTTCCGCCTGTCTCCACCACCTCGCAATCGCCCAGGGCCTCGTTGGTGTAGGTTCCCACATAGGCCGAGAGCTCCAGAGGCGGCAGATCCTGGGGCCGGCAGTTCAGGCCATGGGTCTCGGCCGCCTCGCGGGTCGCCCGGGCCTTGTCCTCGACATAGGCCTCCAGGTCCGGGCCTTGAAGGCCCAGGTAGGCGTCGAAGAAGTGGAATGGCACGGGGTAGGTGAAGGGGTTGTCGCCCAGGTTGGTGAGCCAGACCAGGCCCAGGTTCCGGGAGGGCAAGAAGGCCACCACACAGGACATGCCCGAGGTCCCGCCCGTATGCCAGACCACAGGTCCGGCTTGGTAGCCCGTGTTCACCCAGCCCTGGCAGTAGGAGGAGGTGAAGCCCAAGGTCCGCTTCAGGGGCAGGGGCGAGTGGATGGACGGGGCGTGCAGGAAGGCCAAGCTCTCGGGCTTGAGTATCCGGGCTTGGCCCAGGCTCCCGCCCCCGGCCATGCAGGCCACCCACTTGGCCATGTCCGAGACCGAGGCGTTGATCCCGCCCGCGGGCCCCATGGTATAGACCCAGTTGCGCAGTGGCCAGTCATCCGGGATGGGCGCGGGCCCTGTCGGGGTGTTGAAGTGCGGCATGGCCCGGTTGGTCGAGGCCTCGAAGCCCGCCAGGGTGGCGCTGGCCGAGGTCATGCCCAGAGGCTTGAAAATGCGTTCGGCCACGTTTTCGGCCCAGGGCCTGCCGGTCTTGGCCCGGATGATCTCCCCGGCGGCCAGGAAGAGGCCGTTTTGGTAGGCGAAGGCGCTGCGGAAGCTGGTGGAGGGCTTGAAGAAGGGCAGCGCACGTAGATACTCCTCAGGGGTGTAGCCCAGGAGGATCATCATGTCTCCGGCGTGCTCGGGCAGGCCGCTGCGCTGGGCCATGAGGTCGGCCATCAGGAAGTTGTCACTGACCCAGGGGTCGGACATGGCGAAGCCCGGCAGATGACGGCGCACCGGGTCGGTCCAGGCCAATTGGCCCTCCTCGACCAGCTGGGCTATCTGGGCCGCGGTGAAGGCCTTGCTGGTGGAGCCCACCTGGAACACGGTGTCCGCGTCCACGGGGTCCGCGCCCCCGATTTTCTTCACCCCGTAGCCCTTGGCGAAGACAACGGCGCCGTCCTTGACCACGGCGCAGGCCGCGCCCGGGATATTCCACTGGGCCATCTTCTTGGGGATGTAGGCGTCCAGGTCGGCCAGTGCCGCCTCCAGAGAGAGGTCGGCAGCCTGGGGAGGCGTGGCCGCGGACCGGGTTGGGGAATTCCGGGAATCTTGGTCCCGAGAGCAGGCCGCCAGAGTGAGGAGTGCGAAGACGAGGGCCAGGGGCAGTCGTTTGAACATGGCGTCCTCCTTGAGTCGGCTCGTCCGGCGCGGATGTCTATAATCATTGACATATCATAGTGCTTTAGAAACGCAAGGCTCTTTGGGTGGTCTTCGTCCGGAATGTTTGCTGGTCAAGGAATGGAGCCGCACGGACGGTGCGGTGCATGTCCGGAAATGCCAGGGCTGAAATTCGGTCCAGGGCCACTCCGTTCTTATAACTCGCCCCTGGGCTTCTGAGATTCGGTCCGGCTCCAGGCTGGAGCATGGCGTGCCGGCTGCTCACCTAATGCCTGGACCCCAAATCGGGGGAAGGCCATTCAGAGACATCTTTCGTTACCATCCTGACGTGGGCCATTGATATGATGCGTCTGCCTGATCGGCCGAGGGGTATTGGCGCTGATGAGGTGGATGCGGCCGGTCCCTTGTTTGCTGTGACCGTATAACTGCTGCGTTCTGGTGACCGAGCGGCCCAGGGCTTGGGCCAGGGTTTCGTATGAAAGGCCTGCGGCTTTCGTGTCCGCAGCGAACTGGTGGCGCAGCGCATAGGGGGCCGGAACATCTTTGCGCCGGGGCCAAAGTTTGCGGGCGGCCCTGCTGAATGCCTTACGGAAGGCGGGGTAGTCTTCCTTGGCCAGAAATACGTCACCCTCTTGGAGCCGGTTAGCGAAGAGAGATGTCGGGGCGAAGGTCTGTTCGCGCCAGGGTTGCCCTTTCTGCTCATCCACTTTGGCCCCAGAGATTCGGACGACCACGCCGGACCTGCTGCATGAAATCAGTACTCCTTTGCTAAGCTCATCGGGACGACAGCCTGTGGCCGCCAAAAGATAATAAGCTGGTCGCCACTTTTCGGGGAGGGCATCAGCCAAGCGCTCCCTCCAGTCCGGCGGCAACTCTTTGAGGCTCTGGCGCTGGCTGACTTTTGGCGAGGGCAGTGGTTGCTGATATGGCGCGCATTCCTTGAGTCTTTGGAGATCCTGGGCAAATTTCCCTGCAAAGTAGCGATGCCTTTGCAGCTCATGTTTGTCGGCAACCTTTTGAGCAAAATCAGCGAGGTAGACGTGTTCCAGGCCGTCTAGCGCGAGATGTTTCAGTGCGGCGGCTTTTGGACAATAGAATGTGTTGACGTTCAGGTTTTTGCCGTGGCAGTACCGAACGAGGTCGCCGTCGCCGAGGGCGAATAGCTCCCAAATTCTGCGCCGTGCTCGGCATAGATCGGCGGCAGTTGCGCGCGGATTTCATCGAAATGCCCTCGTCCGAGCATTGCCCGAAAAATCTGTCTCAATTGTCCGAGGTCCATTCTCCCGTCCCGCGCTTTATATTTGTGCGACGTCCCATAATGCGCCGTTTTGCTCGCTCCGCTTCGCTACGCATGCAAAACGGCGCATTAGTGGACCCTGCCGCCTGTCCCACTAAAGCGAAGGACATCCCGACATTCATACGGATGCGGTCGTCTTGCGGGGGCGCCCACGTTTGGAGTAGCTTCCGCCGGTCGGCTTCTCGGACGTGAGTTCGTTTCCGGTTTGAGGCCCGTGAATGTGATCGGTGGCCATTGCGCCACGTCATCGGCAGCGAAATATTGGCGTTTCCCGATACGCCGGCCGTGGGGCAGGCGGAGGGCATTTTCCCCGTACATCTGGTTGCGGATGCTGCGCGGCGAGAGGTGGAGCATTTTGGCCAGATGATCGACCGTCAAAATCGGGCCGCACTTTTCCAGAATCGTTTTAAGAATGATTTCAGCGTAGTCCATGAATCTTCTCGCGAATGGTCTTGGGTTTTAGTCAAGACGCTATCACGAAACGGAGAGCGTTGTTAAGATACACGCGGATTTGGTGGGGACGTGTTCGGACGAGGAACCTGCAAATGGGGCTTGGGCGGGTCAGGGCGCAACAGGATGCATCAGGTGCCCTTTGGGTCAATCTTGGGTCATCATGGGTCAAAAAAGACGAAAACAGGGGGTGGCTAGAAAATAGAGAATGGAAAAAGCTATCTGATATTACAGGTAAAATTGGCACGCCCGGGAGGACTCGAACCCCCGACCAAGAGCTTAGAAGGCTCCTGCTCTGTCCACCTGAGCTACGGGCGCGCGGGAGGCTATTGGTAATCAAGCCGCAGGCCCGGGTCAAGACGGGTCCTGCTGGAGAGCCATGAAACGGTTCCAGCAGTTCCGGGAATTCGCAGCCCATCTGGACGGGCTCGGCCTGTTCCGCATGGATTTGACCCTGGAGCGCATGCAGGCCTTCGTGCGGGGCCTGGAGGCCACGCCGTCCCTGCCTGCGGTCCAGGTGGCGGGCACCAACGGCAAGGGCTCCACCGCCACCTTCCTGGCTTGCCTGGCCCAGGCCCACGGCCTGCGCACCGGGCTCTACACCTCCCCGCACTTCGTGGACTTCCGCGAACGCTTGCTTCTGGACGGGGCGATGCTGCCGGAAGCGGACTGGATCGATCTGGTCAACGAGCTGGCGGAGCGGGTTCCGGACCTGGACTTCACCTATTTCGAGCTGCTCACGGCCCTGGCGATGCTGGCTTTCCGCAGGGCCGGGGCCGGGCTGGCGGTGTACGAGGCCGGCCTGGGCGGAACCTGGGACGCCACCACGGCCCTGCCCGTGGACCTGACCCTGTTCACCTCCATCGGCCTGGACCACGAGGCCGTTCTCGGCCCGGGCCTGGAGCGCATCGCCCGGGACAAGGCCGGGGCCATGCGGCCGGGCGGCCTGGCCCTCACCGGGCCGCAGGAGCCCGCGGTGCTGGAGATTCTGGAATCCCGCGCCCGGGAGGTGGGGGCCGAGCTCCATCACGCCTCGGAACTGGCCGCGCTGCCCCTGCCCGGCAGCCTGGGCCTGGCCGGTCCGCATCAGCAGGGGAACGCCCGCCTGGCCCTGGCCGGGTGGCGGCTCCTGGCTCGCAAGCTCGGCTGGCGCGCGGACCAGCAGGCCGAGGCTTACGGCCTGGCCCGGGCCTTCATTCCGGGCAGGCTCCAGGCCGTGGATTTCGACCCGCCGCTGTTCCTGGACGGCGCGCACAACGAACCCGCCCTGAGCGCCCTGGCCCAGGCCCTGTCCGCCCTGAATATCCGGCCCCGGGCCCTGGTTTTCGCCTGCCTCAAGGACAAGGACCTGGAGGCCATGCTGCCCCGTGTCCGCGGCCTCACCCCGGGCCCCATCCTGGTGCCGGAGCTGCCGGGCAACGAGCGGGCCATGGCGGCGCGGGACCTGGCCGTCCGCATCGGGCCGCGAGCCCTGGCCGTGTCCCGCCTGGACGACGCCCTGAACCTTCTGGCGGGTTCACAAGGGCGGGTTCTGCTCTGCGGTTCCTTGTATTTGCTGGCCGAGTTCTATACAAAATACCCGCGGTTCCTGACGCGGCCCGCCACCTGAAGAACCCGGAGCGCCCCTTGTCCAGCCTGTTCCGTCATCTGCCGTCCGTGGACGCGGCCCTGGCCGCCCTGGCCCTGGAGCCGGATTTCGCCCGCCTGCCCCGGCCCCTGCTCAAGGATCTGGTGAACCGCTTCCTGGACCTCTGCCGCGAGGAGATTCGCAGCGGGTCCGCGACCCGGGCCGCGGACCTGGCCCTGAAGGCCCTGACTCCGCGGCTTACGGCCTACGTGCGCAGCCATTCCCGGCCGCGTTTCCGGCGCGTGCTCAACGCCACGGGCGTGGTGGCCCACACCAACCTGGGCCGCTCGCTCCTGGCCGACGCCGCGGTCCAGGCCGTGGCCGCGGCCTGCGCCCACTATTCCAACCTGGAGTTCGACCTGGCCACGGGCAGGCGGGGCAGCCGCTATTCCCACGTGGAGGAGCTGCTCTGCCGCCTCACCGGGGCCGAGGCCGCCCTGGTGGTGAACAACAACGCCGCGGCCGTGCTCATCGTGTTGGAGACCCTGGCCAAGGGCCGCGAGGTCATCGTGTCCCGCGGCCAGCTCGTGGAGATCGGCGGCTCGTTCCGCATCCCCGAGGTCATGGCCAAGAGCGGGGCCTTTTTGCGCGAGGTGGGAGCCACCAACCGCACGCACCTGCGCGACTACGAGGGCGCGGTGACCTCCGAGACCGCGGCCTTTCTGCGCGTGCACACCTCCAACTACCGCATCCAGGGCTTCACCAGCGAGGTGCCGCTCAAGGAACTGCGCGTGCTGGGCGACCGTTACGGCCTGCCCGTGCTGGAGGACCTGGGCAGCGGTAGCCTCTGCGACTTCGCGGGCACGGGTCTTTCCGGCGAGCCCACGGTGCAGTCCGTGGTGGCCGACGGCGCGGACGTAGTCACTTTTTCCGGGGACAAGGTCCTGGGCGGACCCCAGGCCGGGATCATCGTGGGCCGCCGCGAGGCCATTGAGACCATCAAGCGGAACCCGCTGAACCGGGCCGTGCGCATCGACAAGATGACCCTGGCCGCCCTGGAGGCCACCCTGCGGCTTTACCTGGACCCGGAGCTGGCCCGGCGCGAGGTGCCGACCCTGCGCATGATCGCCGCGCCCGAGGCCACGCTCAAGACCCAGGCCGGACGCTTGGCCCGGCTGCTGCGCCAGGAGCTGGGCGGCCGCCTGGACATCCGCACGCGCAAGGGCGTGTCCCGCGTGGGGGGCGGGGCCTTTCCCGAGCAGGACCTGCCCACCGTGCTGGTGGCCCTGGTCCCGGCCTCCGGAGTGGCGGTGGAGGCCCTGCGCGAGGCCCTGCTGGGCACGGATCCGCCTTTGGTGGGCCGGGTGGAGGGCGAGGCCCTCTGCCTGGACCCGCGCACCCTTGACACCAAGGAGTTCGGCCTGGCGGCCCGGGCGCTGGCCCAGGCCCTGGACCGGCTCCAAGCGTAGGAGACGAACGTGGCCAAGAAAAAGACCGAGCTGGAACACAAGCCCCAGAGCTGCTGGGACGTCTATGCCTCCAAGACCCACCGCCAGGCCATGGACTCTCTGGCCAGGCGCTACCTGGATTTCCTGACCCGCTGCAAGACCGAGCGCGAGACCGTGGACTACGTGCGCGAGCGCACGGCCAAGGCCGGGTTCGGCGAGGACTTCGGCGGCGCGGCCGTGTTCCGGGACATGCGCGGCAAGAGCGTGTTCCTGGCGCGGCGGGGGAAACTGCCCCTGGCCAAGGGCTTCCGGCTCATCGGGGCCCACGGCGACACCCCGCGCCTGGATCTCAAGCAGCGGCCTCTCTACGAGGAGGTCCAGGTGGGCCTGGCCAAGACCCACTACTACGGCGGCATCCGCAAGCACCAGTGGCTGGCGCGGCCCCTGGCCCTGCACGGCGTGGTGGTCAAGACCGACGGCCGCGTGGTGCCCGTGGTCCTGGGCGAGGACCCGGCCGAGCCGGTGTTCACCATCGCGGACCTCTTGCCGCACCTGGCCTACAAGCAGGTGGAGAAGAAGCTCTCCGAGGCCTTCGAGGCCGAGAAGCTCAACGTGGTCCTGGGCCACGCGCCCGCGGCCAAGGGCGAGGAGGGGAGCCGGATCAAGCGGCGTCTGCTGGAAATCCTCCACGAGAAGTTCGGCGTGCGCGAGGCCGACCTCATGAGCGCGGAGCTCCAGGCCGTGCCCGCCGGACCGGCGCGGCCCGTGGGTCTGGACGGCTCGCTCATCGGCTCCTACGGCCAGGATGACCGGGCCTCGGTGTTCTGCGCCCTGGAGGCGCTCCTGGCCGAGAAGGCCCCTGCCCGCACCCAGGTGGTGCTTTTCTGGGACAAGGAGGAGATCGGTTCCGAGGGCTCCACCGGGGCCCAGTCCCTGTTCCTGGAATACTGCCTGCAGGACATGTTGGCCGCCTGGGAGCCCAAGACCCGCCTCTCCACCCTGTTCCTGGCCTCGGAGGCCGTGTCCGCGGACGTGCACCCGGCCGTGGACCCGGACTACCAGGACGTGCACGAGAAGCTCAATTCCGCCTACCTGGGATTCGGCCCCTGCTTCTGCAAGTACACCGGCCACCGCGGCAAGGTGGGGGCCAACGACGCCCATCCCGAGTACATCGGGCGGCTGCGCGCCGTGCTGGACGGCGCGGGCGTGCCCTGGCAGATGGCCGAGCTGGGCAAGGTGGACCTGGGCGGCGGCGGCACCGTGGCCAAGCACCTGGCCCGCTACGGCCTGGACATCATCGACATGGGGCCGCCCGTGCTCTCCATGCACAGCCCCTTCGAACTCACGAGCAAGGCCGACATCTACGCCACGGTGCTGGCCTTCCGCGCGTTCCTCAAGAGCTAGGAGCAGCCATGCCGCTCATCATGGGCACCGCCGGGCACATCGACCACGGCAAGACCAGCCTGGTCCGGGCGCTGACGGGCATCGACTGCGACCGCCTGGCCGAGGAGAAGCGCCGGGGCATCACCATCGAGCTGGGCTTCGCCTTCCTGGACCTGCCGGGCGGCGGGCGGCTCGGCATCGTGGACGTGCCGGGCCACGAGCGCTTCGTCAAGAACATGGTGGCCGGGGCCGCGGGCATCGACTTCGTGCTCCTGGTCATCGCCGCGGACGAGGGCGTCATGCCCCAGACCCGCGAGCACCTGGAGATCTGCTCCCTGCTCGGCATCCGCGCCGGGCTCGTGGCCCTGACCAAGGTCGATATGGTGGAGCCGGACTGGCTCGAGATGGTCGGCGAGGAGGTGCGCGCCTACCTGGAGCCCACCTTCCTCGGCGGCGCGCCCATCCTGCCCGTGTCCGCGGTCACGGGCCAGGGCCTGGACGAATTGCGCGCGGCCATCGGGAACCTGGCCGGGGAGCTGGCCCCCAGGCGGCGCTCGGACCTCTTCCGCCTGCCCGTGGACCGGGTCTTCACCATGAAGGGCTACGGCACCGTGGTCACGGGCGCGTCCATTTCCGGCAAGCTGGCCGTGGGCGACGACCTTGTCGTTTATCCCCGGGGCCTGGCCACCAAGGTCCGCAACCTGGAGTCCCACGGCGCGGACGTGCAGGAGGCCGCGGCCGGGGTGCGCACGGCCGTGAACCTGCACGGCCTGGAGGTGGCGGACCTCACGCGCGGGGACGTGCTGGCCCGGCCGGGCACGCTCTTTCCGAGCCTGGCCTGGGACCTGGAGCTGACCTGCCTCTCCTCGGCGCCGCGGCCGCTCAAGCACCGCAAGGAGGCGCACTTCCACCACGGCGCGCGCGAGACCATGGCCCGCGTCTATTTCCTGGATCGCGAGGAGCTCAAGCCCGGCGAGACGGCGGTCTGCCAGGTGCGTTTCGCCGAGCCCCTGGCCGGGGTCTTCGGCGATCGCGTGGTGCTGCGCTCGTTCTCGCCTCTGCGGACCATTGCGGGCGGCCGGCTCATCAATCCCCTGGGCCGGAGGATCAAGCGCTTCTCTCCCCAGGTGGAGAAGCTGGCCGTGCTGGCCCAGGGCCACGGCGAGGATCTGGTGCGGGCCCAACTGGACCTGGCCGGGGCCGAAGGCCTGACCTTCGCCATGCTGGCCGTGGCCACGGACCTGGAGAGCAAGGCCCTGGACAAAGCCCTGGCCGATCTCGGGGGGAAACAGGAGGCCTTCCAGTTCGACCGCGAGGCCCGGACCTATGTGGGCGGCGCCACGGCCGCGTCCCTGCTGGAGTCCCTGCGCGGCTTCCTGGAGTCCTTCCACCGCAAGGAACCCATGCGGCCGGGCCTGTCCCGGGGCGAGCTCGTCTCTACCTGGGGCCGCGACCTGCCGCCGAAGCTCTTCCATTTTCTGCTGGAGCGCGCCGTGCGTCAGGGAGTTGCGGTCCTGGAAGGCGAGACCTACCGCCTGCCCGGGCACAAGGTCTCCCTGGCCTCGGACGCGGCCAAGCTGCGCGAGACGGTGCTGGCCGCCTACGAGGCAGGGGGCGTGACCCCGCCCAACCTGAAGGACGTGCTGGACCCCCTGGGCGTTTCCTTCAAGGAGGCCGCGGCCGTGTTCAAGCTGCTCCAGGACGAGGGCAGGCTCGTCAAGATCAAGGACGAGATGTACTACGCGGCGGACGCGGCGAAATCGCTGGTGGACAAGCTCACGGCTTGGTTCCGCCAGGGCCGCGAGGAGATGGAGCCCTCGGACTTCCGCGACCTGACGGGGCTGTCGCGCAAGTACTCCATCCCGGTGCTGGAGTGGATGGACAAGGAGAAGATCACCGTGCGCGTGGGCGACAAGCGCCGCCTGCGCAAGCGCGAAGGGTGATGAAAAAGGCCGGGTTGTGGCCCGGCCTTGGGAAAACTGGGGTGAGTGATGGGACTTGAACCCACGGCAACCAGAGCCACAATCTGGGACTCTACCAACTGAGCTACACTCACCACAAAGGGAAGATGCGTATAGCCGAGGCCCGGCCCACGGTCAAGTGGTTTATGCCCCGGCCGGCCCACATGATACGACACTCGAACACGCAAGGAAAGAGAGAGCATGGACAAGCTGATCATCGAAGGCGGCGTGCCGCTCAAGGGGAGCATCCGCGTGAGCGGCTCCAAGAACGCGGCCCTGCCCATCCTCATGGCCTGCCTCCTGGCCGAGACCCCGGTGCGCCTGGACAACGTGCCCCGGCTGCGGGACATCCGCACCACGCTCAAGCTCCTGAACATCCTGGGCTGCGAGACGGTCTTCGAGGAGAACACGGTGACCAGCCGGGTGGTCGGCCTCAAGCCCGAGGCCCCCTACGAGCTGGTCAAGACCATGCGCGCCTCGGTGCTCTGCCTGGGGCCGCTTCTGGCCCTGCTGGGCGAGGCCCGCGTGGCCCTGCCCGGCGGCTGCGCCATCGGCGCGCGGCCCGTGGATCTGCATCTGAAGGCCCTGGAGCGCATGGGCGCCACCTTCGAGCTCACCTCGGGCTACATCCTGGGCCGCGCCCCCAAGCTCCGGGGCGCGCATATCACCTTCGACTTTCCCACCGTGGGCGGCACGGAAAACCTGCTCATGGCCGCCAGCCTGGCCCAGGGCGAGACCATCCTGGAGAACGCGGCCCGCGAGCCCGAGGTGGCTGACTTGGCCCATTTCCTGAACGCCTGCGGGGCCAAAATCAGCGGCCAGGGCACCAGCGTCATCCGCATCGAAGGCGTGGCCCGGCTCACGGGCTGCGGCTACAGCGTCATGCCCGACCGCATCGAGGCGGGCACCTACCTGGTGGCCGCGCCCATCACGGGCGGCGAGCTGGAACTCCTGGACTGCCCGTTCCAGGAGCTGGACGCCCTGGTTTACAAGCTGCGCGAGATGGGCGTCTGGGTCCAGGAGGAGAGGGACAAGGTCATCGTGCGCCGCGACGGCGACCTGGTGGGCGTGGACGTGACCACCCAGCCGCACCCGGGCTTCCCCACGGACATGCAGGCCCAGCTCATGGCCCTCATGTGCCTGGCCAAGGGCGCAGGCTCCATTCAGGAGAAGATCTTCGAGAACCGCTTCATGCACGTGCTCGAGCTGGTGCGCCTGGGCGCCAACATCAAGCTCAAGGACCGCACGGCCGTGGTGCGCGGGGTGCCCAGGCTGGTGGGCGCGCCGGTCATGGCCTCGGACCTGCGGGCCAGCGCCTCGCTGGTCCTGGCCGGACTGGCCGCCGAGGGCGTCACCGAGGTCCAGCGCATCTACCACCTGGACCGCGGCTACGAGAACATCGAGGCCAAGCTCTCGGCCGTGGGCGCGCGCATCCGCCGCGTGCCGGAATAGGGCGCAAAAAAAGGAGGGGGCGGACCCCCTCCCGCGTTGCCGGGTCCGGCGCGGCTACTTGAGGCTCGAGTAGTGGGCGGCCAGGTCCGCGATGTCGGCGTCCGAAAGCTTCTGGGCGATGCTGATCATGGACTTGGGCTCGCCCTTGCCGGCCTTGTAGTTGGCCATCAGGCCGGTGAACTTCTTGGCGTCCATGCCGTCCAGGTTTTTCTTGGCGTTGTGGCAGGTGCACTTCTTGGCCAGGTCCTTGCCCTTGGCCGGGTCCGCGGCCTGGGCCATGTTCAGGCCCACGAACAGGGCCAGGGCGGCGAGAGCCAGGGTGAGCAGAATGCGTTTCATCGGGAAGCCTCCTGTTTGAGATTTCTATACTCTTTTTCTCGGAGAAAAGTACACCCCCGGAGCTTTTTTATGCCGTTCCGCCCGAGGCCGCCAGCACCATGAACGCCCGGGACAACGCCGTCAATCACGGCCCCGCGGCGCTGCCCGGGCTGTTCGCCTGGCAGGTTCTGTTCCTGGCCTTTGCCTGCGGCCTGTTCGCCGCGGCGCAGCCCGAGGCCTTGTGCGGGATTGCCCTGCTTTGGCTCCTCTGTCGCAGCCTGCGCGCCAGGCCCGTGCCCCTGGCGATCCTCGCCCTGTGCGGGGCCCTGGGCCTGGGCTGGGCCGTGCTGCGCGCGCCCGCGTCCGTCCCCGGGCCTCCGGCCTGGCTGGAAGAGGGCCGCATGGAGGAGGTGCACGGGACTGTGGCCGAGGTGCAGTCCCGGCCCAACCGGCGGATCGTGGTCCTGCTGGAGCGGGTGGTGAGCCCGGCGGCCGGGGAGGACCGGCCCGTGCCCGGGCTCCTGGTCTGGACCTGGGACGGGCCAACGGCCCGGCCCCTGCCCGGCCAGGAGGCGGCGCTGCGCGCGCCGCTTCGGAGCATGCAGGGCCTGGACAATCCTGGAACCTGGGACGGCGCGGACTATTGGGAGCGCCAGGGCGTGGCCTTCCGCACCTACACCCGGGGAGCCGATCCCGGGGTGGTCCTGGGACCCGAGCCGGAACCCGGGCCAGCGGGCCTGCGCCAGATCCTCCGCCGGGCGGTGGAAAGGCTGGTTCCGCACAGCCAGGGCGGGGCCGTGGTCCTGGCCGTGCTCACCGGCGACCGCTTCCTGCTGTCGCCCGCCACCCTGGACCTCATGCGCGACGCCGGGCTCTCCCACAGCCTGGCCCTGTCCGGGCTGCACCTGGGCTTCGTGGCCGCCGTGGGCGCGGGCCTGGCCTACGGCCTGAGCCTGCTCTGGCCCGGGATCTGCCTGCTCCTGCCGCGGCCCAAGCTGGCCGTGCTCGTGGCCGCGCCCCTGGTCCTGGCCTATGCCTGGCTGGGCCAGCCCGCTCCGTCCCTGGTGCGCGCGGCCTGCATGTTCGCCTCCTGGGGCCTGCTCCTGCTCTGGGACCGGCAGCGGGTGCTCCTGGACGGCCTGTTCCTGGCCCTGGCCTGCATCCTGGTCCTGGCCCCCGGCGAGATCCACGAACTGAGCCTCCAGCTCTCCGTCGCGGCCGTGGCGGGCATCGCGGTCTTCTGGGAGCCGCTCTGGCGTCTGGCCCCTCGGCCGGGAGGCCCGCTGCGGCGGATTCTGCGCTGGGCCTATGGAATGTTCCTGGTGAGCTCCTGCGCCAACCTGGCCGTGTTGCCCGTGCAGTCCTGGCACTTCGGGGTCCTGGCCCCCAACTTCCTGGCCAACCTGTTCTGGCTGCCGGTGCTCGGCCTGGGGGTCATGCCCCTGGGACTGGCCGGGCTGGCCCTCATGTCCGTCTGGCCCGGGGCCGCGGCCCTGTGCCTGGCCTGGGCCGCGGGACTGGCCCAGGCCTCCCTGAAGGCCCTGATCTGGGCCGACGGCCAGGGCTGGCTGCCCTTGATCCAGACCCTGCGGCCCCTCTGGCCCGAACTCCTGGGCGGGACGCTGCTCCTGGCCTGCCTGCCGCTGCTCCTGCGCCGCCGGACGGTCCCGGCGTACGTCCTCGGCCTGGGCCTGCTCCTGCTCCTGGCCCCGCACGGCTGGATCATGGCCCGCGACGCCCTGTCCGGCCCCTCCCTGACGTTGCTGGACGTGGGCCAGGGCCAGGCCGCGCTCCTGACCCTGCCGGGCGGACGCAGGGTGCTGGTGGACGGCGGCGGCTCGCGCAGCGCCACCTTTGACCCGGGCCGGGCCGTGGTGGCCCCGTCCCTGACCTGGGGCCGTCCGCCGCGCCTGGACGCCGTGCTCCTGAGCCGCAACGAGACGGACCATTCCCGGGGCCTGGCCGCCATTCTGGAGGGCTTCCGCGTGGGCCTCTTCGGGTCGGCCGTGGAGCCGCCGGAACGCCTGCGCCGCATCCTCAGAAAAACCGGAGTGAAGCGGGTGCGGCTTTCGGCGGGCCGTGACCTGGACCTGGGCGACGGCTTTGTCTTGGAAACCCTGGCCCCCTGGGAGCCGGTCCCGGGCAAGCGGCGCAAGGGGGCGTCCCTGGTCCTGCGGCTGGCCTGGAACGGCCTGGGCCTGGCCCTGCTGCCCGGAGACCAGGACGCCGTGGGCCTGCGCCGCCTGCTGGAGTCCGGCCGCGACCTGCGGGCCGCGCTCCTGGTCCTGCCCGACCACGGCGGTGGGGCGTCCTGCGCGCCGGAGTTCTACGCGGCGGTGTCGCCCGCCGCGGCCCTGGCCTCCTGCCCCCGCGGCCGGGACCTGCCCGCGGCCTGCGTGCGCCAGGCCCTGGCGGAGCAGGGAATCCCGCTCTGGACCACGGCGGAATGCGGCCGCCTGCGTGGTTTTCCGGCGAACGGCGGAGCGCTTGTGCGCAGGAGCGCTGGCCGGGCCTGTCCTGCGTTAGAGCAGGACATATTGCCTTGAAGCAATGGACGCGCTATGAGGCGGCATAGGAACGGCTTTATGGATGTTTTCACCCCCAAAACGCTCCTGTCGAGAGGAAGTTCCGCGTGATCGTCCGCTGTTGGGGGTCGCGGGGCTCCATTTCCGTATCTGGCCGGGACTTCATCAAGTACGGCGGCGACACCACCTGCATCGAGATCCGCACCCGCGACAACCGGGTGGTCATCGTGGACGCCGGCTCGGGCATCCGCCGCCTGGGCAACCGCCTGCTGCGCGAGGGCCTGTTCCACTACGACCTGCTCTTCACCCACACGCACTGGGACCACATTCTGGGCTTCCCGTTCTTCAAGCCCATCTACCTGGAGCGCGCGGCCCTGACCATCCACAGCTGTCTCTCGTTCCAGGGCAACATGGACAAGCTCTTGTCCCGGATCATGGCCCCGCCGCACTTCCCGGTACCCTTCGGCGAGATCAAGGCGCGCATGGACTTCGTGCCGGCCTGTTCGCCGGAGTTCCACCTGGGCTCCCTGCGCGTGCGGACCATTCCCCTGTCGCACCCGAACATGGGCGTGGGCTACCGCTTCGACGAAGACGGCAGGAGCTTCGTCTTCCTCACGGACAACGAGCTGTCCCACCGCCACCGCGGCGGCCGCAGCGCGGCCGAGTACCGGGACTTCTGCCGGGGCGCGGACCTGCTCTTCCACGACGCCGAGTACACCGAGGAGGAATACGAAACCAAGCGCACCTGGGGCCACTCGCACTTCCGCGAGGCCCTGGATCTGGCCCTGGCCGCTGGCGTGAGCCGCTTCGGGCTGTACCACCACAACCAGGACCGCGACGACGCGGGCGTGGACTGGATGGTGGCCCGCTGCCGCGAGACCGTGCTCAATCTGAAGGCCGGCCTCGACTGCTTCGGCGTGTGCCAGGACGACGAATTCACGCTGTAGCCCTCTGTCCTCCGTCTTGATTTTCCCGTCTCCCCGTCTTACAACCACAAGCACTGATTCAGCTTCGCAACCTTTTTCCGGGAGGACGCATGCGGGTATTGATCGTGGAGGACGATTTCTATTGCCGGACCCTTCTGCACGACATCCTGCGTCCCCTGGGCCAGTGCGACATTGCGGTGACCGGCGAGGAGGCCGTGTTCGCCTTCAAGCGGGCCCAGGAGGAAATGCGGCCCTACGACCTCATCTGCCTGGACCTGGTCCTGCCCGAGATGGACGGGCACCAGGCCCTGGGCGAGATCCGCGCCCTGGAGCGCGAGGCCAAGAGCGGCCGCGAGGTCAAGGTCATCGTCACCACCATGCTGGATGACAGCAAGGAGACCCACGACGCCTTTTTCCTGGGCGGGGCCGCCTCCTACCTGGTGAAGCCCATCCGCGAGGAGGCCCTGCTGGAGGAGCTGCGCAACCTGGGTCTGTTGCCTGCGGAGTAGGATTCCGCGCCGCTTTCCGCCTGTTTGATGTTTGCCCCGATCTGGGGTAAAGCTACCCCCTTGTCCGGCTTCCGCCGGAACGCCAGCGCAGACGAAGGAATGCATGAGCCAGATACTGGGCGTGAAGTTCAACGACTACGGGCAGGTGTACTTCTTCTCCTCCGGGCCGTTCGTGGTCCAGGAGGGGCAGAGCGTCATCGTGCGCACGGATCAGGGCATGGGCCTGGGCAAGGTCGTGACCGTGCGCCCCGGCGAGGCCGAGGAGCCCTCCGAGGAGGAGCACAAGCCCATCTACCGCCTGGCCAATGACGACGACCTGCGCACCGTGGCCGAGAACGAGCGCCTGGCCCGCGAGGCCTTCCGCTTCTGCCGCGAGTGCATCCGCCGCCTGGACCTGGCCATGAAGCTGGTGGACGTGGAAGTGCATTTCGATCGCAGCAAGATGGTCTTCTTTTTCACCGCCCCGGGCCGCATCGACTTCCGCGAACTCATCAAGGACCTGGTGCGCGAGTACCGCACCCGCATCGAGCTCCGGCAGATCGGCGTGCGCCACGAAACCCAGATGCTCGGAGCCATCGGCAACTGCGGCCAGATCTGCTGCTGCCGCCGGTTCCTGCGCAAGTTCGCGCCCGTGACCATCAAGATGGCCAAGGAACAGAACCTGTTCCTCAATCCCACCAAGATCTCCGGCATCTGCGGCCGCCTGCTCTGCTGCCTCTCCTACGAGCAGCAGGGCTACGAGGAGTTCCACAAGCAGTGCCCCAAGATCGGCAAGCGCTTCCAGACCACCCTGGGGCAGGTCAAGATCCTGCGCTCCAACTTTTTCAAGAAGACCCTGAGCCTGCTCGTGGAAGGTGGCGAGGAAAAGGAAATCCCCCTGGAGCAGTGGCAGCAGATTTCCAAGAAGGGCCAGGCCCCGGCCGAGGAACGGCCCGATCCCGCCCGCCTGGAAACTCCCGCCCCGCGTCCGGAGCCCGCGCGCCAGGAGGCCGCCCCGCACGAGGAGCCCGCGGACGAGGCCCCCGCCCTTGAATCCGAGGAGGGTTTCGAGACCCCCGAGGAGGCCCCCGGCGCGCCCCGCGAGGCCCGCCCCGGGGCAGGGGAGGAGCCGCGCCGTTCCGGCAAGCCGCGCAAGCGCCGCCGCTCCCGCCGCCCGTCCCGTCAGCCCAAGCCGGGCGAATAGCGCCCGGCGCCAAGCAAGGAGAGCCGTGACTTGGAACGCTTCTTCATCTCCACGCCCATATACTACGTCAACGCCAAGCCCCACCTGGGCCACGCCTACACCACTGTGGTGGCCGACACCCTGGCTCGCTTCCACTCCCTCATGGGGACGCAGACCTATTTCCTCACCGGCACCGACGAGCACGGGGACAAGATCGTCAAGGCCGCCGCGGCCGCGGGCCAGTCGCCCAAGGAATACGCCGACCACGTGAGCGCCCTGTTCCGCGACCTCTGGCCCCGGCTGGACGTCGCCAACGACCAGTTCATCCGCACCACGGACCCCAAGCACGTCAAGGTGGTCCAGGACATCCTCCAGAAGGTTTTCGACGCGGGCGACATCTATTTCGGTGAGTACGGCGGCCACTACTGCTTCGGCTGCGAGCGGTTCTACACCGAGAAGGAGCTGGTGGACGGCCTCTGCCCGGACCATCAGACCAAGCCCGAGTACATCGCGGAGAAGAACTACTTCTTCCGCATGTCCAAGTACCAGGGCTGGCTCGTGGACCACATCAAGGCCAACCCGGACTTCATCCGGCCCCGGCAGTACCGTTCCGAGGTCCTGAGCCTGCTGGAATCCGGCGCCCTGGAAGACCTCTGCATCTCGCGGCCCAAGTCCCGCCTCACCTGGGGCATCGACCTGCCCTTCGACACGGACTACGTCTGCTACGTCTGGTTCGACGCGCTCCTCAACTACGTCTCGGCTCTGGGCTGGCCCAACGGCAAGAAGTTCAAGGAGTTCTGGCCCGCGGCCAACCACCTGGTGGCCAAGGACATCCTGAAGCCCCACGCCGTGTTCTGGCCCACCATGCTCAAGGCCGCCGGGCTGCCGCCGTACCAGAGCCTCAACGTGCACGGCTACTGGCTCTCGCGCGAGGCCAAGATGTCCAAGTCCCTGGGCAACGTGGTGGAGCCCCTGCAGATGGTGGAGACCTACGGCAAGGACGCCTTCCGCTACTTTCTCCTGCGCGAGATGGTCTTCGGCACGGACGCTTCCTTTTCCGAGGAGGCCCTGGTGGGGCGGCTCAACGCCGACCTGGCCAACGACCTGGGCAACCTGCTCAACCGCTCCCTGGCCATGTGCCACAAGTATTTCGAGGGCAAGGCGCCCACCCCGGTGGAAGAGGGTCCCGAGGACGCGGAGATCAAGCGCCTGGGCCGCGAGGCCATGGAGAAGTACCAGGCCCAGTTCAGCGAGGTGCAGTTCTCCCGCGGCCTGGAAGGGCTCTGGGAGCTGGTGCGCGGCATGAACAAGTACATCGACGCCACCGCGCCCTGGACCCTCTACAAGAACAAGAACATGGCCCGGCTTTCCACGGTGCTCTATGTGCTCCTGGAGAACCTGCGCAAGATCGCCGTGCACCTCTGGCCCGTGATGCCCACGGCCGCCGAGCGCATGCTTGAGCAGCTGGGCATGGCCTTTGACAGGGAAAAGGTCTTTCTGCCCAAGGAGCTGGACGCCTGGGGCATCCTGGAGTCCGGGCACCCCGTGGCCGCGTCCTCCAACCTCTTCCCCCGCGTGGAGCTGCCCGAGCCCGCGCCCCAGCCCAAGCCCGAGGGCGCGCCCGGGCCTGCGCCCAAGGCCGAGCCCCTGGCCGAGGCCGAGTTCGAGGACTTCCAGAAGCTGGACATCCGCGTGGGCAGCGTGCTGGAGGCCCGCCGCCACCCGGACGCGGACAAGCTCCTGGTGCTGCGCGTGGACCTGGGCGAGGCCGAGCCCCGGCAGATCGTCTCGGGCATCGCCGAGTTCTTCAAGCCCGAGGACCTGCCCGGCAAACAGGTGGTGGTCGTGGCCAACCTGAAGCCGCGCAAGATCCGCAAGCAGCTTTCCCAGGGCATGGTGCTCACGGTGAAGACCGCCGAGGGCATGGAGCTTCTGGCCACGCCCCAGGCCGTGCTCAACGGAAGCCGGGTGTCCTAGCCCAGGCCATTGAAAAATCCGCTGTTTTCTGGCCGTTGAACACGCATCAACGTCACAAGCGAGGCCGTCCGGGTTTCCGGGCGGCCTTTTCGTCAGGCGTGGTTGCGGAGCTTGAGTTCCAGGGGATGCGGGTTGAGGTAGGCCTGCGCCGCCAGGTATTCCTGGCCGTACTTGCGCACGTAGTGGTTGAGCAGGGTCACGGGGACGACCAGCGGGGTCAGCTCCCGGCCATAGGCGCCGAGGACTTCCAGAAGCTCCTGTTTCTCGTCGGCGGAGAGCTGCTTCTTGAAATAGCCCATGACATGCTGGAGCACGTTCACGTTCTTCTTCACCGTGGCCGTCAGCTGCAGGGCGGCGAAGAGCCTGGACGCATACTCCGCGGCGAGTGCGGCAGGGTCCCGGCCCCCGCTTCGGGCCACCAGCGCCCCCAGTTCGCGGTACGCCACCGGAGAATGGGCCATGACCAGGAGCTTGTGCCGGGTGTGGAACTCCACCAGCCGGCCGAGGGTGAAGCCCCGGGCCAGACATTCCCGCCAGCGGGCCATGACGAAGACCCGTTCGATGAAGTTTTCGCGCAGTTCCGGGTCGTGCAGGCGGCCTTCGTTCTCCACGGGAAGCAGGGGGAAGCGCTCCCGGAAAAGCCGGGCGAACAGGCCCACCCCGCGCCGGGAAGGCGTTCCGCCGCCCTCGGGATAGACCCGGACCTGGGACGGGCCGCTGGAAGGCGACCCGTACTTGAAGACGAACCCGCAGAGGTCCTGGGCCGCCAGCCGGTCCAGGGCCTCCATGGCCCAACGGGTCATGCGTGCCGTGTGGTCCAAGCCGGATTTCTGGGTCACGAGCCGGGGGCGCTCCGGGTCGCCCACCAGGCGCAGGGCCTCCCGCGGCACGGGCAGGCCGCACTCCACCTCCGGGCAGACCGGGACCAGCGTGAAGAAGCGGCCCAGCTCGTCGCGCACGAAGCGGTCCAGCTTGTGGCCGCCGTCGTAGCGCACGTTCTCACCCAGCAGGCAGCGGCTCACGCCGAGGCGATAGGGCGGGGAGGGATTTTGCTCCATGCCGGAAATGTCGCATCCGGCGGGGGAAAAGGCAAGGGATCAGCGCCGGGCGGCGCAGACAGGGCAGGGCTCCTCGGCCACGGCCAGGATCTTTTCGGCGATGCCCCGGCCGATGACCACGTCCGCGTCGCGGACCTTGAGACGGCAGGGGCCCTCGCCCGTGGACACCACCTGCACCAGGGTCCCGGGGGTGAGGCCCAGGGCGAAGATCCGGCAGCGCGGGCAGGGGCAGTCGGCCACCCGCTCGATGCGCACCAGGGAGCCGTCCGGGAACGAGCACAGGCTGCGCGAAACCCCGTGATGCTGGTGGTGATGGTGGCGTCCGCCGCCGTGGCCGCGGCGCTCGCAACAGGGGCCCGGCTCGTGTTCTTCGGGGTGGCGGCAGTGGGGGCGTCCGAACCATTTCATGGCTGTGAGAATAAGAATCAATCTCGGTCCTGTCAATGAGGATTTTCAGGGCACGCGAAACCCAGCGGCACAAGGCCGGAACGGGCAGTTGCCCCCGTGACGGTTCTGGGCTATCAGGGGGTCCGTGCGTCCGGTGGTCCGCCCCGCCTCCCCGGCATGGCGGCGCCTGCTATCCCGCGCTTCCGGAGCATCCTGCGGAACCCTCAAACCGACCCGGCGGAATCCATGCCTAAGCGTACGGACCTCAAGAAGATCATGCTCATCGGCTCGGGGCCTATCGTCATCGGGCAGGCCTGCGAGTTCGACTATTCCGGCACCCAGGCCCTCAAGGCCCTGAAGGAGGAAGGCTACGAGGTGGTCCTGGTGAACTCCAACCCGGCCACCATCATGACCGACCCGGAGCTGGCCGACCGCACCTACATCGAGCCCATCGAGCCCGAGACCGTGGCCAAGATCATCGAGAAGGAGCGGCCCGACGCCCTGCTGCCCACCCTGGGCGGCCAGACCGGCCTGAACACGGCCGTGGCCCTGGCCGAGTCCGGGGTGCTGGAACTTTTCGGCGTGGAGCTCATCGGCGCGTCCCTGCCCGTGATCAAGAAGGCCGAGAGCCGTGAGTTGTTCCGCCAGGCCATGGAGAACATCGGGCTCAAGGTGCCGCAGAGCGGCATCGCCCGGAGCATGGAGGAGGTCCGTCTCTGGGGCCAGAAGCTGCCGTTCCCCATCATCATCCGTCCGGCCTACACCCTGGCCGGCACCGGCGGCGGCGTGGCCTACAACATGGAGGACCTGGAGGCCATCGCCTCCCAGGGCCTGGCCGCGTCCATCAAGGGCGAGGTCATGCTTGAGGAGTCCGTGCTCGGCTGGAAGGAGTTCGAGCTGGAGGTGATGCGCGACAAGAAGGACAACTGCGTCATCATCTGCTCCATCGAGAACCTGGATCCCATGGGCGTGCATACCGGCGACTCCATCACCGTGGCCCCGTCCCAGACCCTCACGGACCAGGAATACCAGCGCATGCGCGACGCCTCCCTGGCCATCATGCGGGAGATCGGCGTGGAGACCGGCGGCTCCAACGTGCAGTTCGCCATCAATCCGGCCAACGGCGACATGGTGGTCATCGAGATGAACCCGCGGGTCTCGCGCTCCAGCGCCCTGGCCTCCAAGGCCACCGGCTTCCCCATCGCCAAGATCGCGGCCAAGCTGGCCGTGGGCTACACCCTGGACGAGATCCCCAACGACATCACCCGCGAAACCATGGCCTCCTTCGAGCCGGCCATCGACTACTGCGTGATCAAGATTCCCCGCTTCACCTTCGAGAAGTTCCCGGGCTCCGAGGACTACCTCACCACGGCCATGAAGAGCGTGGGCGAGACCATGGCCATCGGCCGGACCTTCAAGGAGGCCCTGCAGAAGGGGCTCCGCTCCCTGGAGATCGGCGTGCCCGGCCTGGGCAAGAATTTCGACTGCGCCAACCTGGACAAGGCGGGCATCCTGGCCGGCCTGCGCAAGCCCAACTCCCGGCGCATCTTCGCCGTGCGCCAGGCCATGCTCTGCGGCCTGAGCGAGGAGGAGATCTTCAAGGCCACGGCCATCGATCCCTGGTTCCTGCGCCAGATCCGGGACATCCTGGACTTCGAGGCCGAGCTCAAGGATTTCGGCAAGGACCAGAAGATCGAGGCCGCCAACCCGGCCCTGGCCCCGGTGCTGCGCAAGGCCAAGGAGTTCGGCTACTCCGACCGCCAGCTGGCCACCCTCTGGAAACAGCCCGAGGACGCCATCCGCGCCCTGCGCAAGGGCCTGGGCATCAAGCCCACCTACTACCTGGTGGACACCTGCGCCGCGGAATTCGAGGCCTACACACCGTACTACTACTCCACCTACGAGAGCGGCGACGAGGTCAAGCCCTGCGAGGGCCGGAAGGTGGTCATCCTGGGAGGCGGCCCCAACCGCATCGGCCAGGGCATCGAGTTCGACTACTGCTGCTGCCACTCGTCCTTCGCCCTGCGGGAGCTGGGCATCAAGTCCATCATGGTCAACTCCAACCCGGAGACCGTGAGCACGGACTACGACACCTCGGACCGCCTGTACTTCGAGCCCCTGACCTACGAGGACGTGCTCAACATCATCGACTTCGAGCAGCCCGACGGCGTCATCGTCCAGTTCGGCGGCCAGACCCCGCTCAACCTGGCCGTGCCCCTGCTCAAGGCCGGGGTGAAGATGCTCGGCACCTCCCCGGACAGCATCGACCGCGCCGAGGACCGCGAGCGCTTCAAGCGGCTTCTCCAGAAGCTCGGCCTGAAGCAGCCGCGCAACGCCACGGTCATGTCCCTGGAAGAGGGCAAGATCGCGGCCCAGGAGATCGGTTTCCCCCTGGTGGTGCGGCCGTCCTACGTGCTCGGCGGCCGGGGCATGGAGATCGTCTATGCCATGGACGAGTTCGAGGCCTTCTTCCAGCAGGTG
This sequence comes from Desulfovibrionaceae bacterium, assembly GCA_040307135.1. GTDB lineage: Bacteria > Desulfobacterota > Desulfovibrionia > Desulfovibrionales > Desulfovibrionaceae > Aminidesulfovibrio. The sequence goes on from JAWRKD010000133.1 coordinate 48,338, forward strand.
GCCGTGATTTCGCCCGAGCATCCCATCCTCCTGGACAAGTTCCTGGAGAACGCCATCGAGGTGGACGTGGACGCCCTGTCCGACGGCGAGACCACCTACATCGGCGGGGTCATGGAGCACATCGAGGAGGCCGGCATCCACTCCGGCGACTCGGCCTGCGTGCTGCCGCCGCACACCATCCCGGCGCCCCTGGTGGCCGAGATCGAGCGCCAGACCGAGGCCCTGGCCAAAGAGCTCAACGTGGTCGGACTCATGAACATCCAGTTCGCCATCAAGGACGGCGAGATCTACATCCTCGAGGTGAATCCCCGGGCCTCGCGCACCTCGCCCTTCGTGTCCAAGGCCACGGGCGTGCCCCTGGCCAAGCTGGCCACCCGGGTCATGCTCGGTGAGAAGCTCAAGGACCTGGACCCCTGGTCCATGCGCCGCAAGGGCTACGTCTCGGTGAAGGAGTCGGTGTTCCCCTTCAACCGCTTCCCGGGCGTGGACGTGCTCCTGGGGCCGGAGATGCGCTCCACCGGCGAGGTCATGGGCATCGACCAGAGCGTTGGCCTGGCCTTCATGAAGGCCCAGCTGGCCGCGGGACAGCGCTTGCCTGCCGGGGGAACCGTGTTTATCTCCGTGAACGACCGGGACAAGGCGGGCATCGTGCCCGTGGCCCGGGCCTTCAAGGATCTGGGCTTCAAGATCATGGCCACGGCCGGCACCGGCACCCACCTGAACGAGCACGGCGTGGAGACCGAGATCATCTTCAAGGTCTTCGAGGGCCGGCCCAACGTGGTGGACCACATCAAGAACAAGGCCATCGACCTGTTGATCAACACGCCCTCGGGCAAGCGCACGGTGCACGACTCCAAGAAGCTCCGTCAGGCGGCGCTGCTCTACGGCGTTCCCTACACCACCACCGTCACCGGCGCCCGGGCCATGATCCAGGCCATCGGCGAGGTGCGCGGCAGCGGCCTCAAGGTGCGCTGTCTGCAGGACCACTACGGCATGAAACGGGGCTGACCCCCGAGGCGGACCACATGAAAAAGGAATACTGCGGCCTGTTCGGCATCTACGGCCACCCCGAGGCCGCGCGCATGACCTACTTCGGGCTCTACGCCCTCCAGCACAGGGGGCAGGAGTCCGCGGGCATCGTGTCCTGGGACGGGGCCAAGCTGCGCGAGCAGCGGGGCATGGGCCTGGTGGGCGAGATTTTCAACGAGCGCCACCTGGGCAAGGAGCTCAAGGGCCAGGTGGCCATGGGCCACATCCGCTATTCCACCACCGGGGCCTCGCTCCTGCGCAACGCCCAGCCGTTCATGGTCCGTTTCGGCGACTACCGCCTGGCCGTGGGCCACAACGGCAACCTGGTGAACACCTACGAGCTGCGCAAGGAACTGGAGGCCCAGGGCTCCATCTTCCAGACCACCATGGACACCGAGGTCTTCGTCCACCTCATCGCCAAGAACATGAACGGCTCCACCCTGGAGGACGCCATCATCAAGGCCTGCCAGAAGATTCAGGGAGCCTATTCCCTGCTCATCCTGGCCAACGACAAGCTCATCGCCGTGCGCGACCCGGGCGGCTTCCGGCCCCTGGCCCTGGGCCGTCTGGGCACGAACTACTGTTTCGCCTCCGAGACCTGCGCCTTCGACCTCATTGAGGCCGAGTATCTGCGCTCCGTGGAGCCGGGCGAGATGGTGGTGATCCAGGGCAATCGGCTTCAGAGCATGCGCATCGCCGAGCCCGCCGAGACGAGCCAGTGCATCTTCGAGCTCATCTACTTCGCCCGGCCCGACTCCGTGGTCTTCGACGAGGTGGTCTATGAGCGGCGCAAGGAGATGGGCAAGATTCTGGCCGCCGAGGCCCCGGTTGACGCGGACTACGTCATGCCCTTCCCGGACTCCGGCTCCTACGCCGCCCTGGGATACGCCCAGGCCTCCGGCCTGCCCCTGGAGTTCGCCATGATCCGCAACCACTACGTGGGCCGGACCTTCATCCAGCCCTCGCAGAACATGCGCGACTTCGGGGTGCGCGTGAAGCTCAACCCCGTGCGCAGCATGATCCAGGGCAAGCGCATCCTCATCGTGGAAGACTCCATCGTGCGCGGCACCACCATCCGCACCCGGGTGAAGAAGATGCGCGAGCTGGGCGCCCGCGAGATCCACATGCGCGTGTCCTGCCCGACCATCAAGTTCCCCTGCTTCTACGGCATCGATTTCTCCTCCAAGGGCGAGCTCATCGCGGCCAACACCGCGGTCTCGGACATCGCCCGCTTCATCGGCCTGGACTCCCTGCACTATCTCTCCATCCCGGGCCTGCTCTCGGCGGTGAAGTGCAAGGATTCCTATTGCCTGGCCTGCTTCAACGGCAAGTATCCCGTGCCGCTGCCCGAACACCTGGGCAAGATGTGCCTGGAGGACCAGGCCACGCCGGGCATCATCAAGCAGTTCTGCTAGGAGGGCTTGCGCATCCATGAACGCCCAGGCCCCGGAACGCGACTGGCTGGCCCTGGCCCGCGAGGTCCTCGACGTGGAAGCCGAGGGGCTCGCAGCGGTGCGCGCGGCCCTTGGCGCGGGTTTCCTGGAGGCCCTGGGCCGCATGGCCTCCTGCACCGGGCGGGTGGTGGTCACGGGCATCGGCAAGTCCGGGCTCGTGGGCCGCAAGATCGCGGCCACCCTGTCCAGCACGGGCACGCCGTCCTATTTCCTGCACCCCGTGGAGGGGGCCCACGGCGACATGGGCATGATCCGGCCCGAGGACGTGATCCTGGCCATCTCCTACAGCGGCGAGACCGAGGAACTGGTGAACATCCTGCCCGCGTTCCGCGCCCTGGGCGCGGCCGTGGTGGCGCTCACCGGCGAGCCCGGCTCCGCCCTGGGGCGGCTTTCCGACGTGGTCATCCCGGTGCACGTGCCGCGCGAGGCCTGCCCCATGGGTCTGGCCCCCACGGCCAGCACCACCGCGGCCCTGGCCGTGGGCGACGCCCTGGCCGTCTGCCTCATGGAGCGCAAAGGCTTCGACAAGAACGACTTCCGGCGCGTGCACCCGGGCGGCAGCCTGGGCCGCCAGCTCTCCCTGTTCGTGGAATCCCTCATGCACACCCGGGACCTGCCCGTGGCCTCCCAGGAGGTCCCCCTGGCCCAGGCCCTGGACACGCTCAATCGCGGCGGCCTGGGCCTGGTGGCCCTGCTCGACGGCGAGGGCCGCGTGGCCGGGGTGCTCACCGACGGCGACGTGCGCCGCATGGTCTGCAAGGGCGGGTTCGATCCGGCCGCGCCCGTGGACGGCTGCATGACCAGGAACCCCCGGCGGGCCAGGGTGGGCGAGTCCGCGGCCAAGGTCCTGGACCTCATGGAGGCGCACCAGATCACGGTGCTGCCCGTGGTGGCCGAGGACGAGCGCCTGGCGGGCATGATCCACCTCCACGACCTGCTGGGCAAGGGGCGTCTCAAGTTCGCGCCCAACCTGGTCAACGGCGGGTCCGAGGGTTGATGGCCGCATCCGCAAGCCAGGCGGCCGACGCCGTCGTCTGCGCCCGCTGCGCCCTGCAGGGGCCGACCTGCTGCCACACGGAACCGGGCCGCGAGGAGTTCTGCTTCCCGCTGTCGGACACCGAGCAGGCCCGCATGCGCGAGTTCCTGCCGGACGCGGGCGGGTTCGTGCTCGAGGACAACAGCGCGGCCTTTGTGGACGGGGTCTGCCGCCTGTTTCCGGGCGAGGACGCCCTGGTCCGGGAGCTTTTCCCGCTGCGCAAGCAGCACATGCGCCTGGCCGTGGACGGCCACGGCGCGTGCCGTCTGCTGGGCTCCAGGGGCTGCCAGCTGCCCCGGGAGGCCCGGCCGTACTATTGCCGCCTGTTCCCCTTCTGGGTGGCGGGCGGGGAGATCACGCTGTTCGACGCGCCGGGCTGCCTGGTGCGCCGCGAGTCCAAGACCATTGCCGCGGCCCTGGCCCTGCTCGGCATGACCAGGGCCCAGGTCCTGGACCTGCACGGGCGGCTGCGCCTGCTCTGGGGCCTGCCCCCCAGGTCGGGCATGGCCGCGGTCAAGCGCGGATTCTGAGGTGGGATGCGCATGAAGGTTTTGAGGATTCTCTTGGTGTTGATCCTCTGCGGTCTGCTCCTGTCGGCCGCCGGGGTCTATATGCTCGTGCACTGGGCCTCGCGCGACCTGCCGGGCTTCCAGAAGATCACCGACTACCGGCCCCCGCTGGTGACCACGGTCTATGCGGGCGGCGGCCAGGTGCTCGGCTATTTCTACCACGAGAAGCGCTTCCTGGTGCGTCTGGACCAGATGAGCCCCTGGCTGCCCAAGGCCTTCCTGGCCGCCGAGGACTCCGGCTTCTACCAGCACGAGGGCGTGGACATCACGGCCATCCTGCGCGCCGCGCTCATCAACCTGAAGTCCGGGCACATCCGCCAGGGCGGCAGCACCATCACCCAGCAGATCATCAAGCGCCTGCTGCTGACCTCCGAGCGGAGCTACGAGCGCAAGCTCAAGGAGGCCATCCTGGCCTACCGCCTGGAGCACTACCTGACCAAGGACGAGATCCTCACCATCTACCTGAATCAGATATTCCTGGGCTCCAACGCCTACGGCGTGGAGGCCGCGGCCCGTGAATACTTCGGCAAGCACGTGAACGAGCTGACCCTGGCCGAAAGCGCCATCCTGGCCGGCCTGCCCCAGGCCCCCAGCCGCTACAGCCCCAACCGCGACCCCGAGCTGGCCAAGACCCGCCAGAAGTACGTGCTGGAGCGCATGTTCGAGATGGGCTGGATCACCCGCGCCCAGTTCGAGGAGGCCCTGGCCCAGCCCCTGGTCTATGCCTCCATGCCGGACATCTCCTGGAAGGTGGGGCCGTACTACCTGGAGGAGGTGCGGCGCTGGCTCATCGAGAAGTTCGGGGAGGAGACGGTCTATGAGGGCGGCCTGCACGTCTATACGCCTTGTGACCTGGACCACCAGGCCGCGGCCGACGCGGCCCTCCGGGAGGGGCTCCTGGAGGCGGCCAAGCGCCACGGCTGGGACGGGCCGCTCCAGCACCTGAATCCCCACGAGTACCAGCCCTTCCTGAGCGAGACCCAGTACGCGGCCGAGGACATCTGGCCGGGCCGCTGGATCAAGGTCCTGGTCACGGCCGTGTCGCCGGCCCAGGCCCGGGTGCAGTTCGGCCGCATGCAGGGGATCATCCCGTCCTCCAGCGTGGGCTGGTGCCGCACCCCGAACATCCATCGCGCGCCCGAGGACGTGCCCAAGGTCACGGACGTGACCAGGGTGCTCAAGCCCGGGGACGTGGTCTGGGCCTCGGTCTCGGACAAGCCCGCGCCGGAGAAGGGGAGCGTGCTCTTCAACCTGGAGCGCCTGCCCGGCCCCGAGGGCGCGCTCGTCTCGCTCAAGCCCGACACCGGAGAGGTGGTGGCCCTGTCCGGCGGGTTCAGCTTCGAGCTGAGCCAGTTCAACCGCGCCACCCAGGCCCTGCGCCAGCCCGGCTCGTCCTTCAAGCCCCTGGTCTATTCCGCGGCCATCGACAACGGCTTCACCGCGGCCTCCGTGGTCCTGGACGCGCCCATCGTGTTCGAGAACGTGGAGCAGGGCAAGCTCTGGAAGCCGGAGAACTACGAGGGCATCTTCTACGGCCCCACGCTTTTGCGCACAGCCCTGGTCAAGTCCCGCAACCTGGTGACCATCCGCGTGGCCCAGAAGATCGGCATCCGCAAGATCATCGAACGGGCCAGGGCCATGGGCCTCACCGCGGACCTGCCCGAGGACCTCTCCGTGGCCCTGGGCTCGCCCTCGGTGAGCCTGCTGAACCTCTGCCAGGCCTACACGCCCTTCGCCCGCGGCGGCTCGACCATCAAGCCGCGCATGGTGCTCAAGGTCCAGTCGGCCTGGGGCGAGGACCTTTTCCATTCCGAGCCCGAGGTGCGCGAGGCCATCAGCCCTCAGACCGCCTTCATCATGGCCACGCTCATGAAGGACGTGGTCCAGTACGGCACGGGCTGGCGGGCCAAGGAGCTGGGCCGCCCGGTGGCGGGCAAGACCGGCACCAGCAACGAGGAGCGCGACGCCTGGTTCATGGGCTACACGCCCTATCTGCTCACCGGCGTCTGGGTCGGCTTCGACCAGCTTCAGCCCATGGGCCGCCTGGAGACCGGCTCGCGCACGGCCAGCCCCATCTGGGTGGCCTACCGCAAGCAGGTGGAGGACAAGTACCCCTACCAGGATTTCGAGCAGCCGCCGGGCATCGTCATGGTGCGCATCGACGCCAAGAACGGCCTTCTGGCCGGACCCAACACCACCGAGGACCTGTTCCTGCCGTTCAAGGAGGGCACCCAGCCCACCGAGGTCTCCCGCGGCGGGGGCGAGATCAATTCGGGCGGGGCCTCGGGTTCGGAGGAGGACCTGTTCAAGCAGGTCTATTGACGCCAACGGAACGAGGGGAGAAGGCATGGAACTCGAGATCTTCCAGATCGACGCCTTTGCGGACCGGGTTTTTTCCGGCAACCCGGCGGCCGTGGTGCCGCTCAAGAAGTGGCTCCCCGACGCCACGCTCCAGGCCATCGCCACTGAGAACAACCTTTCGGAGACGGCCTTCTACGTGAAGAACGGCGAGTACTACGACCTGCGCTGGTTCACCCCCGAGACCGAGGTGGACCTCTGCGGCCACGCCACCCTGGCCGCGGCCCACGTGCTCTTCGAGTTCAAGCGCTACAAGGACGACTGCATCGTTTTCGAGACCAAGAGCGGCCGGCTCTTCGTGGACCGCGAGGACGGTTTGCTTTCCCTGGACTTCCCGGCCTGGACCCCAAAGTCCTTTCCCGTGCCCGAAAGCCTGGTGGAGGCCCTGGGAGCGCGGCCCCGGGAGACCTACGCCACCCGCGACATCCTGGCCGTGTTCGAGAGCGAGGAGGAGGTCCGGGCGCTCAAGCCGCGCATGCGCCTGCTGGCCGAGTTCGACGTGACCTGCGTCATCTGCGCGGCCCCGGGCCGGGACCACGACTTCATCTCGCGCTCCTTCGCCCCGGCTGTGGGCATTCCCGAGGACCCGGTCACGGGCTCCTCGCACTGCACGCTCATCCCCTACTGGTCCAAGCGCCTGAACAAGACCTCCCTCACCGCGTTCCAGGCCTCGGCCCGGGGCGGGGAGCTTTTCTGCGAGGACATGGGGGACCGGGTCAAGATCGCGGGCCGCGCGGCCTGCTACATGAAGGGCACGGCCCACCTGCCGGACTAGAGCAGCTTCAGGTTCCAGTTGAACTGGCCCTGGCGTTCCGCGTGCGGAATGGTCTTGGGCCAGAACTCGCGGATCACGAGGAGCGTGGCGAAGCCCGCCTTCTCGATCTCGGAGCGGTGCGCCGAGAGGTCCAGCTCCCAGTTGGGATAGAGCCAGTGGTTCTGGCCGTGCTTGCGGACCCAGAAGACCTCGCGCATGGGGCTCGTGAGCGGCTCCTCCAGCTTCACGCCCTCGGCCAGGTGCCGGGACAGGCCCAGGGGCCAGAGGCCCTTGAGCACCAGGTGCAGGGGCAGGGGGCTCTGGCGGGGCAGGGCCAGCAGGTCCTCGGCGGGCAGCTCCGGGCTGGCGTAGGCCGCGGCGAAGCCCATGCGCTTCAGCTCCTCCAGGGCCAGGGCGTTGGCGATGTTGCAGAACGGCCCGGCCGTGAGCGAGAGCCCGTCGCGCCGGGCGAAGAGCGCGGCCTGCCAGGGCGCGTTGCAGACGAAGTCCCTGGCCCCCTTGCGCCGCAATGTCTCGATGTCCGAGACGTAGCGCTCCTCCTCGCCGGGCCAGATCACGGGCGGCAGCCACCACTGGATGCGTCCGGCCATGCGCGGCGGCAGGGTGTGCAGGGCCTTGGGCTCCAGCCAGAGCGCGGGCTCGCCGTCCGTGCGGCCCTTGGGCAGGGCGCGGCTCAGGGTGCGCAGGGACGGCCGCTGGCGCGGGGCGGGCGCGGGCAT
>JAWRKD010000134.1:0-4673 GCA_040307135.1 Desulfovibrionaceae bacterium
GGGTAAGGACAGCTCCAGCCACACGAGCACCAGCACGAGCCCGGACGGCTCGTCCACCACCACGAAGACCACCAAGAGCTCGGTGAAGGGCAGCGTGAGCGTGAACCCCGGCGCGGTGCTCCAGGACATCCTGGAGATGGAAGGCGCGGGAACAGGACAATAGGAGAGACGCCGTGCGCAACGTCCGCGTCATCGGCCACGTGGCCTTCGAGGACCTGGGGTCCTTCAGCCACGTGCTCAAGGAAAAGGGCTGCGTCCTGGAGACGCTCCAGGCCGGGGTGGACGGCCTGGGTTCGCCCCTGGACCCGGACCTGCTCGTGGTCCTGGGCGGCCCCATCGGCGTCTATGAGGAGGACCGCTACCCCTTCCTGCGCCACGAGATCGGCTTCATCCGCAAGCGCCTGGAAGCGGGCAGGCCCACCCTGGGCGTGTGCCTGGGCACGCAGCTCATGGCCGCGGCCCTGGGCGCGGCGGTGTATCCGGGCCCGGCCAAGGAGATCGGCTGGAAAAAGCTGACGCTCACGGACGCGGGCAAGCAGTCCTGCCTGGCCCCCCTGGAGGACGTGGCCGTGCTCCACTGGCACGGCGACACCTTCGACCTGCCCGAGGGAGCGGAACTGCTCGCCTCCACGGACATCTGCAAGCACCAGGCCTTCAGCCTGGGGAATTTCGGCCTGGCCCTGCAGTTCCACCCCGAGGCCAAGGCCCGGGACATGGAGCGCTGGCTCATCGGCCACACCTGCGAGCTGGGCGCGGCGGGCATCGACATCCCGGCCCTGCGCGCGGATTCGGCGGCCAAGGCCCCGGTCCTGGAACAGGCCGGAGCCGAGGTGCTGCGCCGCTGGCTCAAGGCCCTGGCCGGCTGACGACAACAGCAGAAAGGCCCCCGCTCCAGCCAGGAGCGGGGGCCTTTGTCTTTGCCGGAGTCTAGAGGATCCGCTCCACCTTGAGCTTCGCCCTGCTCCCTTCCAGGGCCTTGGCCTCGCCCAGGACCACGATCTGGCCCTGGTCCTTGAGCCCGGCCAGCGCCTCGCCGAAGGCCTTGAAGTCCTTGGCCCCGGCCGAGAGCACCTGGTCGCGGATGACCTGGCGAAAGTCCTCGTCCTCGCCGTTGAGCATGCGGGCCAGGGAGGCGAAGCCCTTGGCGTCCGGCAGCATGTAGGAGTCGATCTCGCCGATGGCGCCGATGACCGCCTTTTCCAGCTCGTCCTGGTCCGGCTTGAAGCGCTTGAGGTAGTCGGCCGCCGCGTCGAAGGCCTCCAGGGTGCGGTCCACGTTGGGGTCGCGGTAGGAGACGAAGGAGAAGGCCCCGGAAAGCCGGTCCAGGGAGCAGAACGCGCCGTAGGCCCCGCCCTGCACCCGCACCCGCTCCCAGAGGTAGGAGGCGCGCAGGATCTTGCCCACCACGTGGGCCGAGCCGTCGAAGCGCCAGCCCGCGTCGAAGAGGTTGAAGCCCTTGCCCACGTAGTTCACCTGGGCGGGCAGGGCCAGGCCCTCGCGCTCCGGCAGCACGAGCGGCTCGCGCCGGGCCGGGGCCAGGGCCGGGGCCTGGGGCAGGCCCGCGAGCATGGCCTCCAGATGGGTCCGCGCCGCGGCGAAGGCCGCCTCGTCGCAGGTCACGTTGAGCACCAGGCCCGCGCGCCGCACCAGGATGGAGCGCAGCTCCTCCAGGTCGCGGACCACGCCGTCGAAATCCTCGTCCACCCGCTTGGCCAGGTCGCGCACGAAGAACAGCCCGCTCACCCCGTGCAGCCGCTCGTCCATGAGGTGCGCCGCGCCCATGCGCGCCTTGAGCCGGGTGGCCACGATGCTGTGGCCCGCGGGCACCAGGCGCTGCTCGCGCCGGGCCTTGGTCTCCAGCACGATCTGGCGGATGCGCTCGCGGTTGTCCAGCCGGGCCTCGGTGAGCACGGCGCGCAGCAGGCCGCAGAGTTCCGGGGCGTGGGCCAGGGTGGACTTGCCGCGCAGGAAGAGCCGGGCCGCGGGACCGGGGCCGGGCCGCGACGGGGTGATGAAGGTCTGGGGCGCGATGCCGCCGGTCTTCTGGGCGATGCGCTGGGTCAGGGCCACGAAGTCCAGGTCCCTTGTGCCGGTCTCCAGGAGCGCGCGCCCCAGGAGCGGTACGAAGGGCAGGAGCCGGTCCGGCACGGCCGAAAGGTCCAGGCCCAGGTCCAGGTAGAGGATGCCGTTGGTGAACAGGTCGTGGAACAGGGACGGGACGCCCGCCATGGTCAGGTCCGTGCGCGGGATGGTGGTGTTCTTTTCCGGCAGGTCCGAGAGCTTGAGCCGGGGAATCTTGGCCAGGTCCTCGGGCCGGTCCGGGGCCTCCTGGAGCTTTTCCAGCTCCTTGGCCTGGCGGGCCAGGTCCTTGAGCTCCTTGGCCGAAAGGGCCGCGGCGGCCTTGTCCAGGCGCTTGCGCTCGGCCGCCTCGCGCCGGGCCGAAAGCTCCGGGTCCGGATTCAGGATGACCAGGGCGCGGTGGGGGTTGTCCAGGAAGTGGCGGCGGATGAGGCCCTCGAACACGGGCTCGCCCTGGGCCAGGCGGGCCTTGAGCGCGGCCAGGGGCTTTTCGAAGGGCAACAGGGCCAGAGGGTCGCCGTCGTGGAGCCAGGAGGTCAGGGCCTGGAACATGAGGGACAGGCCCCGGGGGAAGGAGCCGGTGTTGTTCTCGCGCAGGTCGAACTCCACGGAGTTGAGCGCGGCCTCCAGGTCCCCGGCGGGCACGCCGTCCCTGGCGATGCGCTCCAGGCAGGCCAGGATCAGCTCCGCGGCCTGGTCCGCCACGCCCCGGGCCATGCCCTTGAGGCCCACGGAGAAGTACATCTGGCGCAGGTCCGTCTCCAGGCCCGCGCCGGCCAGGTCCTCGCCCAGGCCCGAGTCCGTGAGGGCCTTCCTGAGCGGGGACGAGGGCAGGCCGATGAGGATGTGCTCGAGCACCTCCATGGCCAGGGAGAGGTCCGGGTCCGCGGATTCGGGCAGGCAGAAGTTCAGGGTGAACATGGACTTCTGGTCCCCGGGACCGGCGGCGTAGGGTTTTTCCACGCGCACCGGCGCGCTGAAGGGCTTCTGCAGGCCGATGAGGTGCGCGGGCCGCATCCGGTCGAATTCCGAGAAACACTCGTCCAGGAGCCGCAGCCGCTCCGTGGGGTCGTCGTCGCCGTAGAAATAGACGAAGGCGTTGGAGGGGTGGTAGTGGGCCCGGTGGAAGGCCATGAAGTCCTCGAAGGTCAGGTCCGGGATCTTCTCCGGGTCCCCGCCCGAGTCCAGGCCGTAGGTCACGTCCGGGAACAGGGCGTGCTGGGACAGCTCGTAGAGCTGGTTGTCCGGCGAGGAATAGGCCCCCTTCATCTCGTTATAGACCACGCCCTTGTACTGGAGCGGGTCCGTGGCCTTCTTCAGGTCGTAGCGCCAGCCCTCCTGGCGCAGGGTGTTCTCCGTGAGCCGGGGATGGAACACCGCGTCCAGATAGACGTCGATGAGGTTGTAGAAATCCTGGGTGTTGGTGCTGGCCACGGGATAGCTGGTCTTGTCCGGAAAGGTCAGGGCGTTCAGGAAGGTCTGGAGCGAGCCCTTGAGGAGCTCCACGAAGGGCTCCTTCACAGGGTACTTGCGCGAGCCGCAGAGCACGGAATGCTCCAGGATGTGGGCCACGCCCGTGGAGTCCCGCGGCGGGGTGCGGAAGGTGATGCCGAAGACCTTGTTTTCGTCCTGGTTGACCAGAGAGAGGAGCCTGGCCCCGGTGGCGGCGTGCTCATAGACCCGGGCCAGGGTGCGGATCTCGGGAATGTTCTGCTCGGCGAGCTTGCGGAAGCCATATACAAGAGTCATTCGATTGGAATCCTTTATTTTTTTCTTGATTGAAAAAAATGAAAAAGATGCTTGACGCCCTAACTAGAAACGATTACTGTTATCAACACAAGGCGGGAACACTCCGCAAACACTAAATATGGAACAAGGAGAAAGCAATATGTCCTGCAGCCACGAACAGTACGAGGAGTTCTTCGAGACGGCCAAGGTGGGCCAGCCGGTGCGCGATTTCAGCCTGGAGACCTACGACCCCACCGAGGGCGGCTTCGGCAAGGTGAGTTTGGAGGAGAACAAGAAAAACGGCAAATGGACCATCCTGGTCTTCTACCCCGCGGACTTCACCTTCGTCTGCCCCACGGAGCTGGCCGACCTGGCCGAGAAGCACGCCGAGCTGGTCAAGCTGGGCGCCGAGGTCTATTCCGTGTCCACGGACACCAAGTTCGTGCACATGGCCTGGAAGAACGACGAGCGCCTGCTCAAGAACGTGAAGTTCCAGATGGCCGCCGACCCCAACGGCGAGGTCTCCCGCTATTTCGACGTCTGGGACCCGGAGTCCGGCCTGGACCTGCGCGGCACCTTCATCATCAATCCCGACGGCGTGCTCGTGGGTTCCGAGGTGAATTTCTACAACGTGGGCCGCAACGCCGACGAGCTGGTGCGCAAGATGAAGGCCAACGTGCACCTGCGCGCCCATCCCAACGAGGCCTGCCCGGCCAAGTGGGAGCCCGGCAAGAAGACCCTGACCCCTTCGGAAAAGCTCGTGGGCAAGGTCGCCGACGCCCTCGACATGTAATCTCTCTCTCTCTCTCTCTCTCTCCACTCTCCATCCCTCCTTCCGTGGACCGGGGGCCCAGTGGGCCCCCCGC
>JAWRKD010000135.1:0-22879 GCA_040307135.1 Desulfovibrionaceae bacterium
GGCCCGAGGGCTCCAGCAGGCCGCTGGAAAGGAGCAGGGCGGCCAGGGAGAGGTAGGCCGGTCCGGTGAGGCCCGGCGTCTGCTCTTCGCCGTTGGAGCCTTCAACGAAATGGGGAATGGGCCCGCCCGTTCCCAGGTGGAAGACCTCCACCGCGCCGGGCCCGGCCGTGCGGCCGAAGCGCAGGCCCACGCCCTCCAGGGCCGGACCCAGGGGCACGCTGGCGCAGAGGAGCCTGTCCGGCGACAGGGCCAGGACGAACTCGCCGTTGGTGCCCAGGTCGGCCAGGAGGAAAGGGAAGCGCGGAGCCGCGCCCGGGCCGAGGAGCAGGGCCGCCAGTCCGGCGCTCAGGTCCGCGCCCACGAAGGGGGCCAAAAGCGGCGGGATGAAGGCCCGGGGCAGGTCCGGAGCCAGCACGCGCTCGTCGCCGCCCGCGTAGTCCAGGCGGTAGGGCGCGGCGCGCAGGCCCGCGCTGTCCAGGCCCAGGGCCAGCAGGACCATGGCCGGGTTTCCGGCCAGCACCAGGAATTCCAGGGGGCCGGGCAGGCTGCGGGCGATGTCCCGCAGGCGCTCCAGCACGAGATTCCTGAGCACCTGCGCGCCCCCGGGACGGACGGCGAAGGCCAGGCGGGACATGATCTCCGCGCCCAGGCCCATCTGGGGGTTCAGCTCGCGGCCGCGAGCCACGGGCCGTCCCTGGTCCAGGGCGGTCCAGTGCAGGGAGGTGGTGCCCAGGTCCACGGCCAGGGCCAGGGGGCCTGCGGCGCTCTCCAGCCGGGATATCCGGGGCCGGGCTCCGTGGATGCCGGGCAGAGCGAGTTCGCAGGCCTGGGCCTGGCGCAGGCAGGAGAGTCGCCAGCCCGCGGCCAGATCCCCGGGGGACAGACGTTTTTCCTCGGCGGCCAGGGCCGGAGGAGGATCGGCGAGAAAACGCACCCGGCACAGGCCGCAGCGGCCCAGGCCCGAGCAGAGCGGCAGGCCCCGGAACGGCTCGGCCAGGAACAGGGCCTGGGCCAGGGTCAGGCTGGGGTCGGGCCGGGCCGTGACGAGACGGCCGTCGTGGGTGGTGGCGCGGATGAAGTCGTTCATGGGAGTGCGGGTTTTTCCGTCCCGCTACCCCTAGCCCATGGGACCGGGGCTGTAAATGCCGGGAACTCAGGCCGACAGTCGGGCCAAGGCCGCGTCCAGGTGCTCCAGCCAGAGATCCACCAGTTCGTCGTACTCCCCTGCGCCCTTGATCTCGGCCCGGCAGGACAACCCGGCCCGGGTCAGCACGGCCAGCCAGGAGTCCGGTCCCTCGGCCAGGTCCTGGGTGGCGTGGTGGCCGGGGCCGAAGAGGAAGGGGAGCAGGAGCACCGGGCCCGCGCCCTGGGCCAGGAGCCGGTCGCGCAGATGCTCGATGCCGGGGTCGGCCTCCAGGGCGCCCAGATGCAGGTGCGGGCTGCGGCGGTTCAGGGCGCGATCCAGGCTGGCGTAGAGCGCGTTGCCCGGGTGCCTGCTGCCGTGGCCCATGAGCAGCACGGTCTCCCCGTCCTCCCGCTGCGGCAGGAGCCGGGCCAGGAGCCCGGCCACACGCTCCACGTCGTCCTCGCCGGTTAGGAGCGGACCCGCCACCTCCACCTGCTGGCCCTTGGTCCGGGCCTCGGCCGCGGCCGCCAGCACGCCTTCGAACTCCTCGCCCGGCACGATGTGCAGGGAGAGCACCGCCACGCGGCCGCAGCCCTGCCCGCGCAGCCTGTCCAGGGCCTCGGCCACGGAGTCCGCGTCTTGGCCGCAGCGGGCCAGATGCCCGCGCACGCAGTGCGAGGTGTAGGCCACGGCGCAGACGGCCCCGGGATGGGCCGCCAGCACGCGGTCGCGGATACGTTCGATGACGGCCCTGGCCCCGGGTTGCCGGGAACCATAGGCCGCCAGCAGGATGGCCAGGTTCATGCCTTCTCTTTTCGGACCAGGATCAGGGAGAAGTAGTGGGGCGACTCCGGGGCGTCCGCGAGGTCGTCGCAGACCAGTTCTCCGGGCAGTCCCAGGCGGGACACAAACACGGACGAGCGGGTCAGGTCAAGGCGGTCCAGGGCCGCGCGGATATCCGGCAGGTTGCGGTAGGCCTTGAGGATCACGGCGTTGTCCGCGCAGGCCAGGAGTTTTTCCAGTTTTTCGGCCGAGCAGACCCCGGGGATGACCAGCAGGCTTTCCTCGGCTTCCACCAGGGGACGGCCCACGCGCGCGGCCGCGGCCTGGTAGGAGGTGATCCCGGGCACGATCTCCACCCGCGGCAGGGGTCCCAGTTCGCCCAGGGTGCGCAGCAGGTAGCCGAAGGTGCTGTAGGTCAGGGGATCGCCCAGGGTGATGAAGGCGGCGTCCCGGCCGGAATCGAGCACGGCCAGGGTTTTTTCGGCGTTCTTCCGCCAGGCGGTGGCGAGCGCGGCCTTGTCCCGGGTCATGGGGAAGTCCAGGCGCAGGACCTGGGCCCCGGCGGGCAGGTGCGGCCGGGCGATCTCCAGGGCGCGGGAGTCGTCGTTCTTGGGCGAGGCCGCGGCCAGGACCACGGAGACCCCGGACAGCACGCGCGCGGCCTTGAGCGTCAGCAGCTCGGGATCGCCCGGGCCCACGCCCAGGCCGAAGAGGGCGCCCTGTCTCATGGTTTCTCCTGGAAGCGGCCGGGGTGCAGGAAGCGGGCGAGCTGTTCCACGGCCTCCACGTTGCGCGGGCCGGGCCGGGAAAAGACCTGCTCGTCCACCACGAGGACCCGGCCCTGGCGCACGGCGCGCAGGGCGGCCAGGTGTGGCCGCTGGTCCGGAGGCAGGGGCCCGGCGTTCATGGCTCCACGCTGGAGCACGTAGGCGTCCGGGTCCAGGCGGAAGACCTCCTCTTCCGAGAGCCGGGCCAGCTTGTCCGCCAGGGGCACGGCGTTCGTCCCGCCTGCGGCCCGGATCACGGCGTCCACCATGGAGCCGCGGCCCGCGGCCAGGAGGTTGGGGGAGCGCACCTCGAAGAACACCGTGGGCGCGCCGTCGCCCGCCACGCGCCCGGCCACGGCGTCCAGGCGGGCCTGGAGCGCGGCAGTGAGGGCCGCCGCGGCCCGGGGCTCGCCGGTGAGCGCGCCCAGCCGGGTGATGACGGAGAAGAGCTGGGCGAAGTCGCGGACCTCGAAAAAGGCCGTGGTCAGGCCGAAGCGCTCCAGGTCGCGCAGCGGGGCCTGGGCCTCGGCCCGGCCGCCCATCTGGAGCACCAGGTCGGGCTTGAGGGCCACGATCATCTCCACGTTGGGCCGCATGTGCGTGCCGATGACCGGCCGGTCCAGGATGGAGGCGGGCAGTTCGTCGGCCTGGGTGCGGGCCGCGATGCGGCCGGCGAGCCCCATGCCGTCCAGGATCTCGTTGAAGGCCCCGTACAGGGCCACCATGCGCCGGGCCGGGGCAGGGAGCCGCACGGTGCGGCCCAGGTCGTCGGTGGTCTCAACGGGTCCGGCCAGGGCCGGGGCCGCCAGCAGGAGCAGCAGGAGCGCCGGGAGCCAGGTTGGCCTGGGGCGCGTCCAGCAGCGGGTGCCGGGAGACGAGAATGCGCGTTTCATAGATCTCCGAGAGGTGGTGTTCGGTGAACACCTCGTTCACGGTCCCGTCCAGAACCAGCCGTCCGTTCTTGAGAAAGAGCAGGCGGCGGCAGGTGAGGGCCGCCAGGTTCAGGTCGTGGATGGCCGAGAGCATGGTCAGGCCCGCGGCGTTGCGTTTGAGGAGCAGGTCCGCGGTCTCGGCCTGGCGCGCCGGGTCCAGACCTGCGGCGGCCTCGTCCAGCAGGAGCAGGTCCGCCTCCTGGGCCAGGGCGCGGGCCAGGAGCACCCGCCGCCATTCCCCGCCCGAGAGCCGGTCCGCCCGGCGCTCGGCCAGGTGGCTGCAGCCGGTCGCGGCCAGGGCGGCCAGGGCCTTGGCCCGGTCCGCCTCGGTGTAGCCGCCCAGGAAGGTGGTGTGGGCGTAGCGGCCCATGAGGGCCACGGAGAGCGCCGTGAGCTCCGGGGGCGCGGCCTGCTGGGGCACGGAGGCCGCCAGCCTGGCCCTCTCCCGGGGCCGCAGGGCGGAGAGCGGCCTTCCGGCCAGGGTCACGCTGCCCGCCAGCAGGGGCAGGGCCCCGGCCAGGGTCAGCAGGAGCGTGGTCTTGCCCGAGCCGTTGGGACCCAGCAGGCCCACGGCCTCGCCCCGGGCCACGTGGAAGCTCACGTCCCGCAGCACCGCCCGGCCGCCGTGACCCACGCTCACGCTCTCCAGGCGGATCACGAGGCCTCCCGCCGCTGCTTGAGCAGAAGGCAGAAGAAGGGGCCGCCCAGCAGCGCCGTGAGCACGCCCACGGGCAGCTCCACCCCGCCGGGCAGGAGCGTGCGGGCCAGGACGTCGGACCAGAGCAGGAGCAGGCCGCCCAGGAGCGCCGCGTTCACGGCCAGGGGCCGGTGTTCCCCGCCCTGGACCCGGCGCACCAGGTGCGGCACCACCAGGCCCACGAAGCCGATGACCCCGGATACGGCCACGGCCGCTCCCGAAAGCAGGCTCCCGGCCAGGAGCAGGATGAGCCGCGCCCGGTCCGCGGACAACCCCAGGAGCCGGGCCTGGGTGCTGCCCATGGAGAGAATGTCCAGTTCGCGGGCAAAGGCCAGGATGAGTCCCGCGCCCAGGACCAGATAGGGCAGGAACACGAGCACGTGGCCCCAGCCCCGGCCCTGGAAGCTGCCCATGATCCAGAAGACCAGGCCCGAGACCGTGGATTCGTCCAGGGCCTTGAGCAGCGCGATGCAGGCCGAGAGGAAGGTGGCCGTGACCACGCCCGCCAGGACCAGGGTCTCGCGCCGGAGCTCCCGGCCCGAGCGGGCCAGGCCCAGAACGGCCAGCAGGGCCAGGAAGGCCCCCAGCAGGCCGAAGAAGGGCAGGGGGTCGGCCAGGGGCAGGACGGCCGGGGCCGCGAGCCCCAGGGCCAGGGCCAGGCAGGCCCCGAAGGCCGCGCCCGTGGACACGCCCAGGGTGAAGGGGTCGGCCAGGGGATTGCGCAGGATGCCCTGGAAGGCCACGCCCGCCAGGGACAGGGCCGCGCCTACCCCGTAGGCCAGCACCGCGCGCGAGGCCCGGATGCCCAGGACCACGGTGGCCCGGGCCGGGTCGTCCGGGGCCGGGGCCAGTCCCAGGGCCGAGGCCAGGATGGAGAAGACCTCCCGGACCGGGATGTCCGCGGGGCCGGGCTGGCAGGCCAGGACCAGGGAGTGGGGGCCTGCCGCGGCCAGGAGGAGCGCGGTCCGGGAGGTTCTGGTCACTTCGTTTCCTTGAGGGCCTGCACCGCGTCGCGCAGGTGGTCGAGCCAGAGGGCGGCGAGGGCCGGGGTCTCGGCCAGGCCCTGGAGCACCGGCTTGGCCGCGATGCCCTGGGCCTTGAGCCGGGAGGCGAAGGAGCCCTCCTCGCCGCCGGCCATGTCGTTGTGGGCGTGGTCCCCGGCCACGGCCATGAGCGGCGCCAGGCGCACGGACTGGACCTTGTCCCGGGCCAACAGGGGCAGCACGTCGTCCAGGGCGGGGATGCCCTCCACGGTGGCCACGAAGGCGCTCTTGTCGAGCAGCCAGAGGTGATACTGGAGCGCGGGATACATGGCGTTGCCCGCGTGGGCCGTGCCGTGGCCCATGAAGATCACGGCCTCGCCGGGCTTGCGGCCGGCCTGGGACTCCAGCAGGGCCTTGGCCGCCAGGGGCAGGTCCGCGGGCAGGGCCAGGAGCGGGCGGCCCAGGGTGATGGCGCGCAGGCCCTTGGGCATGCCCTGGAAGCGCTGCACGGTTTCTTCCAGCTCCGTGAACTCCTCGCCCGGGATGCTGTGCAGGGACTGCACGGCCACGCGGGTGTAGCCGTCCTCGGCCAGCCGGGCCAGGGCCAGGGCCGGGGAGTCCGGATGCGCGGTCTTGGCCGCGCCGAGTTTGTCGCGGATGATGCGCGAGGTCCAGGCCCAGCGCACCTCCACGCCGGGGAAGGCCTTGCGGGCCATGGCGTCGAAGGACTTCAGGGCCTTCTGGCCCTCGGGCATGCTGGAGCCGAAGGCCACCAGGAGGATGGCTTCCTTGTCCGGCCGGGAATCGCCGTGGGCCAGGGCCGGAGCGGCCAGGACCAGCTGGAGCAGGAAGAGCAGGACGAGAAGGCGGGAAAGACGCTGCATGAGAACCTCCACACAGGAGGGGCTGGTTGGGAAGGACAAAAAACGTCCCTTTCCCGCTGGGGGAAAGGGACGCCCGTATTTGTTCCCTTCCGGATGTCCGTGCGTCAAAGCCCCGTGAACGCGCGGACGGATTCGCCTCCTGCGGCAGGTCTTCCGGCTCGCTCCACCTGTCCCGGCCTTCCCAGGTTTCCCCAGTGGCCGTCGCGGGGACAGACTTTCATGCGGAGCTTACGGCGGCGGGACCGCTCCCGATTCGCACGGGATTCCCTATCAAGCCCTGGCGGGCGCCGCAGGTGTCCGAGGTCTATCCGGCGGGGGAGGAGGCTGTCAAGGCGGGATCAGGCGGCCTGGCCCTGGAAGTTCTGGAGCAGCTCCTCCACGTTGACCACCATGGCGTCGGACTCGCCCATCATGCCGAAGCCCAGGATGGGCAGGGAGAAGATGCTCTGCACCGGCACGGTGAAGCCGGTGATGACCACCTGCTGCTGGCGCAGGACCTCGTCCACCAGGATGGCGGCGCGCTGGTCGCCCACGCGCACCACCACGGCCTGGGCGCTGGTCACGGGACGGCCGTCCGAGGGGCTTTCCAGGAAGCGGTCCAGCCGCAGCAGGACGTAGATCTCGCCGCGCACGTCCACGGTCTCGCGGCCGCCGGGCAGGCAGACCACGTCGCGGGCCGCAGGCATGTAGATCTCCACCACGTCGCGGCTGGGGATGAGGAACACGTCGCGGCCCAGGCGGCAGACCAGGGCGTCCACGATGCCCTCGTTGGCCGAGCGCGAGAGCGGGATGGTGATGGTGAAGGCGGCGCCGCGGCCGGGCTCGCTTTCGATGAGGATGTCGCCTCCCAGGCCGGCGCGGATGGCGTTGACCACCGCGTCCATGCCCACGCCACGGCCCGAGACGTCGGTGATCTTCTCCGCGGTGCTGAAGCCGGACTTGAGGATGAACTGGAGGATTTCGGCCTCGGTGGGGCGCTCGGACTCGGCCAGCAGGCCTTTTTCCACGGCCTTCCTGCGGATGCGCTCCGGATCCAGGCCGCGGCCGTCGTCGCGCACCTGGATGTAGGCGGTCTCGCCCTTGCGCGAGGCCGAGAGAAGCACCGTGCCGGTCTCGTCCTTGCCTGCGGCCACACGTTCGGCCGGGGTCTCCAGGCCGTGGTCCACGGCGTTGCGCAGAAGGTGCACCAGGGGTTCGTTCAGGGATTCCACGATGGACTTGTCCAGGGCCAGATCCTCGCCCTGGAGCTCGAAGCGGACCTTCTTCTCCACCTTCTGTCCCAGGCTCTTCACCAGCCGCTGCATGGGCGTGAAGATCTGCTTCAGCGGCACCAGGCGGATGGTCTCCACCTCGCTCTGGAGCTGGCCGATGACCGAGTCCAGCTCGCGCAGGCTGGCCACGGTCTTGGTGGCGGCCGCGGCTCCGGCCTGGGAGATGACCGCATAGGTGACCATGAGCTTGCCCACCAGCTCGATGAGCTTGTCCAGGCGGTCCGTGCCCACGCGCACCGAGGAGATGGCCGACTGGCGGGCCTGGGGCTGGCCCTCGGCGTGCTCGGGCTCGTGCTGCTCGGGCTCGGTTCCGTTGTGTTCCGCCGCGGGGGCCGGGGCGGCGGCCCCGGACGGCGGGGGCAGGGGCGCCTCGGCCTGGGCCGGGGCCAGCTCCTTGCCCGTGCGCAGCACGCCCGCGCCCTGCTCCAGAAAACCGGCCAGGGCGTAAAGCAGCTTCTTGTGCGCCTCGCACAGGCCCAGGAAGGCCGAGGTGATGTCCTGGTTCACCGGGGTGATGCCGTCGGCCAGCATGTCCAGCAGGGCGATGACCTGGGCCGAGGGCAGCTTCACGTGGGTCAGGCCCAGACGCTCCATGACCGCGGCCGTGGCGCCGGAGCCGCTTTCCAGCCCCAGGACGCCCTCTTCCAGGGATTCGATGCACTGCTGGATGCTTTCGAGCATGGCCCCCTCAGTGCGCCGCCGGGCAGGCGGCCTGGAAATAGTCCTCGGCCGAGGCGAAGGCCTTCAGGGTGCGATCCAGGCCCCAGGCGAAGAACACGCCCCGGCAGTCGAAGCTCATGCCGGCCACGGCGATCTCCCGGCCCTCGGCCAGGGCGGCCAGGGATTCCCAGGCCGCGGAGCCCATGGTCAGGATCGCGGAGAGGTCCAGGAGCACGCGGCTGCCCGCGGGCGTGGCGGCGATGGCCCGGGCCAGGATCTCACGCTCGGGCTGGAGGTGGATGCGCCGCCCCAGGACCTTGAGCACCAGGACCCCGTCGCGCTGCGAGACGTCCAGGCGGATGCCCGAGGCCACCTGCGCGGGCTGGGCCGGACCCGAGGCCTTGCGCAGGAGTTCGAGCATCTCGGCGGTTTCGGCCTCGTCGGCCGCGCCCTGGTCCCGGATCTGCTCGATGACCGTGAAGATCATGTTCACCCCGAGGGAGAGCAGGGTGACGTTGTGCTCCGAGGGCTCCACCTCGCCGGACTGGATCTTCTTGAGGTAGTCCTCCACCTTGTGGGTGAAGTGTGAGGCGGACTCGAACCCGGTCATGAAGCCGGTGACGCCCTTGATGGTGTGCAGGGGCCGGGCCAGGATCTCGATGCCCCGGGCCACCTCCTGCCTTTCCAGGAGGTTCAGGCCCTCGATCACCTGGGGGTAGTACTTGTCGTTGACCTCGGAGAAGAACTCCTCGACCATGGCGTCGTCTTCGCCCATGCTCCCTGCCCGCTGCCCTACTTCTGGAGCAACCCGAGCTTTTCCAACTCGGCGTAAAGCTTTTCCTTGATCACCGGCTTGACGATGTAGCCCGAGGCCTCGCCGTCGTGGAACGAACGGATGACCACCTTGGGGTCGTCCAGGGCCGTGGTCATGATGACCCGCACCGGGCGGCGGGCCTTGCGCTCCCGCTCCAGGCCGCGGATGTCCTCCAGGGCCTGGACGCCGTCCACCTCGGGCATCATGATGTCCATGAGGATGAGGTCGTAGGCCCGGTTTTCCTCCAGTGCCAGCCGGAAGGCGTCCACCGCCTCCTTGCCGTTGACCACGATGTCCACGTCGAACAGCGGCGTGAGGTAGGAGAGGAGCACCTTGCGGCTCAGGAATTCGTCTTCGGCGATGAGCGCTCTCATGGCAGTCCCTTGTTGCGTCTGCGGGCCATGGCCCTTTTTTCATGGTTTCCGATCCGGGCTGTTTTTTGTCAATGGTATCAGCGAAAATATAATGCGGCCTTGCATCCGGCCAGGCCTTGGGATACGAACCGCCCATGCCCGAATCGCGCACGCCCCGGCGGGAGGAACGCGTCCGCCAGGTCCTGGCCCGGCGGCAGCAGGACCTCACCCTGGTCATGGACAACATCTGGGACCCGCACAACGTCTCGGCCATCCTGCGCAGCTGCGACGCCTTCGGGGTCCTGCGCGTGCATCTCTACTACACCACGGAGCCCTGGCCGGACCTGGGCAAGAAGTCCTCGGCCTCGGCCAAGAAGTGGGTGGAGCGCGTGCGTCACGACGACCCGGCCGAACTCGTCTCCGGCCTGCGCGGCCGGGGCTTCCAGATCCTGCGCACCGGATTCTCGGACACGGCCCGGCCTCCCTGGGAATACGACCTGTCCCGGCCCACGGCCGTGATCCTGGGCAACGAGCACCGGGGAGTGTCGCCGGAACTCTGCGCCCTGGTCCCGGACGAGGTCTTCATCCCCATGCAGGGCATGGTCCAGAGCTTCAACGTCTCGGTGGCCGCGGCCCTCATCCTTTATGAGGCCGCGGGCCAGCGCCGCCGGGAGGGCCTGTCCTCATCCGCGCTGCTTTCGCCCGAGGAGCTGGAGCGCCGCGCGGCCGAGTGGCTGGACCGCTAGCCCCCCAGCGCCTCCGCCAGTTCCCGCTCCTTGGCCGCGAGGTCGTCCCAGAGCCGGGTCAGGCCGCCTTCGGCCAGTCCCTGCACCTGCTCCCGCGTGTACAGGCATTCGAGCTTCACCTTGTTGCCTGCCACCTGGCCCACGGCCGCGGCGCTGCTGGCCTTGGCCAGGCTGGAGTGCTGCACGTGGCCGATGCTCACGGTGCCGTCGTAGAGCACCGGGACCCCGGCCAGGTTGGCGCGGATGTCCCGCTCCAGGTCGTCGAACTGGGTGGGGCTGAAGCGCAGGTCGAAGCGGCCCACGCTGTCCAGGGTGTCCGTGCGCAGGAGGTGGCAGCAGCCGGACACCGAGAGGGTCCGGCGGCGGTAGGCGAAGAGGCCCAGGTCCAGGCCCCCGGCGGCGTTCTCCAGGAGATGGATGTTCTCCGGGAAGCCGGGATAGGTCTCCTGGCCGTAGCGGCCGGGCAGGAGGTTGTAGTCCGCGGACTGGAGGCAGGCCGGGGCCGCGGCCGAGACGATGCGGCAGCCCACCACCCCGGCCCAGGGCGCGGCCAGGGCCGAGCCCAGGAGCCGCGGCAGCCAGTCCCGCGGCAGGACCACGTCGTCGTCCAGAAAGCAGACGTAGCGCGACTCCCGCACCCGGGGCAGGGCCAGGAGCCAGTTGCGCGCGCCGGGTGCGCCGATGTTCACGGGCAGGCGCAGACTTTCCAGGCAGCCGGCCGGGAACCGGGACGCGGCCTGGGCCAGCATCTCCGAGGTGCCGTCCTGGGAGCCGTTGTCCAGGACCACTATGGGAGCGCCCAGGAGCTCGCCCGCGGCTAAGCTCTCCAGGGTGGCGCGCAACAGGTCGCGCTTGTTCCAGGAATAGAGGAGCAGGCGGACGTCCCGGGCGTCCGTGGCGGGTGCGGGGGCGTGCAGCAGGGCGTGCAGGCAGAGGATCAGGTGCGGATGCCAGGGCAGTTTGCGCCAAAGCCCGGCCAGGCGTGCGCGGGCCTCGTCCGCGCGGTCCAGGCGCTGGAGCAGGACGGCGGCGGCCTGCTCGCGCCAGAGGCCGAACGCGCCGCTGTCCAGGGTCTCCACCTGGCCCAGGGCCTCGGCGGCCGGGGCGTAGAACACGGCCCACTCGGCCAGGAGGCGCTGCTTGAGGGCCGCGAGGTCCGGGTCCCAGGCCGTGGCCTCGAGCATGTCCCGCGGCAGGTCCGCGTTGCCCAGGCGCAGGAGCCAGTCCCAGGTCCGCGCCAGCCAGGCCTGCCCCGAGCCCGGCGCGCGCAGCCGGGGCAGGAGCTGGCGCACCACCAGGCCGTGCTCGCCCGAGGCCAGCAGGGCGTTCCAGTCCTCCTCGGGAAAGGGCGCGGCCAGGAGGGCGTCCAGGCGCGCGGCCAGGGCCTCGGCCGGGGGAGAGGGCCGACCCTCCCGGACCAGGGCGCAGGCTTCACGCTCCAGGGGGGAGCGCTGCCAGGCCCAGAGGGCCAGGCCGCGGGCCGGGGCCGACAGGATCTGGTTCCGGGCCGCCAGGTCCAGGAGCCGCCGGGCCTGGGCCAGCCGCAGCCCCGGTTCCTCCAGGCCCAGGGGCAGGCCCGGAAGGTCCTGGCGCAGGGCCGCGACGCCGGGGAGTGGTGTGGCCATGGAATCCTCCTGAAATCGCTGTACGGCAAAGACAAGACATTGAAAAGCCGGAAGCGCGGGACTATACCTGCCCCATGCGAGAAACCGACCTGGCCCGGGCCGTCGCTGCGGTGCACAGCGGCGGGGTGATCATCTATCCCACCGAAACCCTTTACGCCCTGGGTTGTGATGCTCGCAACCTGGCGGCCGTGTCCCGGGTCCTGCGGCTCAAGGGGCGGCCCGAGAACAAGCCCCTGCCCGTGCTGGTGGGGGATATGGAGGGCCTGGCCCGGCTGGCCGAGGACGGCGTCAGCCCGGAACTGGAGACCCTGGGCCGGGCCTTCTGGCCCGGCCCCCTGTCCGTGCTCGTGCGCACCGGCGCGCTCCTGCCCCCGGCCGTGCGCGACGCCCGCGGCTACACCTCGGTGCGCATCACGTCCCACCCCCTGGCCCAGGCCCTGTGCCGGGCCGCGGACGCCCCCCTGGTAGCCACCAGCGCCAACTTCAGCGGCGCGCCGGCCACGGCGGACCCGGCCGCCCTGGACCCGGCGCTCACGGCCCTGGCCGACTGCGTGCTTTCCGGCGAGCCCCTGCCTGCCGGGGGACCTGCCTCCACGGTGGTGGCGGTGCTGGGGCCGGGACGGCTCGGCCTGGTGCGGGCCGGGGCCGTGCCCGTGGCCCGGCTGGAGGCCCAGGGCTTCCAGGTGACCCCTCTGGACTGAGACGCCGGTCCAATTCTTTCAACTCTCTGGCTCGGACCGGGCTAAATTTTAATAAGTGTTGTTATTTTATGGTATTATGTTGACACGCCGGCCCGACGCGCTGGCCTGGGACGCGGAGGATGTACAAAATTTGGGTCCGCCGCGTCCTGTGCCGGGCCAGGGCGGCTCGGCGCAGAATTTTTTTAACCCACTGTATTTAATTGTTAAAATTTTTTTCTTTGGAACGGGCCGGAATTGGCACGCTCCCTGCTAATCTCCAAGCATCCTTTCTTTTGCAACGAAGCACGAAATGGGCTTCCGGGGGCGGTCCCCGGAAGCCTTTTCGTTTTCTGCGGCCCGCTGGTGGCCCGGCACGAGCCGCCGCCGGGACGATTTTGGGGAAAAAATAGTTTCAACCCTGCGGGATTTCATTGTATCCTGTGAAATGTTCCGCTAGAGTGGGCAGAAACGACAGGTTCAGGGAGCCGGGGAAGAAGCCCCGGACCGGAGCAGAGACATGGACAGCACGGCCTTTTGCGCGCAATGCGGCGCGGCCCTGCCGGGAATGCGCAACCCTCTGCCCACCGTGGACGCCGTGATCTTCGATCCGGCCCGCGGCGTGCTCCTGGTGGAGCGGGCCAACCCGCCCCTGGGTTGGGCCCTGCCCGGCGGCTTCGTGGACCGCGGCGAGACCTGCGAACAGGCCGCACTGCGCGAGGTGCGCGAGGAGACCGGACTGTCCGTGGTCCTCACCGCCCTTCTGGGCGTGTATTCCGACCCGGCCCGCGACCCCCGGCAGCACACCCTGAGCGTGGTCTATACGGCCCAGGCCGCGGACCTGGACGCCCTGCGCGCGGGCGACGACGCCAAAACCGCCCGCTTCTTCCCGCTGGAGTCCCTGCCGCCCCTGGCCTTTGACCACGCCCGCATCCTGGAGGACTTCGTCCATGGCCTGCGGGCCGTCAACCCCCGCCCGCCGGGCTCGTGAGCGCAGACATGGCCACGCCTCTCGTTCTTTTCCTCACCTCGGAGATGTATCCCTTTTCCAAGACCGGCGGCCTGGGCGACGTCATGGGCGCGCTGCCCCTGGCCCTGCACCGCATGGGCGTGAACACCGCGGTCATCACCCCGCTCTACGGCCGCCTGTCCACGGCCGGGTACAAGCTGCGCCTCATCCAGCCGCACAGCCCGGTGGGTTACCCCTGGGCCCCGGTGACCGCCGAGATCTACCAGACCGACTACCACGGCATGCCGGTCTATTTCGTGGGCCGCGGCGAGTACTTCGACCGCCGCTACTACTACAACACGTACGAAGGCGACTATTTCGACAACTGCGAGCGGTTCAATTTCTTCTGCCGCGCGGTCATCGAATGGGCCGCCCGCCTGCCCGACCTTCCGGCCGTGTTCCACGCCCACGACTGGCAGACCGCCCTGGCCCCTGCCTACCTCTGGTTCCGCCGCCAGAAGGACCCGGCCTGGGAGCACGTGCGCACGGTCATGACCATCCACAACCTGGCCTTCCAGGGCCGCTTCTCCTCGCGACTGTTCTGGGAGTGCGGCCTGGACCACGCGGCCTGGCACATGGACGGGGCCGAGTACTTCGGCGACTTCAACCTGCTCAAGGCGGGCATCGCCTACGCCGACGCCGTGACCACGGTGAGCCCGTCCTACGCCCGCGAGATCCTCACCTCCCAGTTCGGCTCCGGCCTGGAAGGCATCCTGAACAAGCGCAAAAGCGTGCTGCGCGGCATCCTGAACGGCGCGGACTACGAGGTCTGGGGGCCGGACAACGACCGCTTCCTGCCCTGCGCCTATTCCCGCGCCAACGTGGCCGGCAAGCAGGACTGCAAGCGGGCCCTGATCCGCGAACTCTACCTTTCGGACCAGCTCGAGGACAAGCCGGTCATGAGCTTCATCGGCCGCCTGCGCGGCCAGAAGGGAATCGACCTGCTCATCGAGATCCTGCCCCGGCTCATGAAGAAGCAGGTGGGCGTGGTGGTGCTGGGCGAGGGCAACCTCAAGCACGAGGCTCGGCTGCTGGCTCTCATGGAGGAGTATCCCGGGCGGCTCTCCGTGCAGGTGGGCTACTCCGAGGACCTGGCCCACCGCATCCAGGCCGGTTCGGACATCTTCCTCATGCCCTCGCGCTACGAGCCCTGCGGCCTGACCCAGATGTACGCCCTGCGTTTCGGGGCCATTCCCGTGGCCACGGCCGTGGGCGGGCTCATCGACACCATCGTGCCCTATCCCGACCCCGAGGCCACGGGTTTCACCTTTGCCGAGCCCAGCACCGAGCAGTTCCTCTGGACCATCAACCTGGCCCTCAAGCTCTGGCGCGAGGACAAGGCGGCCTGGGGCCAGATGGTGGACCGGGCCATGCGCCAGGCCTTCACCTGGGAACGCTCGGCCGGGGACTACGTGCGGCTCTACCGGGAGATCGGGGCCCGGCTCTGAGTGACGCGCAAGGTGAAGTTTGCGTGACGGCCTTGCCGAGCGGGCCGCGAAGGACTATTTCCTGAACGTACGTGAAGTCGCTGGAAGCCGGGGCTACCCCCCAAGGAGCAGGGCGATGAAGATGCAGGACATCAGGAGCATGGCCAAGGCCATGGGCGTGAAGGTCGGCAACATGAAGAAGACGGACGCCATCCGCGCCATCCAGAAATCCGAAGGCAACTTCGACTGCTACGGCCGGGCCGTGGGCGGCTATTGTGACCAGGGCAACTGCCTGTTCTACGACGACTGCATGAAGACGAGTCAGGAAGAAGCCAACTGACGGTGGAAAACTCCCGGACCGTACCCGTCTATATCCCGCCCTTCGACCTCTACCTGTTCGGACGGGGCGAGCACTGGGACCTTTACCGCATCCTCGGGGCGCACCCGCACACCCCCGAGGACGGCGAGGCCGCCGGAGTCGCCGGATACCGCTTCGCGGTCTGGGCCCCCAACGCCCGGGCCGTGAGCGTGGTGGGCGACTTCAACGGCTGGCATTCCGAGCGCCACCATCTCCATCCCGTGGGCTCCTCGGGCATCTGGGCCGGGTTCATCCCGGGCCTCGCCCAGGGATTGGTCTACAAGTATGCCGTGCGCCACCAGTCCGGCCACCTGACGCTCAAGACCGACCCCCTGGCCTTCTTCGCCGAGATGCGGCCCGGCAACGCCGCCCGCGCCTGGACCCTGGACAACCACCAGTGGCGCGACCAGGAGTGGATGGAGGCCCGCCGCGCCGCTGGCCCGCACCTGCAGCGGCCCATGTCCATCTACGAGGTCCACGCCGGGTCCTGGCGCCGCCGCGACGGCCGCTTCCTCACTTGGCGGGAGCTTGCCGACGAACTCATCCCCTACGTCAGGGACCTGGGCTTCACCCACCTCGAGTTCCTGCCCCTGGCCGAGCATCCCCTGGACGAGTCCTGGGGCTACCAGACCAGCCACTATTTCGCGCCCACCTCGCGCTTCGGCACGCCCGAGGACTTGAAGGAGTTCGTGGACCGCTGCCACCAGGCCGGGCTGGGCCTGATCCTGGACTGGGTGCCGGGCCATTTCCCCAAGGACGACTGGTGCCTGGGCCGCTTCGACGGCACGGCCCTCTACGAGCACGCCGACCCGCGCAAGGGCGAGCACCCGGACTGGGGCACCTACATCTTCAACTACGGCCGCCACGAGGTGAAGAACTTCCTCCTGGCCAACGCCCTTTACTGGCTCAAGGAGTTCCACTTCGACGGCCTGCGTATCGACGCCGTGGCCTCCATGCTCTACCTGGACTATTCCCGCGAGCACGGGGAGTGGATTCCCAACGCCTTTGGCGGCAACGAGAACCTGGAGGCCATCCACTTGCTCCAGGAGCTGAACACCGTGGTCCACGCCCATTTCCCGGGCGCGGTCATGATCGCGGAGGAGTCCACGGCCTGGGCCGGAGTCTCGCGGCCCACCTACACCGGCGGCCTGGGCTTCACCTTCAAGTGGAACATGGGCTGGATGCACGACACCCTGGACTACTTCCAGAAGGACCCGGTGCACCGCGGCTTCCACCAGAACAGCCTGACCTTCTCCATGATCTACGCCTTCACCGAGAATTTCGTCCTGCCCCTGTCCCACGACGAGGTGGTGCACGGCAAGGGCGCGCTTCTCTCCAAGATGCCCGGCGACATGTGGCAGCAGTTCGCCAACCTGCGCCTGCTCCTCTCCTACCAGTGGGCCCATCCGGGCAAGAAGCTCCTGTTCATGGGCAGCGAGTTCGGCCAGTGGAACGAGTGGAACTCCCAGGCCGAGCTGGACTGGATACTTCACAGTTTCGAGAGCCATACCGGCGTGTCCCGCCTGGTGCGCGACCTGAACGGCCTGCTGGCCGCGCGGCCCGCCATGCACCGCGAGGACCATTCCTGGCAGGGCTTCGAGTGGATGGATTTCGCGGACAACCGGGCCTCGGTCCTGGGCTTCGCCCGCAAGGCCCCGGACTGCGCCCCCGTGCTCTGGGTCTTCAACTGCACCCCCGTGCCGCGCCACGACTACGCCATGCGCTGTCCGGGTCCCGGCTGGTGGCGCGAGATTTTCAATTCCGACGCCGCGCTCTACGGCGGCTCCAACCTGGGCAACGACGGCGGACGCCAGGCGTTCCACCAGGAAGGCAAGGGCTGGTGCCTGTCCCTGACCCTGCCGCCATTGGCCGCCGTGGCCTTCACCCTGGATTGAGATGAAACCCCTCTGCATCACCCTGGGCGATCCCGGCGGCCTTGGACCCGAGCTGGTCCGCCGCTTCTTCGCCGCCTGCGAGCCCGAGGCCCCGGTCCTGCTCCTGGGGCCGGAGAAGAGCCTGCTCCGCCTGGGCCGGACCTTCTATGACCGCCTGGAACGGCCCGAGGACCTGCCCGCCGCTCCCGGCCTCTATCTCTTCGAGCCGCCCGGGCTGGCCGGTCTGGACGTGCCTCCGGGCCAGGCCACGGTGGAGGGCGGCCTCGCCGCGGGCCAGTCCCTGGAGTGGGCCGTGCGCTGCCTGCAATCCGGCCTGGTCCACGGCCTCTGCACCTGCCCCCTGAACAAGGCCATGCTCCAGGCCGCGGGCTTCGACTTCCCGGGGCACACCGAGTTTCTGGCTGAGCGCCTGGGCACGGGCCCCCACGGCCACTGCATGCACCTCTGCGGCCCGCGCCTGCGCGTGAGCCTGGTCACCACACACCCGCCACTGACCCAGGTGCCGGGCCTCGTCACCCGCGAGGCCGTGCTCCGCTGCCTGCTGCTGACCCATGCCTTTGTCCAGCGCCTGGGCCTGGCCGCGCCCTTGGCCGTCTGCGGCCTGAATCCGCACGCGGGCGAGTCCGGCCGCATCGGCCGCGAGGAAATCGAGATCATCGCTCCGGCCATCGAGGACGCCCGCGCCCAGGGCGTGGACGTGGCCGGACCCCTGCCCGCGGACACGGTCTTCCACTTCGCGGCCCAGGGCCGCTACGCCGCGGTCCTGGCCATGTACCACGACCAGGGCCTGGGGCCGCTCAAGCTTCTGCACTTCGGCCAGGCCGTGAACACCACCCTGGGCCTCCGCTTCCCGCGCACCTCCCCGGACCACGGCACGGGCTACGACCTGGTGGGCCAGGGCAAGGCCCGCCTGGACAGCTTCGCCGCCGCCTACGGCCTGCTCACCCAGCTTATTTAGTTTTTCGTTGTAGGCGAGACGGGCGTAACATGGCGCTCACGCTATGATAAAAGATGAACAGGGAGTCAGTGCTACTTGATTTTTAACAGCAGATTTCGAGGAAACGGCTGGTTTAGTATATCCATGTTAGCACAAAATTGATCACACCTTTTGAGGGCATTATCCAGTTCACGAATGTAGTGGTTGATTTTTTCTTTCGCTTTTGGGTGGGCATTTTCAGCATCTTTTATTAATTTCATTTTTATTTCATTGATTTGAGAGCGGATATACTTTTCAGTGTTTCTCATTTCTTCCGTAGTAATTTGTTGCCCTAATATGCTTGTCAGCATGTTAAATGGTGATAATGCAATAGCGCCACATGCCTTTATAGTTAATCTGCCAAATATTTTTTTAATACAGTCATCGCATTCTAATTCTAAATACTCCACAACTTCTGGTGATATCTCTATGTAGGGTGTTCCTCCCTCTGCTGCGCTATTTTTAAATACGCAGACATCTTTTTCATTTTCACAAGCTTCATGATATCCAGTGCCAATGAAATAGCACTCGTCATGAAATATTGATCCTTTTGTGATATAGCCCCTGCACAAGATGCCTTGCCTTAATAGTCTACACGCAACATTATAACAATGATTGATGAGGTTAATAAGTCCAGCTGGTGATGATTCAGTTGAAATGATGGAAGAGTCAGAAACCTGCGTTAGGCGAAAATCAAGGTTGCGTTGGATATTTCTACTATTAGGGCA
Organism: Desulfovibrionaceae bacterium; assembly: GCA_040307135.1. Classification (GTDB taxonomy): domain Bacteria; phylum Desulfobacterota; class Desulfovibrionia; order Desulfovibrionales; family Desulfovibrionaceae; genus Aminidesulfovibrio. The sequence goes on from JAWRKD010000135.1 coordinate 18,712, forward strand.
AATCGTTGCGCCATCTTTTTCGAAAATATCTCTTTGCGTCGGATTTCCAAAAGTTTTAAGGATTTTTAGGACACCGGCTAAATCTATTCCGGCGTCTTTTTCGGCATCTTCAACGATTTTTTTAAATCCAAGAATGTCGATAAACGCAATAAATTTATTTATAAAATGAGGGGGTGGCACGGTCCATCTCGTTGGTGAGGTAATTTTAAGAGGGCGCCAACATTTTGTGCTATTCCTCGTGCATCTTCTTGGCGCACTTCTCGAAGTGCAGCCCGCAGATGGCCATTTCCACGGCCGTGGGAAAGGCCTTGAACTTGGTGAACAGGGTCTTGAGGATGAGCTTCCAGTACAGGAGGCGGGAATGGGACCTGAGGCCGATGGCCCAGAAGCTGCGGAACAGGGCCTTGGTCTCGCTCCAGGACACGCGGGCGAAGACCGTGGGCCGGTAGTTCTTGAGGAAGGTGTTGACCCGCTCGTAATAGACCTTGGGCGAGTAGAGGGAGCTGACCAGCTCCTTGTAGCCGTTGACCAGGGTCTCCACGCCCATCTTGGGGATGAAGTTGAGGGAGCCGTCGGTGTTCTCGCCGCTGGTCTCGCCCAGGAGGCGGTTCTCGGCCTGGAGCCTGCGCCAGAGCCGGGTGCCGGGCAGGGCCGCCAGCATGCCCACCATGGCCGTGACCACGCCGATCTTCTGGATGAAATGGAGCTGGGTCTCGAAGATGCGCTCGGTGTCGCTGTCGAAGCCCACGATGAACCCGGCCATGACCTGCATGCCGTTGGCCTGGATGGCGTTCACGGCCCGGGCCAGGTCCAGGGTGGTGTTCTGGTGCTTGCTGCACTCCTTGAGGCTTTCCAGCGAGGGCGTCTCGATGCCCAGGAAGACCTTGTGGAAGTTGGCCGCGCTCATGAGCCGCATGAGTTCCTCGTCCTGGGCCAGGTTCAGGCTGGCCTCGGTGAAGAACACGAAGGGATAGCGCCTGGCCTTCTGCCAGGCGATGAGCTCGCGCAGCAGGGCCTTGACCTTGTCCTTGTTGCCGATGAAGTTGTCGTCCACGATGAAGACCGACCCGCGCCAGCCCGCCTTGCGCAGGGATTCCAGTTCCCCGATCAGCTGGGCCGGGGACTTGGTGCGCGGCACGCGGCCGTTCATCACGATGATGTCGCAGAACTCGCAGTTGAACGGGCAGCCCCGGGAGAACTGAACGGACATGGTGGCGTAGTTCTTCATCCGGATGAGCGACCAGAGCGGCGCCGGGGTCTTGGCGATGTCCGGCTTCTCGGCGGAGGTGTAGCGGGGCTGCGGCCTCCCGGCCAGGAAGTCGCTCACGAACAGGGGCAGGGTGACCTCGGCCTCGTTGAGCACGAAGTGGTCCACGCCGATGAACAGCTCCGGGGCCGCGGTGAAGGCCGGGCCGCCCGCCACCACGCGCTTGCCCGCGGCCTTGGCCTGGAAGATGACCTCCTGGGCGCTCTCCTTCTGCACGAGCATGGCGCCCACGAAGACCAGGTCGGCCCAGGCCACGGCGTCGGGGGTGAGGGGTTCGACGTTCAGGTCCACCAGCCGCTTGCGCCAGCCGCCGGGCAGGATGGCGGCCACGGTGAGCAGGCCCAGCGGCGGGAAGGCCGCCTTCTTGGAGATGAAGCGCAGGACGTGCTTGAAGCTCCAGAAGGTCTCGGGATATTTCGGGTTGACCAGAAGGATGTTCACGGCACGCCTCCGGGTTCCGATTTACTGTTACCGGATATAACGGATTGCGGACCAGGATGCAAAGTCTTGCGGGCAAACGCTCACAAAGCGGCTAGCAGATGCGCGGCAGCTGTTCGCCCTCCAGCATGTTCAGAAGCCGCGTGCCGCCCAGCCGGGTCTTGAGCACCACCCGGCCGGGGTGGGCGTCGGTGACCGTGCCGATGCGCACGGCCCCGCTGCAGAGCGGATCGCCCCGCAGGACCGCCAGGGCCTGGCCGGCCAGGGCCTCGGGCAGGAAGCAGAGGAACTTGCCCTCGTTGGCCAGGTAGAGCGGATCCAGGCCCAGGAAGGAGCAGCCGCCGCGCACCTCGGGCCGCACCGGGATGGCCTCCTCCTCCAGCTCGCAGCAGACGCCGGAGGAGGCCGCGATCTCGTTCACCGTGGTGGCCAGGCCGCCGCGGGTGGGGTCGCGCAGCACGTGGATCTCGGGCACGGCCCGGAGCAGCCGGGCGATGGCGTGGTTCAGGGAGGCGGCGTCCGAGAGCACGGGCGTGCCGAAGGACAGGCCCTGGCGGGTGGAGAGGATGGCCAGGCCGTGGTCGCCCACGCTGCCCGTGACCAGGATGGCGTCGCCGGGCCGGGCGCTTTCGCCCGAGGGCGCGGGGTCCGCGAAGATCTCGCCCACGCCCGTGGTGTTGATGAAGATCTTGTCCACCGCGCCCTTGGGCACCACCTTGGTGTCCCCGGCCACCACCAGGACCCCGGCCCCGCGGGCGGCCTCGCCCATGGAGGCCACGATGCGGTCCAGGTCGGCCATGGCCAGGCCCTCTTCCAGGATGAAGCCGCAGGTGAGGTAGCGCGGCGTGGCCCCGAGCATGGACACGTCGTTCACCGTGCCGTGCACGGCCAGGGCGCCGATGTCGCCGCCGGGAAAGAAGATGGGGTCCACGGTGAAGGTGTCCGTGCTCATGGCCAGGGGACCGGACAGCTCGATGCGGCCCGCGTCGTTGAGGCGGTTCAGCTCCGGGTTGCCCAGGTGCTTGAGGAAGAGCTCGCCCACCAGCCGGTGCGAGGCCCGGCCGCCGCTGCCGTAGTCGAGAAGGATCTTGTCGGACATGGCTAGTCCACCTGGTATTTGTAGTAGGCTGCGCAGGATCCCTCGGTGGAGACCATGCAGGGGCCCACGGGCTTGGCCGGGGTGCAGGACTTCTTGAACAGCGGACACTGGTCCGGCCGGATGCGGCCCTTGAGCACCTCGCCGCATTTGCAGCCGGGCAGGGGAGGGCAGTCCTCGATGACCAGGCCGAAGTTCTTCTTGGCGTCGAACGCGGCGAAGGGCTCGGCCAGCTCCAGGCCCGAGCCCGGGATGCGGCCGATGCCGCGCCAGAGGGCGTCGGCGGGCGCGAAGACCTGGTCCATGACGGCCCGGGCCTTGGGGTTGCCCGCGTCGGCCACCACCCGGCGGTAGAGGTTGGCCACCTCGGCGCGGCCCTCCTTCTTGCAGCGGGCCAGGAAGAGCAGGGCCGAGAGGATGTCCACGGGCTCGAAGCCCGTGATGGCCGCGGCCTTGCCGAAGCGGTCGGCGATGACCTTGTAGGGCGCCAGCCCGATGACCGCGGACACGTGCCCGGGCAGGATGAAGGCGTCGATCCGGGTCTCCGCGTCCGAGAGCAGGACCTCCAGGGCCGGAGGCACGAGCTTGTGGAAGGAGAGCACCTGGAAGTTCGTAAGGCCCTGGGCCCGGGCCGTGAGCACGGTGGCGGCCACGGTGGGCGCGGTGGTCTCGAAGCCCACGCCCAGGAAGATCACGGTGTCGCCGGGGTTGTCCTTGGCCAGCTTGAGGGCGTCCGAGGGCGAATAGACCACGGCCACGCGCGCGCCGTCGGCCTGGGCGTTCTTCAGGTTGTGGCCCTTGCGGCCGGGCACGCGCATGAGGTCGCCGAAGGTGGCGATGATGACCCCGGGCTTGCCGGCCAGGTCCAGGAAGGCGTTCACCTCGGACTCGTGGGTCACGCAGACCGGGCAGCCCGGTCCGGAGAGGTGCACGATCTCCTTGGGCAGCAGCGAGCGCAGGCCGCTCTGGAAGATGGCCACGGTGTGCGTGCCGCAGACCTCCATGAAGCGCAGCTCGCCGGAAAGCTCGGCCTTGAGTCGCTCAAGGAGGTCCCGGCAGATGGCCGGATCGTGGAATTGCTCCAACAGTTCTCGGCTCATGGAATACCTCGCAGGGAAACGATTGCCCGGAACGGGTCCGCCCCTGCATAGCCTCTTTCGGGGCGCGCTTCAAACAAAAAAGGCGGAGCGAACTCCGCCTTTTCTGCTTGCACGCTGGCGAATCGGAATCAGACGCAGCCGGTGGGCTTGGGCAGGCCGGCCATCTTGCAGGCTCCCTTGCCGGGGCCGGACGGGAACAGCTCGTAGATTTCCTTGAGCTTGAAGCCGGTCACCTTGGACAGGATGCGCACCATGGGGGCGATGCCG
>JAWRKD010000136.1:0-9970 GCA_040307135.1 Desulfovibrionaceae bacterium
GCCCTTCTTTTTCGTGCAGCGGGGCCGGGGCTACTTCACCAGCCGGCCCAGGCGGTCCCAGCGGATGGTCAGGCCGCCCGTGAAGTCCCAGGACCAGTAGATGATGAGCGCCCGGCCGCGGATGGCCTCGCGCGAGACGAAGCCCCAGAAGCGCGAGTCGTAGGAGTGGTCGCGGTTGTCGCCCATGACGAAGTACTGGCCCGGCGGCACCGTGGTCTTGGGCATCCAGTCGCGCTTCCAGGAGAAGCTGTTGCGGTCGAAGTACTTGTTCGGGTCCGTGTTCACCTCGGGCATGTGCGGGTTGGGCACGGCCACGGGTTCGGTGTGGCGGACAAAGGGCTCGTCCTGGAGCTGGCCGTTGACGAAGACCTGCTGGGCCTTGATCTCCACCACGTCGCCCGGCACGCCGATGACGCGCTTGATGAAGTCCTTGTCCGGGTCCACGGGATAGCGGAAGACGATGATCTCGCCGCGCTTGGGGTCGCTGACCGGGATGGCCACCTTGTCCGAGAAGGGCCACTGGATGCCGTAGGCGAACTTGGTCACCAGGAGGTGGTCGCCCACCAGCAGGGTGTCCAGCATGGACTCGGACGGAATCTTGAAGGCCTGCACCACAAAGCCCCGGATGAACAGCGCCAGGAGCAGCGCCACGATGAGCGCTTCGGCGTATTCACGGAGCGTTTTCCACCAGGTCGGATCCATGAACTGTCCTCGTTTGCAGGGTCAGGGCGGGGGAACGCGGACTCCCGCCCGGCCGGGGCACAGGCTAGGAGAGGCGGGGCAAAAAGGCAATGGGAAATGTGGAGGGGCGCGGCGGGCCTCATTCTCCGAGGATCAGCCGGTATTCCGCCAGCTTGTAGCGCAGGGTCCGGGGGCTGACCCCCAGCAGGTCCGCGGTGCGCGCCTTGCTGCCCTTGGACTCGCGCCAGGCCCGCTGGATGGCCCGGATCTCGGCGGTGCGCACGGCCGCGGCCAGGTTCAGCTCGGGCGGCGACTCCCCGGCCTCGGGCAGGCCCGCGTCCATGCGCATCTCCAGGGGCAGGTGCCCGGGCCGGATGAGCGGCTCCGGCCCCAGGAGCACCAGGCGCTCGATGAGGTTGCGCAGTTCGCGCACGTTGCCGGGCCAGTTGTAGGCGGCCATGACCTCGCGGGTCTCCGGGGCCAGGCGCAGGTCGTGCTTGTGGTAGCGGTGGCGGAACACGGCCAGGAAGTATTCGGCCAAGTGCCCGATGTCGTCGCGCCGTTCGCGCAGGGGCGGCAGGGACACGGGCACCACGTTCAGGCGGTAGAAGAGGTCGGCCCGGAACTGGCCGCGGGCCACCATGTCCGGCAGAAGCCGGTTGGTGGCGGCCACGATGCGGGCGTGGAAAGGCAGGTCGCGTTCGCCGCCCAGGCGCTTGAAGGTCCGCTCCTCCAGCACGCGGAGAAAGTCCACCTGGTTGGGCGGGGGGATCTCGCCCACCTCGTCCAGGAACAGGGTGCCGTCCTCGGCGGACTCGAAGCTGCCTTTGCGCGGCCGCTGGGCCCCGGTGAAGGCCCCGCTCTCGTGGCCGAAGAACTTGTCCGCAAAAAGCTCGCCCTTGAGCACGCCGCAGTTCACGGCCACGAAGGGCCGGTGGCGGCGGTCCGAGAGCCGGTGCACCAGGCGGGCGAAGAGTTCCTTGCCCGTGCCGGACTCGCCATAGACCAGCACCGAGGCGTCCGAGCCCGCGATCTGGGTGGCCAGGCGATAGACCTCACGCATGGCCCGGGAGCGGATCACGAAGCTGCCCACGCCCTCCTCGGCGCCGGTGTCCAGGACCACGGCTTCGTCGGGGTTCGGCAAATTTTTGCCGCTATCATTCAATGCTTCGGAATCTTTTATTTTTACCATACACTCAACCCGCCGCAATGGGCCCGGCGTCGCTCTCTTGCAACAGGACGCCCGGGGTGGGAGCCCAGGCCTGGCGGCAATTCATGGCCAAAAATTCACAAGCCCGGACCCGTCCTCGGGTCCTGCGGCCAGATCTTGCCGGTCTGCGGCAATATTTTGCCGCATACGCCTTCGGGCATCCCCCGTCAAGCCTTGGGGCACATGGATTTCCATGTTGGCATAATCCTTGCCCTTGTGACGTGGTTCACGGATGTGAGATCGGCTGGGTCCGGATCAATTCATAGGAGCAACTCAGGAATCGGGAGCGAGGGTAGGATGAAACGCAACGTGAGATGGATGCATGTGCTGATGGGAGCCGTGGCGACCGTGCTCCTGCTGGGCGTTTGCGCCTGGGCGGGCGGCGACGGCGATGTGGCCGCGCAGATGGCCGAGGCCGCGGGCACGGGGGGCATGCCCTGGTGGGCCTGGCCTGTGATTCTGCTGTTCTTCTGCTTCATTCTGGGCATCATCGCCGTGCTGGCGGGCGTGGGCGGCGGCGTGCTCTACGTGCCCCTGGTCAGCGGCTTCTTCCCCTTCCACCTGGACTTCGTGCGCGGCGCGGGCCTGCTGGTGGCCCTGGCCGGAGCCCTGGCCGCCGGTCCGGGCCTTCTGAAGCGCAACTTCGCCTCCCTGCGCCTGGCCCTGCCCGTGGCCCTCATCGCCTCATCCTGCGCCATCGTGGGCGCGTTCCTGGGCATGGCCCTGCCCACCAACATCGTCCAGCTCTGCCTGGGCGGCACCATCATGTTCATCGCCATCCTTCTGCTGGTGTCCAAGAACACGGCCCATCCCGTGGTCACCAAGCAGGACGCCGTGGGCCTGGCCCTGGGCATCAACGGGGCCTACCACGACCCGTCCACCGGCGAGCTGGTGGAGTGGAAGACCCACCGCACCCTGCCCGGCCTGCTCATGTTCATCATCATCGGCATCATGGCCGGCATGTTCGGCCTGGGCGCCGGCTGGGCCAACGTGCCCGTGCTCAACCTGATGATGGGCGCGCCGCTCAAGGTGGCCGTGGGCACCAGCAAGTTCCTCCTGTCCATCACCGACACCTCCGCGGCCTGGGTTTATCTGAACAATGGCTGCGTCATTCCGCTCATGGCCATTCCCTCGGTGGTGGGCCTCATGCTGGGCTCCTTCGTGGGCGTGCGGCTTTTGGCCAAGGCCAAGCCGACCTTCATCCGCTACATGGTCATCGGCGTGCTGCTCTTCTCCGGCGGCAAGGCCCTCTTGAAGGGACTGGGCTTCTAACCGCGGCCTCTTGCCGCGTCATATATTCGGAGGATGCAATGAGCGAAAAAACCAAGGGAACCGCTTCCCCGGAACAGATCAGCTACGCCAACCTGCTTTTCTATGGCTGTTGGACAGGCCTGGGCATCATGATCGTGACCTATCTCATCTACGTTCTGGGCCTCATGAGCCCGCACGTGTCCATGGACCATGTCGTCCAGCTCTGGTCCAGGCCGGTGCACGACTACCTGACCCAGGGCAACGTGCCCTCGGGCTGGGGCTGGGTCGGGCTCCTGGGCAAGGGCGACTTCCTCAACTTCCTGGGCATCGTGCTCTTGGCGGGCCTGACCATCGTTTGCTACATTCCTCTCATCCCGGCCTATCTCAAGAAGAAGGATCCGGTGTTCGCGATCCTGGCCCTGGCCGAGGTCCTGATCCTGCTGGTGGCCGCTTCCGGTATCGTGGGAGGCGGGGCCCACTAGCCCGGAGGATGGCGTGAAGGCGCGGATGGCAGCCCTGCCCGGTCTCGACGGCCTGGACTTCCCCGGTCTCCTGGACGGCCTCCCTGTGGGCGTGGCCGTGCTGGACGGCCAGGGCCGGGTGCTGTTCCTGAACCGGGCCCTGGAGGCCCTCACCGGCTTCGCCCGGGAGGACGCCCGCGGGCTGCCCTGCAGGCATGTGCTGCGCGCCCGGGCCTGCGTCCAGGGCTGCCCCTGGGTCCGCAGCGAGGGCGAGGGGCAGGGCGGCGAGACCGACCTCATCAACCGCCACCGCCGCCGTATCCCCGTGCGCCTGACCCCGGTGCGCGTGCGCGACGCCGACGGCCGCGAGCTCTGCCGCCTGGACGTCATCGAGGATCTGACCCCGCTCAAGGAGATGGAGAACCGCCTGTCTCTGGCCGCCGGGCCGGGGCAGATGGTGGGCCGCAGCCAGGCCATGGAGAAGCTCCTGCGCCTGCTGCCGGTCATCGCCCAGGGCGATTCGCCGGTGCTCATCACCGGCGAGACCGGCACGGGCAAGGACCTCCTGGCCGAGGCCCTGCACAAGGCCTCGCCCCGCTCCCGCGAGCCCTTCGTGCGCTTCAGCTGCGGCCCCATGCCCGAGGAGCTCCTGGAGGCCGAGCTCTTCGGCCGCCGGGGCCAGGGCGCCGACGAGGGCCGCCAGGGCCGCTTCCAGCAGGCCAACAACGGCACCCTCTCGCTCTCCGAGATCGCGGACCTGCCCGTGCAGCAGCAGGCCCGGCTGGTGCGCTACCTGGACGAGCGCACCATCCTGCCCCTGGGCGCGGACAAGCCCGTGCGGGTGAACGTCCGGCTCATCGCCTCCACCAACGCCGATCCCGAGGCCCTCATCCGCCAGGGACGCCTGCGCGAGGACCTCTTCCACCGGCTGGCCGCGGTGCGGCTCCACCTGCCGCCCCTGCGCGAGCGGGGCGAGGACGTGAGTTTCCTGCTCCAGCACTTCCTGGGCCTGTACGCCGCCCGTTTCCGCAAGGACATCGCCGGGTTTTCCCAGAAGGCCCTGCGCCTGCTCTCGGGCTACGCCTTCCCGGGCAACGTGCGCGAGCTCAAGAACATCGTGGAGTTCGCGGCCATGGTCTGCACCAGCGACCAGATCCAGCCCGCGCACCTGCCCGCGCACCTGCCCGGGGCGCACGAGGCCGCGGCCGCGCCCGGCCGCAAGTCCCGCCGGGACAGGGCTTAAGGGGAGGCCATGGACAGGAAGGTGCTCGTCGCCCTGCACAGGAACGAGGTGGCCCCGCGTTTCGACCTGGCCACCGAGGCCCTGCTGGTGACCGTCACGGAGCAGGGCGAGGTCCTGGAGAACAAGACCATGCTCCTGGCCCACGCCTCGGGCGACGACCTCTGCGACCTGGCCCTGAACAAGGACGTGGGCGCCGTGGTCTGCGGGGCCATCGAGGAGGAGTACTACCACTACCTGCGCTGGAAACGGGTGGATGTGCTGGACGGTGTGGCCGGACCCGCGGACGCCGTGCTGGAGCGTCTGCGCCGCGGCGAACTGCGTGCCGGGGACGTGCTCTTCCCCAGGGAGGCGTGAGCCGTGTTCAAACGTCTCGTCAGCCAGAACACCGAGCAGCCGGACCAGGCCGGAATGCTGGACGCCCAGCGCTACAGCGTGCTGCGCCGCAAGATCCTGGCCCTCATGGCCGTGGTCACCATCCTGCCGCTCTTCTCCCTGGCGGCCATCAACTACTACGAGCACCAGGCCTCCCTGGCCGTGGAGATCCAGAACCCGCTGCGGGTCCTGGTGGGCAAGACCAAGAACTCCTTCGAGCTGTTCCTGGCCGAGCGCACTTCCACCGTGAGCCTCATCGCCTCGGCCTATCCCTTCGAGGATCTTTCGGACGAGAAGAAGCTCCAACGCATCTTCCAGGTCATGCGCCGGGAGTTCGTGGGCTTCGTGGACCTGGGCCTCATCGACTCCAAGGGCAACCAGCTGAGCTACGTGGGCCCCTACGACCTGAGGGGCCGCAACTACGCCGAGCAGGCCTGGTTCCACCAGGTGCAGATCAAGGACAAGTACCTTTCCGACGTGTTCATGGGCTTCCGCAAGTTCCCGCACGTGGTCATCGCGGTGCAGCACACCGCCGAGGACGGCCGCTCCTGGGTCTTGCGGGCCACCATCGACACCTCGCAGTTCGATCGCATCATCGCCTCCATGAGCCTGGAGTCCGGAGGCGACGCCTTCCTGGTCAACCGCCAGGGCGTGCTCCAGACCGATTCCCGGCTCTACGGCAAGGTCCTGGAGGCCCTGCCCATGCCCATGCCCGCGCCGAGCTTCGAGACCAACGTGCTGACCATCACCGACCCGGCCGGCCGCGACATGTTCCTCTCCTACACCTATTTCGCGGACGCCGACTTCGTGCTCATGGCCGTGAAGCCCCGGCCCTCGGTGCTCAAGACCTGGTACAGCGTGCGCGCCGACCTGCTCATCATCTTCCTGGCCGGGGTGGCCGCGGTCTTCGCCGCGGTCTATCGCGTCACGGACCTGATCATCCGCCGCCTGCGCGAGAGCGACGAGCGCCGGGTCTGCGCCATCCACCAGATGGAGCATTCCCAGAAGCTCTCGTCCATCGGCCGGCTGGCCGCGGGCGTGGCCCACGAGATCAACAATCCCTTGGCCATCATCAACGAGAAGGCCGGGCTCATGCGCGACATCATGGACATGCGCGCCGACTTCCCGGGCAGGGACCGCCTGCTCAAGCAGGTGGAGGCCATCCAGTCCTCGGTGGAGCGCTGCCGCGGCATCACCCACCGCATGCTCGGCTTTGCCCGGCGCATGGACGTGAAGATCGAGCCCCTGGACATCAACAAGGTCCTCACCGAGACCATGGGCTTCCTGGAGCGCGAGGCCCAGTACCGCAACGTGGCCCTGGACCGCATCCTGGCCGAGGCCCTGCCGCCCATCCCTTCGGACCAGGGCCAGATCCAGCAGGTCTTCCTGAACGTGCTGAACAACGCCCTGGCCGCGGTTCCGGACGGCGGCCGCATCCAGGTGAGCTCCCTGGACCGCGACGAGAAGTTCGTGGAGGTCTCCATCGCGGACAACGGCTGCGGCATGTCCGAGGAGACCCTCAAGCACATGTTCGAGCCATTCTTCACCACCAAGAAGGACAAGGGCACGGGTCTGGGCATGTCCATCACCTACGGCATCGTCAAGCGGCTGGGGGGCGAGATCCAGGTGCAGAGCAAGGTGGGCGAGGGCACCACCGTGACCATCCTGCTGCCCAAGAAGCAGGCGGAGGGCTAGCGCATGGACATGAAGGACTGGAAGGTGCTCCTGGTGGACGACGAGGTGGAGTTCGTCACCACCCTGGCCGAACGGCTGGAGCTGCGGGGTCTTACCCCGCGCGTCTGCCACGACGGGGAGTCGGCCCTCAAGGCCGTGGCCCAGGAGGTCCCCCAGGTGGTGGTCCTGGACGTGATGATGCCGGGCATGAAGGGCCTGGACGTGCTCCAGCGCGTCAAGGAGAGCCACCCCGGCGTGCAGGTCATCCTGCTCACGGGCCAGGGCAAGACCCGCGACGGCATCGAGGGCATGAAGCTCGGGGCGTTCTACTACATGATGAAACCCCTGGACCTGGACGAGCTCATCGCCAAGATGGGCGAGGCCATCGGCGGCAGGGCCGGAGCCGTGTGCTGAGGCCGCAGCCTCGGCCGGGAGCGGATCATGCGTGAGGCGCGGTTCATGGGAACGGTCACGGCCATGGCCATGCACGACATGCAGAACGTGCTGGCCATCGTTCGAGAATCGGCCGGGCTGATGGGCGATCTGCTGCGCGTGAACAAGGACGCGCCCCTCAAGCACCGCGAGGCGCTGGAGCGGGCCATGGGCCATATCACCCACCACGTGGAGCGCGGCAAGGGCATCCTGGAGGCCATGAGCCGCCTGGCCCACGCCACGGACGACAACCAGAGCGAGCGCACGGACCTGGCCACCTGCTGCCGGGTGGTGGCCCAGCTCACCGAGCGCCTGGCCCGCATGAAGAAGGCCGAGGTGCGCTACGCGGCGGCCTCGCCCTCCATCGTGGTGGAGGTGGGCACCATGCCGGTCATGGCCGCCATCTTCCTGGGCCTGCGCCTGGTTCTGGAGCAGCCGGGGCCCGACGAGCGGGTCCTGGAGATCCGCGTGGAGAACCGCGCGGGCCGTCCCGTGGCCTGCATCCACACCCCGGGTCTCAATCTTTCGCCCGCGGATCTGGACGGGCTGACCGTGGCCCTGGCCGGCACCGGAGCCGAGCCCCGGCAGGCGGGCGAGACCCTGGAACTTTGGTTTCCCTGCACCGGAGGCGCGGCATGAGCGATCTTTCCGGTCTCAAGCTCCTGCTGGTGGACGACGAGGAAGGCTTCGTCACCACCCTGGCCGAGCGCCTGGAGTTGCGGGGCCTCGAACCCCGGGTGGCCTTGAGCGGCGAGCAGGCCCTGGCCCTGGCCGAGGCGGAGCCGCCCCAGGTCATGGTCCTGGACCTGCGCATGCCGGGCATGAGCGGCCTGGAGGTGCTCAAGGCCGTGCGCAGCCGCTGGCCCTTCACCGAGGTCATCATGCTCACCGGCCACGGCTCGGAGCAGGACCGCGACGCCTGCCTGGCCCTGGGCGCTGGGGGCTACCACAAGAAGCCCCTGGAGCTGGAAGTGCTTCTGGACAGCATCCGGGCCGCGGCCCGGCGCAACGAGGAACGCGCGGGCAAGGCCGCGGCGGCGGAGTGAGGCGGAGATGACCGGCGTGCTTCTGGTGGACGACGAACGCGACTTCGCGGACCTGCTGGCCGAGCGCCTCAAGGCCCGCGGCCTGGACGCGCGCGCGGTCTATGGCGGCGAGGAGGCCCTGGAGGCCCTGCGCCGGGAGGACGCCGAGGTGGTCATCCTGGACGTGGGCATGCCCGGCATGGACGGGCTCACGGTCATGCAGAAGGCCCGCGCCATGCGGCCCATGGCCGAGTTCCTCCTGCTCACCGCGGACAGCAATCTGGACACGGCCGTGGCCGGCATGCGCCTGGGCGCGCGCGACTATTTGCGCAAGCCCGCGGACCTGGACGACCTGATCCGGGCCGTGGAGGCCGCCGGGCGCCGCCGCCGGGACCGCCTGTCGCGGCTGCGCATGGCCGACACGGCCAAGCTGGCGGCCCTGGGCGAGCTGGCCAAGGGCGTGGCCCACGAGATCAACAACCCGCTCAACATCATGATCAACGAGGCGGGCTGGATCGAGGACCTGCTGGAGGAGAAGGAGTTTGAGGGCAGTCCGCACAAGGCCGAGATGGTGCGCGCCGTGTCGCGCATCCACGCCCAGGCCGAGCGCTGCAAGGCCATCACCAGCAAGCTTTTGACCCTGCGCCGCGCCCCCGAGGTCCACGGCCAGGGCACCCCGCCCGCGGCCCTGGCCCAGGTCCTGGAGCAGCGCCGCGCCCGCGCCGAGGCCCAGGGCGTGGCTCTGGTCGAGGAGATTCCCGCGGACTTTCCGACGCTGCCCTATCCGGCCGCGGACCTGGAACTGGTGCTGGGACACCTGCTGGACAACGCCCTGGACGCCATGGAGCAGGGGGGCAGGCTGCGCCTGGCCCTGCGCCGCGAGGAGGACGGCGGCGCGGTCATCGAGGTGGAGGACACGGGCCCGGGCGTGGACCCGGCCCTGCAGCAGCGGATTTTCGAGCCCTTCTTCTCCACCAAGGAGGTGGGCAAGGGCACGGGCCTGGGCCTGGCCATCTGCTGGAGCCTGGTGGAGGCCATGGGCGGCAGGATCTCTCTCTACAGCGAAAAAGGGCGCGGGGCGCGCTTCCGCGTGCGCCTGCCCCTGACGGACAAAAAGACGGAAGGAACCAACGGCTGATCGTCGCCGGCGGCCCCGGCGCTTTCAAAGGAGGAAGGGATGGATAAGATGAAGCTCTTGATCGTGGACGACGAGAAGGATCTCTGCCGGATCCTCTCGGACCGCATGAACATCCTCTACGGCGTCACCCCGGACATCGCCTACTCCGGGGACGAGGCCCTGGGGATGGTCAAGGCCAAGCTCTACGACGTGGTCATCCTGGACATCGACATGCCCGGCATGAACGGCATGGAGACGCTCAAGAAGATCAAGGAAGTGAACAAGAAGATCCAGGTGGTCATGTTCACGGGCCACGGCACGGACGAGACCCGGCGCATGGCCGAGGTCATGGGCGCGTTCAGCTACGTGGACAAGATCGACGGCCTGCCCAAGCTGGCCCCCACGGTGGAGGGCGCCTACAAGCTGCGCAAGATGCTTGAGGACACCTACGCCGACGCGGCCCTCAACGAGTATTCCTGATCCGCGGCGCGTGGCGGGGGGGGG
>JAWRKD010000137.1:0-13587 GCA_040307135.1 Desulfovibrionaceae bacterium
CGTCCACCACCGCGGCCATGCGCTCCAGGGCGGCCCGGACATCCGCTTTCGTGGTCCGATGAACCGAGGCCGCCTCTCCTCTCAGGCCGCTCCCTGCCTATACAACTTGACTCCAGACCAGCGCCAGCCTATTTATAAAAAAACGGTGAAGGAGTTCGCCGAAACCGCTTCTGCTGAAGCTGATAACTCCTGTCCAGATTCTGGGCAGGAGTTTTTTGTTTTGGTCCGCAGTTCAGAGTGTGGTTGGAATAGCATGTTGCCATGGATAAATAACAATTTTATCTGCATGATGAAAAGCAAGGATTCCTCTGGGCTCATTAGGTGCAGCCATGAATAAAATAAGCATTCTTTTTTCAGAAAACAGCGAAGAAAATGCTCCTCAAAACATGAATTATGAGCTGCTTCATGATCTAGCTATTGATCAATTGGTTGGCGCAATTACATTTGAAAAACAAGCCTATAATCTTAATTGTTTTTTTACGCACCACTGCATGACAAGAAATCAATAGAATATCGCCAAGATGTAATGCGTGATTTTGAAAATAAAATAATTTTTACACATATAAATAATTTTTCACAAAATATGAAGGCTGTACATGATCATATAAAAACAGCAAATGAGATGAGTTATAAAAATCAAAAAAATAGTTTTTTATTAGATGCAATTGATATATATTGCAATTCTGTACTGAAACTTGCAGATGGACTGACAAAATCAAAATGCAATTCCAACGGAATAAATAAATTTATTGATTTCATGAAAGATTACACAACATCAAATACATTCAAAATTATGAAGAAACGTGTTGATGCTTTAAAAATTAAAATTGCATCGATACGATATACAATATTTGCTGATCACTTCATCGTTGTTAACAATTATCGAGGCCAGGCTGATTTTACAAAAAATATAAAAGATACATTTTCAATTTTTGATTCATATTTCGATGGATGCGATTACGATTTCAATATGAACGATAGTCTCAATATGAATCATGTTGAAGAAAAAATTTTAGATATCGTTGAAGTAAATAATAAAGCTCTGTTCAATTATATTGATGAATTCTGTAATAATAACTTAAATTTTATCGATGACACTATTGCTAACTTTGACAGGGAATCTCAGTTTTATATCTCGTATTTTTTATTTATCGCAGCAATTAAAAAAAGTAATTTGCAATTTTGCTATCCTCAAATATCAACATCAAAAGATGAGTCTTATTGCCTTCAGACGTTTGATCTCGCGCTGGCGCACAAACTGATAAGTGAAAACGCAACTCCGGTATGCAATGATTTTCAGCTCATGAATCAAGAGCAGATGCTGGTCATCACCGGAGCGAACCAGGGCGGGAAAACCACCTTCGCGCGAACTATCGGGCAACTGCACTACTTTGCCAGCCTGGGTCTCCCTATCCCAGGGAGGGAGGCGAAACTCCACCTCTTTGACGCCATTTTCACGCATTTTGAACGCGAGGAGCACCTCGCTACCTTGAGAGGGAAGCTCCAGGATGATCTTGTCCGCATTCATGCCATCCTCAAGGCCGCAACGCGGGACAGCATCGTCATCATCAACGAAATCTTCGCCTCCACCACATTCCGCGATGCTCTTTCTTTGAGCAGACGAATCGCCGGCCAGCTCATGGCCTTGGGCCTGCGCTGCGTCTGGGTGACCTTCATCGACGAACTGGCGTCGATGAGCGAAAAGGCGGTGAGCATGGTCAGTACGGTCGAGCCCGGCAATCCAGCGCAGAGGACGTACAAGATCGTGCGCCAGACCCCGGACGGGCTCGCCTACGCCGTCTCCATCGCCGAGAAATACCGCCTGACATACGGCCTCATCAAGGAACGCATACATCATGAACACCCGCCTGTTATTCCGTGATCGCGGTTTCGACTTCAAGGCGAAGCCGCCGTGGCATGCTGAGGAGCTTGCCGCCGATCTCGACCTGGAAACCTTGTTCGCCGCTATGTCCCGCGGCGACGAGCAGATCCATGCGGTGGTCAGGCAGGTGATTCTCGCGGGCGTTGCGGCAGACAGGGAAACTGTGCTGTACCGCCAGAAGATTCTGGAGGACTGCCTGCGGCAGCCGGGCCTGGTGCGAGAACTCTTCGATCTGGCCACGGAAGGGATGGGGCAGGCCAAGAAGAGGTACCGGCGTTATCTGTCGAGTTCCACACGCTTCACCCTCTGGAGCGCCATTGAGGAACTGTCGGAGTTCCTCGCCCTGCTGAAGAAGCTGCGACAGTTCGCCGAGATGCACGCGAAGCGTTTCTCGTCTGAAGGATGGCTCACTTTCTTCCGTAGCGTGAAAGACGAACTGAATGATGTGTTTTTCGCAGCCGCGCGCGATCACCTGGGGCAGCTCAAGTTCCCCAACGGCGTTCTCTTGAGTGCCCGGTTGGGCATGGGCAGCAAGGGCTACGACTACATCCTGCACAAGGCACCGCCCAGAAACCGGCTTCTCTGGATCCATCGGCTCCTCACGTGGTTCGTATCCCGGTTCAAGGAATTGCCGCCGCCTCCCTGCAGCTTCACCATCCACCCCCGAGACGAAGCCGGGCATACGGCCCTGGACGAACTGGAAAGCCGCGCCATCCGCCATGCCGCCAAGGCGCTGGCGCGGACCCGGGACAACGTCTGCAACTTCTACGCGGCGCTGCATGACGAGCTGGCCTTCTTCATCGGCTGCCTGAACCTGCACGAACGGCTCACCGCGGTGAACTGCCCCTGGTGTTTCGGGGTGCCGCTGGCGGCCGGAGGGCGGAAGTTGTCCTTCGAAGGGCTCTATGACCTCTCTCTGGCCCTGCGGCTCGGCCGCCCGATTGTCGGAAACGACGTGAACGCCGAGGGCAAGACACTGGTGGTGGTCACCGGCGCCAACCAGGGAGGCAAGTCGACCTTTCTGCGTAGCGTAGGGCAGGCTCAGCTGCTGCTGCAATGTGGCATGCCCGTTCCCGCTGGATCATTCTCCTCCAGCCTGCATGACGGCATCTACACGCATTTTAGGCGCGAGGAAGACGCCACCCTGACCAGCGGCAAACTGGACGAAGAATTCCTCAGGATGAGCCGCATCATCGACCACATTTCCCGGAATCCTCTGATCCTCTTCAATGAATCGTTCGCCGCAACCAACGAACGCGAAGGGGCGGAGATCGGCAGCCAGATCATCTCGGCGCTCGTGGACTGCGGGGCCAGGGTCGTTTGCGTGACACACATGTATGAGCTGGCGCGTTGGTTCCACGATCGCCATGCGGATCAATTCTTGTTCCTGCGCGCGGAACGGAAGGAGGACGGCGCCAGGACCTTCCGCCTGATCGAGGGCGGGCCGCTGCGGACGAGCTATGGCGAGGACCTGTACCGGAGCGTTTTCGGGGCCCAGGAGCGGGAGCAGTCCGAATCCACTCCTGCGAGGCCGGAGATTACAGCCTCCAGGGCCTGACCCTGGGCATGATTCTTCGCCCCGCACCATAAACAAGAGGAGTCAGATGCCGCCAGATGAGCTGCTGGGCGCATTCCATGAGCCGCCTGATGACGCAGAAGAACTGGTGCAGCGCCTGGAGTCTCTGGTGGACGGCCCTCAGGCCGCAAGAAGGCTCGCATCCTATGGCAAAAGGGCGGTCGCTCCCCTGCGCCGTTTTCTTCTGGAGGGCAAACCCAGCGGAGTCTTCCAGCCAAGGCAGTGGGCCGTGGAAGCGCTCGCGGCCCTTGGGGCAAAGGACGTGCTCGTGGAGTACCTCACCCGCGAACAGCCGATCCCCGACCCGGTGGAAAGCTACGGCGAGGAGGCCGTGGTGAACACCGCGGCCCGGCTGCTTGCGCGCTGGGCGGACGATGAGGCCTATGCGGTGCTTCTGAATCTTCTGCGACGGAAGGCGATGCCCGGAGCCATCGACGCGGTGGGCGGATTCCGGCGGGCCGAGGCTTTGCCCCTGTTCATCGCGGCCCTGGGCGACAGCATCGCGCGCACGTTCGCCGAAGAGGCCCTGCTCAAGGCCGGAAGTCTCGCGCAGCAGGCGCTGGTGGAGGCCGCCCTGTCCCCCCTGCCGTCCGGCGCAGGCGAAACGCCCACGAGCCGCACCCGGCGCAGAAGCGCCCTGCGGCTTCTCGCGGAGCTCGGCTTGCCTGATGGCGCATGGGAGCGGCTCTTGCCGCTGATGCGCTCCCGGGATCTGGAAATCGCCGCCCGAGCCTGCCGTTTCGGCCTGCACAGCGAAACGCCGCAGGAGCGGAAGGCCGCAGCCCGGAAGCTGATCCGCCTCTTTCCCGGGGCTTCCTGCTTCTTGCAGATGGAAATGAAGCACTGGCTTCTGGAACAACCGGCCGACGCCTTGGCCGAAATCGAGAGGGAGCTGGCGCTGAAGGGGCACTCAGCCGCTTTCGGCCGAATTCCCCAGGATCCGCTGCTCCGCCTCCAGGCCGCGCTTGTCGGCCTGTCCCGGCTCCAGCCGAAAGAGGCGTCGGGATGACCCGTGGCCCCACCAGCGTGCCATTCCTGCTTCGCATCGCGGCAACGCCGGGACACCTTGAGGTATGGCGATGAATCTCCAGGAATATGAACAGGCCAAGTTCAAGCTCGCGGCCATGCTGCGCGCCGCGGAGCCGCATGTTTCATCCGGAGGCCCCGAGAGGGCCGCCCTCCGCGACCTGTTCGGCCGCCTGGCCGAGGACCGATTCAACCTGGCCGTGGTCGGGCGCTTCAACCGCGGCAAATCCTCGCTCATGAACGCCATGCTCGGCACAACGCGCCTGCCGGTCGGCGTGGTCCCGTTGACCTCCGTAATCACGACCGTCAGCTATGGGAGCAGCGAGCAGGCCGTGATCGAATACCAGCGCGGTCGCCTGCCGGTCCGCATCGCCGTCGAGGAGCTCCCGGCCTACGTCACGCAGCGGGGCAACCCGGGGAACATGCGCGAAGTGCGCATGGCCAGGGTGCAATTGCCCTCGGAACTTCTCCGCCGGGGTTTCCACTTCATCGATACCCCCGGGCTCGGCTCGTCCATCACGGAGAACACCCGAACCACGGAAGCCTTCCTGCCGGAGGCGGACGCCCTGCTGCTGGTGACGAGCTACGAGAGCCCGCTTTCCGAGGAGGAACTGCGCCTGCTCCGGAATGCGGCTTCCTCCGCAAGCCGGGTCTTCCTCGCGGTCAACAAACAGGACATTGTTTCCGGTCCGGAACGCGACGAGATCCTGGACCACATCTGCGGGCAGTTGGCCGGGGTGCCTGGGGCGGAACCGCGGCTGCTTTCCGTCTCCGCCCGCCAGGCCCTCGCCGCGAGGGAGTCGGGCAGCGAGGGGCAATGGGCCGCCAGCGGTGTCCCCGCGCTCCTGGAGCAGTTGGAACGGTTCCTGACCGCGGAGAAGCAGGCGGAGTTCCTGGTCCGGATGTGCGCCCGTGTGGAATCTCTGCTCCGCGCGCTGCCGGGCCTCGAATCCGAGATCAGTCGCCTGCATGCGCTCCGGCGGGATTTGTCGCAAGGCCCGGCCGCCACGGCGGCCGCGATCTCGCAGCCGTTTGCCGCGCGGGGCGCGGCTTGGTTTGCCTCCTGCACTGTTTGCCAGCGTATTGAGCAGAAAGTTTACGACTTCCTCTGCTCCTTTCAGAACAGCATAGCCGAACGCCGGGATCTGCGCGCCCGTTTTGCCGCCCACGGCGGTCTGTGCGACGCCCACACTTGGCTCTATCAGACAATGGCCAGCCCCCTGGGCACGTGCCTCGCCTATCCAGAGGTTCTCGAACGCCTTGCGGCAGGATTGCGCGACATCGCAGCCGGACCGGAGGCGGGCTCTTTCACCGGCGAGGTCGATCAGCTGCGGTCCCAACCGGAGACGTGTGAAGTCTGCCAGGTTCAAAGGGCCGCGGAGCGCGCCGCCGTGGCGGAACTGGCAGGCAGGGCACGGACGGAGGACGGCTTCGCTCCCCATCTCTGCATGGCCCATTTCCGGATGCTGCTCGGCTTGCTGGAGAATCGGGATATCGCATGGCGTCTGCTGACTGCGCAGGCCGAAACCGTGGACCGCCTGGCGGAGGACATGCGCCGATACGCCCTCAAGGTTGACGGGGTGCGCAGCGCGCTGCTGACAAAGGAAGAAGAACAGGCGCATGTGCGGGGGCTCATTTTGCTTGCCGGCCATCCCACCGTGGCCGGATTGCGGCGGACCAGGGGCTGAGGGACTTCGACCGGGGAGCGGCCGGGTCCAGGAAGGCCGCGTTGCGACGACCGAATTCGGCCACGATGGCGGCCAGGGCGGCCCAGAACCGTTCCGGATCCAGACCGGTTCCGGGCAGGATGCGGTCGTCCATGCCGGCGCGCAGACTGCGCTCCACTCGAAGTCCGAGGACAGGGTCGTGCTGGGTCAAGTGTCATCCTTGCTGTGACGCGCGGGAATGCGCTTGCCGCCAGAACACCCGCAGAGGGCGGGCCAGGCAACAGCAGGGGGGCCGTGCGGGTCCGTTTTCTGCGGGAAAGAGGTTCCGCGGCGCCCGGATTTCCGGTATGCCTGGGGAGGAGGCGGCGATCATGGGCGCGCTGGAAAGCTCGGCGTATCTCTGGCTCATGGCCCTGGGTTTCGGCGCCGGGGCCTTTGGAACCCTCATCGGGGCGGGCGGCGGCTTCGCGCTCATGCCCATCCTGCTGCTCCTGTATCCGGGAGAACGGCCGGAAGTGCTCACCAGCATCTCCCTGGCCGTGGTCTTCTTCAACGCCCTGTCCGGCTCCGAGGCCTACGCCCTGGCCCGGCGCATCGACTACCGCTCGGCCCTGGCCTTCGCCCTGGCCGCCATTCCCGGCGCGGTCCTGGGCTCCCTGAACACCGCGCTCCTGGACCGCAGGATATTCGACCCGATCTTCGGGGCCCTGGTGCTGGCGGTGGCCGTGTATCTCTTCCTGCCGCACAGCGGGAAGGCCGCGGGCGGCGCAATGCGCACGGCGCATCGGACCGGGCGGATCCTGGTGGACGCCCATGGCGTGGAGTACCGCTACAGTTTCGACATGCGCCTGGGCGTGGGGGGCAGCTTTCTGGTGGGCTATCTCTCCAGCCTTTTCGGCATCGGCGGCGGCATCATCCACGTGCCCTTCCTGGTCACGGTGCTGAATTTCCCGGTGCACGTGGCCACGGCCACCTCCCACTTCATCCTGGCGGTCATGGCCCTGACCGGGACCGTGACCCATGTGGCGGAGGGCTCCTTCGCCCATGGCGTGCACCGGGCCATCGCCCTGTCCATCGGCGTGGTGGCCGGGGCCCAGCTTGGGGCCAAGCTCTCGGACCACGTGCGCGGCGGCCTCATCCTTCGGCTCCTGGCCGTGGGCCTGGGCCTGCTGGGATTGCGGGTGCTGCTGGCCGGTCTGGGCCTGTTCTGACCGAAAGCAGGACGATGGCCGCAAGCACGCAGCCGCAGCCCAGCAGGTGGCGCAGGCCCAGGGGCTCGTCCAGGAAGGCCCAGGAGAAGAACAGGGCGCTCACGGGCAGCAGCCCGCTGAAGGCCCCGGCCGTGGCCGCCGGAACCCGGGCCACGCCGTAGAACCAGAGCACATAGGCCAGAACCGTGACCCCTCCGCCGTAATAGGCCAGCAGGAGCCACTGGCCCCAGGTCAGGGCGGCGAGGTCGAACTGCGCCCCCTGCCATAGGGCCAGGGGCAGGAACTGGAGCAGGCCCAGACAGCTCACGGCCGTGGACGCCGCCAGGGCCGTGAGCCCGGGCGGCAGCGCCTTGCGCAGGAGCAGGAAGGCGGCCTCGCCCAGCACGGCCAGAAGCACCAGGGCGTTGCCCGCCAGGCTGCCTTGGCCCGGCCCGGCCAGGGCCGAGACGCAGAGCGCCCCGGCGCAGGCCAGGGCCAGGCCGCACAGGCCGCGCAGGCCCGGCCGCTCGTGGAAGAAGAGCAGGGCGGCCAGGCCCATCCAGGCCGGGGTGGTGCCGGTGAGGATGCCGGCCGAGGCCGCGTCCGTGAGCCGCAGGCCGTGGAGCAGGGCCGTGTTGAAGAGAAAGACCCCGCAGCCGGTCTGGACGAAGAGCAGAACCCAGTGCCGCAGGCGCAGCCGGGGCAGGCTTCCTTCCCGGATGCGGAGCAGGGGCAGGGCCAGGCAGCAGGCCAGGGCGAAGCGCAGGCCCAGGGCCAGGTAGAGGGGCAGGCTCAGGGCCACGGCCTTGCCCACGGCCACGGAGCTGCCCACGATGGCCATGGCGGCGGTGAGACTGGCGTAAGCCTTCCAGGGAACGGACATGCGCGCCTCCTTGTGGGCGCGACCATGCCCGGGACGGCCCTAGGAATCTTGAAGGGAATTGCGGTATGCGGCAGGGGTCAGGCCGGTGAGGCGCTTGAACTGGCGGGTGAGATGGCTCTGGTCCGCGAAGCCGGACTCGGCCGCGGCCCGGGCCGGGGCCAAGCCCCGGCGCAGGAGTTCCTGGGCCCGGCGCACCCGGCGCTGCATGACGAAGGCGTGGGGCGTGAGGCCCGTGGCCTGGCGGAACACGCGCAGGAAGTGGAAGGCCGAGAGCCCTGAAACCCGGGCCAGGTCCTCCAGGCTGGGGTCCTGGTCCGCGTGGGCGGCCAGGAATTCCAGGGCCCTGGCCACGGCCCGGGGCTCGCGTCCGCAGCGGGGCGCCGCGCCGGGGTCCTCGGCGTGGCGGCCGATCCAGCGCGCCAAAAGGTCCAGCAGCCCGGCCTGGGCCGCCAGCCGGTCCGCGCCCCGCTCCAGGAGCCGGTGCAGGGCCAGGATGCGGCCGGCCAGATCCGGGTCGCCCAGCACGCCCGCCCGGAAGTGGGGCAGGCCCGGACGGCCCATTTCGGCCGCGGCCCGGGCCAGGACCCCGGGCTCCAGGTAGAACATGCGGTAGGCCCAGCCCGCCTCGGCCGCGGCTTGGCCGTCGTGGGCCTCGCCCGGCACCACCAGGTTGATCTCCCCGGGCGCGGCCACCAGCTCCTGGCCGCGGTAGCGGAAGGCCAGGGCCCCGTCCTCGATGACGCCCAGGGCGTAGCCCTCGTGGAAATGGCGGGGAAAGACCTGGCGGCGGAAGGACGCGGCCAGGAGTTCGGCTCCGTCCAGGCCCGCCACGCGCCAGACCCGTCCCTGTTCCCTGCTGTTCGTGTCCATGTCTGTTCCTCCTTCATGCGCATTCCGGGCTAGGCGGTCAAGTCGCGGAGGTCTTGAACGATCTTGCGGGGTTGGACGGGCGTTCAATAATGGACGTGCGGCCTTCGCAAGGATATATTTCTTCAGCGCGTTCACGGACGGCCGCGAGCCCCGGCGCGCAGGAGCCCCCTGCATGAAGGAACTGGACCTCGATCCCCAGGACGAGAAACTTCTGGCCCAATTCCGCCGCATCGAGATCTTCCACGGCCTGAACCGCCAGCATCTCACCGAGATTTTCAATCTCTCCCGGCTGCGGAGCTACGAGAACGGCGAGGCCATCATCCGCGAGGGGACCTTCGACCACAGGGTCTTCTTCCTCCTCTCCGGGCAGGTTTCGGTGCAGCGCGACGGGGTGGAGATCAGCCACCTGCGCCGCCTGGGCGACATCTTCGGCGAGATGGGCGTCATCGACGGCAGCCCGCGCAGCGCCACCATCGTGGCCTCGGGCCAGTGCACGGTCCTGGCCCTGGACTTCTCCTTCACCGACCGGCTTTCCGAGGGCGACCGCGTCCTGGCCCAGGCCCTGCTCTACCGGGTCTTCGCCGAGGTCCTGGCCGACCGCCTGCGCCGGGCCGACGCCCGCATCGCCAAGCTGGAGCAGGAACTGCTCCGGAAACAGACCCCGGTGGCCCGGCCGGCGACCTTTCCCAAGGCCTGAGGAACCGTCCGGACGGCCGGGAACCCTTGCAACTTGGCCCTCGATGGGCTACCTAACGGAACCCGTCAGCCAACAATCCCCGAAGGAGGGTGTGCATCATGAAACGGATTCTTCTGGTTCTTGCGTTCCTGCTGCTGTCCGTGTCCGCGGCCTACGCCGCCGACGGCTCCTGGGATGCGGTCAAGGCCAAGGGCGAGCTGGTCATCGGCCTGGACGACGCCTTCCCTCCCATGGGATTCCGCAAGGATGACGGCAAGCTCTACGGCTTCGACATCGACGCCGCCGAGGAGTGCGGCAAGCGCCTGGGCGTCAAGATCGTCTGGCAGCCCACGGCTTGGGACGGCGTCATCCACTCCCTGGACGCCAAGAAGTTCGACTGCATCTGGAACGGCATGACCATCACCGAGGAGCGCGCCAAGCAGGTGCTCTTCACCAAGCCCTACCTCATGGACGGCCAGATCGCCGTGGTCACGGCCAAGGAAGCGAACACCAAGGCCTTCGCCGACCTGGGCGGCAAGGTGGTGGGCGTGCAGAAGGGCTCCTCGGCCGTGGAGGCCGCCGCGGCCCTGCCCAAGAAGGCCGCCGAGGTGCGCGAGTACGACGACAACCCCAAGGCCTTCCTGGACCTGGAGTCCGGCCGCCTGGCCGCCGTGGTCATCGACAACGTCTCGGGCCGTTACTTCATCGCCACCACCCCCGGCAAGTTCAAGACCCTGCCCGGCTTCATCAGCAAGGAGCCCTTCGGCGTGGCCTTCCGCAAGGCCGACGTGGCCCTGCGCGACATGGTCCAGAAGACCATCGACGCCATGGTGGCCGACGGCACCATGGGCAAGATCTCCCGCAAGTGGTTTGGTGAGGACATCACCAACCCCAAGGCCTGGTAAGGAGCCTGAGGGTTTGACTGCATCGGTTTCTCAGCGCGGCGGGAGCAGGGCCCTGGTCCTGCTCCTGCCGCTGTGCTTTCTGCTCCTGGCCTGGGCCTCCTGCGCGGCGGCCCAAGGCTCGGACATGCTGCTGGCCAAGGGCCGCGCGGCCATGGACCAGGGCGACCTGGCCGGGGCCGAGGCCCTTTTCCTCCAGGTGCCCGCTCCGGGCGCGGGCGGCGACGACGGCCAGTACGTGTTCAGCCGCATGCAGGTGGCCCGCATCCGCCACGCCCAGGCCGACCTGGATGGGGCCGAGGCCGCGGCCCGCGAGGTCCTGGCCGTGTATCCGGACAATGCCGAGGCCCAGAACTTCATCGCGGCCGTGGAGCGCGAGCGCCTGCCCGCGTGGCGGCGCTACCTCCAGGACACGGCGCGCTTCCTGCCCTCGCTCCTGCACGGCAGCCTCATGACCCTGGTCCTGGTCCTCTTCACCATGGCCGTGTCGCCCTTCGGCGGGCTTCTCATCGCCCTGGGCCGCATCTGCCCGGTGAAGGCCCTGTCCGGGGCCTGCTGGTTCGTCATCTGGCTCTTCCGGGGCACGCCGCTGCTGCTGCAACTTTTCTTCATCTACTACGGCCTGCCGGCCCTGGGCGTCACCTTCAAGCCCCTCACCGCGGCCTTCCTGGGCCTGGGCCTGAACTACTCGGCCTACCTGGCAGAGATCATCCGCGGGGCCATCCAGAGCATCGAGCACGGCCAGACCGAGGCGGCCAAGGCCCTGGGCATGACCCCCTGGCAGACCATGCGCCGGGTCATCATCCCCCAGACCTACAAGCGCCTGGTGCCGCCCGTGGGCAACGAATTCATCGCGCTCATCAAGGACACGGCCCTGGTCTCCACCATCGCCATGGTGGAGCTCATGCGCACCGCGGACCAGATCTTCAACGCCTATTTCAACGTCACGGTGCTGGTCCTGGCCGCGGTGGTCTATCTCTGCTTCACCACGGTCTTCACCTTCGTCTTCGAGCGCGTGGAACACCGCCTCGGGGTCTATGAGAGGCGCTAGATGACCGGGCCGATCATCGAGCTGACCGACATCGTCAAGCGCTTCGGCGAGCACCTGGCCGTGGACCACGTGAGCCTCTCGCTCCAGAAGGGCGAGAAGGTGGTCATCGTGGGACCCAGCGGCTCGGGCAAGTCCACGCTCCTGCGGACCATGAACTTCCTGGAGGTCATCGACGGCGGCCTGATCCGCTTCGAGGGCCGGGAGGCGGGCTACGTGGAGCGGGGCGGCCGCAGGGTGCCGGACCGCCAGAAGCGCATCTGCGCCCTGCGCTCCGAGATCGGCATGGTCTTCCAGCAGTTCAACCTGTTTCCGCACATGACCGTGCTCGGCAACGTCATGGAAGGCCCGCTCACCGTGCTGGGCAGGCCCCGGGCCGAGGCCGAGGAGACCGCCCGGGCCATGCTCCGGCGCGTGGGCCTGGAGGACAAGAGCGGGGCCTACCCCGTGACCCTCTCCGGCGGGCAGAAGCAGCGGGTGGCCATCGCCCGGGCCCTGGCCATGAGCCCCAAGATCATGCTCTTCGACGAGCCCACCAGCGCGCTCGACCCGGAGCTCGTGGGCGAGGTCTTCGACACCATCCGCCAGCTGGCCCGGGACGGCATGACCATGGTCATCGTGACGCACAACATGGGCTTCGCCCGCGAGGTGGCGGACACGGTCATCTTCATGGAGAACGGCCGCTTCCTGGCCCAGGGCGCGCCGAGAGAGTTCTTCGCCTCCGGCGTGGAGAACCCCCGCATCCGCTCCTTTATCGAGAAAATGCTCTAGTCCCCCACCCGCACGTCCGCGGCGATGATGCCCAGCACGGTCCCGTTCGCGCCGCGGAACGGGCTGGACACCGTGATGCAGTTCCTGCCCGAGGCCTGGGACACGTACACGTCCGAGACGTACAGGGACTGGCTCTGGAGCGGGCCGGTGAACCACGGCCGCGTGGACCAGTCGCGGCCCAGGGCCGTGCGGTCCTCCGGGCTCTCCCGCCCGGGCTGGGGGATGTTCTCCACGATCTGGCGGCCCGCGGCGTCGGTGACGTAGAGCAGCTCCAGGAAGGGCTTGGCCCGGATCATGGCGCGCAGGGCCCGCTCCATGCGGGCCTTGTCCAGGGAGAGCATGTCCTGGTCCCCGGCCAGGGCCGTGATGACCTCCTTGAGCGAACCGCCGCCCACCAGCTCGAAGACCCGGGTCATGGTGGCCAGGGAGCGCACGCTGGCGCCCAGGCCGTCCACGGCCTCGTCGGCCACGGCCATGGCCTGCCCGGTCTCGGCCGAGATGTTGTTCACCGTGTTGATGGTGCGGTTCAGGTCCTCGCTGGCCTGGGACTGCTGCTCCGCGGCCACGGCGATGGACTGGATGCGCTCGGTGCTGGCCCCGGCCAGGCGCACGATCTCGGCCAGGGCCGTGCCGGACTCCTGGGCCAGGCGCACGCTCTCGTCCACCAGGCCCGCGGCCTCCTCCACGCCCCGGCGGGTCTGGCCCACCTTGTCGCGGATGGCCTCGATCTCCCGGCGCACGTCCAGGGTGGCGGCCTGGGTCTTTTCGGCCAGCTTGCGCACCTCGTCGGCCACCACGGCGAAGCCGCGCCCGGCCTCGCCCGCGCGGGCGGCCTCGATGGCGGCGTTCAGGGCCAGGAGGTTGGTCTGGTCCGCGATGTCGCTGATCACGCCCATGATCTTGCCGATGGCCTCGGCCTGGCCGCCCAGCACGGCCACGGCCTCGCCCAGGTCCGCGGACTTGGAGGCCACGGCCTCGATGGCGCCCACGGTGCGCACCACGCTTTCCGCGCCCTGGCGGGCCTTGTCCACGGCCGCCGCGGCCTCCCTGGCCGCCGCCGCCGCGCCGCCCGCGGCCTCGGCCACGGAGGCGGTCA
>JAWRKD010000138.1:0-3709 GCA_040307135.1 Desulfovibrionaceae bacterium
CACGCCATCGGCATGTCCACGGCCGTGGAGACCATCGCCGCGCGCCGGGCGGGCATGCGGGTCCTGGCCCTCTCCTGCCTGACCAACCAGAACCTGCCCGACTGCCAGGGACCCGTGAGCCACGCCCGCGTTCTGGCCGCGGCCAAGGCCGCGGCCGCGGACCTGGGACGTCTCCTTGCCGGGATCATTAAAGAACTGCCGGAAACGTCCGATGAAAAGAGGGCGCCGGGAGCGCGGCGCGGCAGGAGGAGCAGGGCATGAAAGCATGGGCATGGGTTTTGGCGCTGGCGCTGGCCGTCACGGGCGGCTGCACCTGGCGCGAGACCAAGCAGAATATCGCGGACACCAAGAACTTCGTCCTGGACACCGGGGCCACCACCAAAAAGCTTT
This sequence comes from Desulfovibrionaceae bacterium, assembly GCA_040307135.1. Lineage (GTDB taxonomy): Bacteria > Desulfobacterota > Desulfovibrionia > Desulfovibrionales > Desulfovibrionaceae > Aminidesulfovibrio. The sequence continues at coordinate 391 of JAWRKD010000138.1, forward strand.
ACGAAGAGGACGACACTCCGACCATCGAGCTGAACTACGAAGCAGCCGACGCCCTGGCCAAGGACCTCAAGGACGATCTGCCGCCCAATTCGCCCATCTCAGTGGAACGCTTCACCAACGAGGCCGATCCCGCGGACAAGTCGCCCCTGGGCCGGGTGGTGTCGAGCCAGGTGGCCTCGCGTCTGGCCAAGCTGGACTACAAGGTGACCCGCAGCGCGCCCAGGCCCGTCCCGGCTCCCGCGCCCCCGGCCGAAGGCCAGGAGCCGCCCAAGGAACTGCCGCCCCGGCCCTGCATCCTGTCCGGCACCTATCTCGTGGGCAGCACCCAGATCCTGGTGCACGCCCGGGTGGTGGCCGTGGACGACGACACCGAGCTCTCGGGCCACGATTGGACCCTGCCCCTGAACAAGGAGACGCGGGAGATGCTCCCCCATCTCCAGCGCGGGAGCGCCACGCCCTCGGTGAAGACCGCGTTCTAGGGAAAGCCGGATCGTGCGCGACAAGCCGCCGGGTCCTGCCCGGCGGCTTTTTTTCAGGCCCGCCCGGCCAGGAGCATCTCGGCCAGGGCGTTGATCACGCAGGCGGCCAGGGCCGAGCCGCCCTTGCGGCCGCGGATGGTGATGAAGGGCGTGCGTTCCTGGGCCAGGAGCAGTTCCTTGGACTCGGCCGCGTTGACAAAACCCACGGGCATGCCCACCACCAGGGCCGGGGCGGCCGCGCCGGACTCCAGCAATTCCAGCAGACGCAGAAGCGCAGTGGGCGCGTTGCCGATGACCCAGACGGCCGGGGCGAAGCGCTCCTGGGCCAGGTCCACGGCCACCTTGGCCCGGGTTTGGCCGCCTTCCTTGGCCAGCCGCGCTGCCTCCTCGTCGCCCATGAGGCAGCGCACCGAGCAGCCCAGAGGCTCCATGCGGCGCAGGGGGATGCCGCAGCGGGCCATTTCCGTGTCCGTGACGATGGTGCAGCCCGAGCGCAGGGCGTCCAGGCCCGCGGCGCAGGCCCCGGCATGGAAGCGCACCAGGGAGAGCAGTTCGAAATCCGCGCTGGTGTGGATCATACGCCGGACGATCTCCCACTGCGCGCCCTGGAAGGGCCGGGGCTCGGGCACCTCGGCGTCGATGATGGCCAGGGAGCGGCGTTCGATCTCGCGCGGGTCGCCGACGTGCAGCACTGCCATGTCAGGCCCCTGCCAGGATGGCCAGGGAGGAGGAGGTTCCCAGACGACAGGCCCCGGCCGCCAGCAGGGCCTCGGCCTGGGCCCGGGTGCGGACGCCGCCGCTGGCCTTGACGCCCATGCGGGCCGGGGCATGGGCGCGCAACAGGGCCACGTCCTCAATCGTGGCTCCGCCGCCGGAAAACCCGGTGCAGGTCTTGACGAAGGCGGCTCCGGCGTCCGCGGCCAGGCGGCAGGCCAGGATCTTTTCCCGGTCCGTGAGCAGGGCCGTCTCCAGGATGACCTTCACGGGCGCGGCCGCGGCCCGGACCACGGCCGCGATGTCCGCGGCCACGCAGGCCTCGTCGCAGTCCTTGAGCGCGCCCACGTTGAGCACCATGTCGATCTCCGCGGCTCCGGCGGCCACGGCCTCGGCAGCCTCGCGGGCCTTGGCCGCCGTGGTCTGGGAGCCCAGGGGAAAACCCGCCACGCAGACGCAGAACACTCCGCTTCCGGCCAGCAGGCGCACGGCCTGGGGCAGGCGGAAGGGGGCCACGCACACGGCCAGGAGATTGTGCTCGCGGGCCTCGGCGCAGAGGCGTTCGATGTCCGCGGCCGAAGCTCCTGGCCGCAGCTGGGTGTGCTCCAGCCGCCGGGCCAGGTCCCCGAACGCGGCGGGCACGGCTAGCGCCCCCGGGCCTGGTAGCGGGCCAGGTGCCGTTCCAGGCGGCGGCTGGTGGCGGTGAGCACCCAGCAGATCAGGAAGTAGAGCCCGGCGATGGTGAGAAATATCTCGAAGGGCGCGTTCATGGTCCGGTTGTTCACCTGGGTGGCTGTGTTGGTCAGCTCGTTGACCCCGATGATGGAGGCCAGGGAGGTGTCCTTGGTCAGGCTCACGAACTGGTTCACGAAGGACGGGATCATGTTGCGCAGGGCCTGGGGCAGGATGACCAGGCGCATGGCCTGGAAATGGCTCAGGCCCGTGCCCCGGGCGGCCTCCATCTGGCCCTTGGGCAGGGCCGTGACGCCCGCGCGCACGATCTCGCCCACGTAGGCTCCGGTGAAGACGATGAAGGCGATGAGCGTGCTGTGGAACTCAGGCACGGCCGAGCCCAGAAGCACAGGGGCCAGGAAGTAGAACCAGAAGATGAGCATGAGCAGCGGCGTGCCGCGCACCAGCTCGATGTAGATCACGGCAAGGGCCTTGACCCAGCGCCGCCGCGACAGGCGCATGAGGCCCGCGGCCAGGCCCAGCCAGAAGGCCCCGAAGATGCCCAGGACCGCCAGGACCACGGCCAGGGCCAGCCCGCCCAGGTCGCCCGTGACGGTCATGTTCCGGGTGTCGATGGTGAGCGACCCCCAGAGGAAGTAATCGATGTTGTTCCAGACCACGTCCCAATGCATCGGTGTCCCCTAGTACCTGATCTGACGCAGGAAATGCTTGTTATAGAGGTTGATGGAGAGGGACACGGCCAGGGAGATGCAGATGTAGATGAGCGTGGCCGCGGTGAAGGCCTCGAAGCCCCGGAAGGTGTGGGACTCGATCTGGCGGGCCATGTAGGTCAGGTCCATGACGCCGATGGTCATGACCAGCGACGAGTTCTTGATCAGGTTCAGGAACTGGGAGATGAGCGGCGGCACGATGATCCGGAAGGCCTGGGGCAGGATCACGTAGCGGTAGGCCTGGAGGAAGGACAGGCCCGTGGCCCGCGAGGCCTCCAGCTGGTTCTTGGGGATGGCGAAGATGCCCGCCCGGATCTCCTCGGCGATGAAGGCCGCGGTATAGACCGTGAGCGCGATGACGCCCGAGGCGAACTCGAAGTCCTGCTTGTAGAGCCACTGGTTCACGGCCTCGGGCAACAGCACGTAGGAGCCGAAATACCAGAAGTAGATCTGCACCAGGAGCGGGGTGTTGCGGAAGAACTCGGTGAAGGCCAGGCTGAACCATTCCAGGGCCTTGACCTTGGTCATGCGCAGCACGGCCACCAGGGTGCCCAGGGCCGTGGCCAGGACGATGGACAGGGCCGAAATCTTGAGGGTCAGCCAGAGGCCGTCGATGAGCCACTGGTGATACTCGCCCGCAAGGACAATGCTCCAATCGAAATTGTACTTCAAACCTTTGGCCCCGCCTGAGGCGGGGGGGGGGGGGGGGGGGGGGGGGGGGGG
>JAWRKD010000139.1:0-29287 GCA_040307135.1 Desulfovibrionaceae bacterium
GGGACGCAAACGTACAAAGGGAAAAACATGAAGTCGCTGGTGCTGAAAAAAAATGAAGACCGCCGCCTGCGCGAAGGCCATCTCTGGATCTTCAGCAACGAGGTGGACACGGCCAAGACGCCGCTCAAGGCCTTCGAGCCCGGGGAATGCGCCCGGGTGGAGGCCGCGGGCGGACGCCCCCTGGGCCTGGCCACGGTGCACCCCGGCGCGCTCATCGCGGGCCGCCTGCTGAGCCGCGACGCCGGGGACCGGCTCGACAGCGACCTCCTGCGCGGCCGCATCCGCGCGGCCCTGGAACTGCGGCAGCGGCTGTTCGACAAGCCCTTCTACCGCCTGATCTTCAGCGAGTCCGACTTCTTGCCCGGCCTCATGGTGGACCGCTTCGGAGACGTGCTCTCGGTGCAGCTCTTGAGCGCGGGCATGGAGCGCGTGCGCGGGGTCATCCTGGAAAGCCTCCAGGCCGAGGTCGCGCCCGCGGGCATCCTGCTCAAGAACGACTCGCGCTCGCGCGAGCTGGAGGGCCTGCCCCGAGAGGTGGAGGTGGCGGCCGGAAGCGTGCCGGAGGCGGTGGAGATCGAGGAGAACGGCGCGCGCTTCCAGGTCAATCTGGCGGGCGGCCAGAAGACCGGATGGTATTTCGACATGCGCGCCATTCGCGCGAGCCTGCTGCCGCTGGTCGCGGGCAGGCGCGTGCTGGACGGCTTTTCCTATGCCGGGGCCCTGGGTGTGGCCGCGGCCAGGGCCGGGGCGGCCGACGTGCTCTGCCTGGACGCCTCGGGTCCGGCCCTGGAGTCCGTGGCCCGCAACGCGGAAATCAATGGCGTGGAAGACAACGTGAGCACTCTCAAGGCCGACACCTTCGAGGCCCTGGCAGGGATGCGGGAGGAAGGACGGCGCTTCGACGTGGTGAGCCTGGACCCGCCCGCCCTGATCCAGCGGCGCAAGGACTTCGAGGCCGGGCTCTCGGCCTACCGCAGGCTGAACCGCCTGGGTCTGGACCTGGTGGAGCACGGCGGGGTCCTGCTCACCTGCTCCTGCTCCCAGCACCTGTCCCAAGCGGACCTGCGCAAGCTTCTCCAGCGCGCAGCCCAGGAAGCCCGGGTGCGCATCCAGATCCTCAGACAGGGGCACCAGGACGCGGACCATCCCGTGCATCCGGCCATGCCCGAGACCGACTACCTCAAGGGCTTTCTCGTGCGCGTGCTGCGCGAGGGCTGAGCGCCGGGCCTATCTCTCCGGCCGCAACAGCTTGTTGGCCTGATCGTTCAGGGTGGCGGGCAGGGCCTGCTCCGAGATGCCGCACAACATGCCTACCAGCAGCGCCACCTCATTTTTTGTGGCGATGTCGGCCGTGGACACGCCGCCGATGCTGATCTGCAGCATGCCGAGGCTGAAGGCGAGGCCCAGGATCAGCGTCATGGCCCCGGTGACCATGAGGCGCAATCCCGGCTCCAGCAGATCCTTTTCAGGCTGGGCGATGTCCTCGAACGAAAAGGTCTGCTTGCGGATGGCGAACGACAGCCAGGCCCCGACCATGGCCCCGATCCACAAGGAAAGGTAGGGGATGAGCCAAGTCGCCGGAGCCAGCCACCGCAGGACCACGCCCGCCGCGAGCGCAGGCAGCGCATACCAGAGGGCCACCACGCCCAGACGCCGCATGTACCGGTTCTTGATCTTCCCCGCTTCCTTGGCCACGATCTCCTTGCGCAGGGCCGCCAAGGCCCGCTTTCCGACCTCGGGCTGGGCGTCCTCCCCCACGAGCCCGGCCTGGGCCAGGGAGAGCAACGGCTTGAAGTAGTGCGCGAAGCGGCGGCCGTCCGTCTCAAAGGCGGCCTTCAGCGTCGCCAGCACGGCGTCGATGTCGTCGCGCAGGGCCAGTTGATCCAGGGGAATATCCCCGCTGAAATCCTCGGCCACCTGAAAGCAGATGTCCTGCGGGTCATTCTCGGGCGTGCCGAAGACCCAGAAAGCGCCCCGGGCCATGCTCATTTCCTCCCGCAGCACGGGCAGCGACCGCCCTTGCCGCCGACTATGAAGCTCATGCCCTTGGGCAGGCCCTTGGCCAGGATCGTCCGCACTCCGGCCGGAGGCAGGAGCGAGAAGTCCGCCTGCACCTTCAGGGGTTCCAGCTCGTCCTGGAGAAATTGGGGAGAGGATGACCGGTCTTTTCCAGCCTCCGGAGCGGCGGGCGGCTCGACCGTGAAGACCGCATCCAGGAGCTCCAGTTCGCTCAAGAGATGTTGCTGCTCTTCCGTGCGCTCGGCTTGATCCGCGAGGCTCTCCCGCAGGGCCGACAAGGCGGGCGTCAGCATGGGCTCCTCCGCGTTGAGGTCCGGGAAGCCACCCTAGCAGAGGGGGATAAAAAAGTCTATACGCGCTGCAAGAAACAGGACTTCACAGACCCTGCGCCAGGACCTGGCCCAGCACGTCCAGGTACTGCGCCAGCATGTCCGGCGTGATGTCGCCCATGTGGCCGATGCGGCACACGGGCCGTTCGCCCTGGGCCTCCAGGTCGGAGTTCAGCTTGCCGTAGCCCGTGTCGAAGAGGTAGCCGCGCTCCCGCATGGCCTCCTTGATCCGCTTGAGGCCTGCCGTGCCCAGGCCCGCGGGCGTGCGCAGGGCCGTGAGCGTGGGGGAACGGTGGCCCTCCGGGGCCAGGAGCTCGAAGCCGGGCTGCCGTCCCGCCCACTGCGCCACCATGTCGCGCATTGCCTCGTGCCGGGCGTAGCGCTTGGCCACGCCCTCCACGTTCACGATGTAGTCGAGCTGCACGGCCAACTGGTTGGCCAGGCCGCCGTTGGGTGTGGTCAGGGTCTGGCTCTTGCGGGCCGTGTTCACCTGGGTCACGATGTCCGAGGAATAGCCCCGGTCGGCGACCTTGGCGGCCTTGTCCAGGGCCTCTGCCGAGACGAAGGCGATGCCGAATCCGGCGTGCACGGCCAGGGACTTCTGGGTGGAGGTCACGTACATCACGGGGTCGGATTCCGGGATGCGCGCGTCGGCCCCGCCGAACAGGCTCACCCCGTCCACCACGGGCAGGGCCCCGTGCCTGCGGGCCAGGGCGCAGGCCGCTTCCACGTCGTTGAGCACGCCGGTGGAGGTCTCGTTCTGGGTCAAGGTGACCACCGCGGGCTTGTGCTCGACGAGGGCCTGCTCCATGCGGGCCAGGTCCATGGCCCGGCCGGGCGCGAACTTGAGCTGCACGGCCTTCTTGCCGTTGAGCACGGCCAGCTTGTGGAAGAGGTCGCCGAAGGCCCCCACCGAGACGTTCAGCACGGTCTCGTCCGCGGCCACCAGGGAGCGCACCGCGGCCTCCATGGCCGTGGAGCCCGAGCCGTTGAACAGGATCACGTCCCGTTCCTGGCCCACCCGGGCGATCTCGCGCAGATGGGCGAAGAGGGGCCCGAAGCGCTTGAGGTTCTCGCTGTCGCGGTGGCCGAACTCGGGCAGGGCCGCGGCGGCGCGGATCTCGGGCCTGATCCAGGTGGGGCCGGTGATGAAGAGCGTCAGCTCGGCGAAATCCTTCTCGATCATGGGAGCCTCGCAGGAGGTTGCAGGAACAGGTCCCCTCCTTATCCCGGCTCCCCCCGGCTGTCCAGAACCGGCCCCCGGCCCGCACTTGCCAAGCCCGGTCCGGGGTCCTATATTCACGTCCTTCCAACGACCGATACCGGCAGCCCCCGCCGCCGTCAGGACACTGCAATGCCCCAATTGGGACCGCACATTTCCGTTTCCGACGAACAGCTCGTCAGCCGGGTCTTCGGCCTGGTGGACCTGGAAGGCTACGGCCAGTGGCCCGGCGACGTGCGCGACCTGGCCGCGGGTCTGGCCGCCGAACTCTTCCTGGTGCGCTACAACCCCTTCGTGGACCCCGAGCTGGTGCGCGAGAGCGTCAAACGCCGCCTGAGCATCGCCCGGCCCACCCTGTCCGGCGAGTACCCGGCCATCCTGAACGCCGCAGTGCGCCATTTCTGGGAGCAGTTCGACGCGGACATGGCCTTCAGGAAGGCCCTGCACGAACGGCTCAAGGCCGCCCTGCCCGAGGAGTGCATCGGCGCCTCGGCCAACACCCTGGTGGAATGCGCCACCGACGCCACGGACCTGCGCCTGGAGCTGCCGCTCTTCGTGCTCTTCCCCGAGACCCCGGAGCAGGTCCAGGCCATCGTGCGCCTGGCCAACGAGATGGGCTTCGCCCTCATCCCCCGCGGCGGCGGCACGGGCCTCACCGGCGGGGCCATCCCCATGCACGCCCGGGCCGTGGTCCTGTCCCTGGCCCGCTTCAAAAAGATACTGGACATCGATCCGGACGCCAAGGTGCTCTGCGCCCAGGCCGGGGTCATCACCCTGGACGCCATCAAGGCCGCCGCGGAGCAGGACCTGCTCTTCACCGTGGACCCGGCCTCCAAGGCCGCCTCCAGCCTGGGCGGAAACATCTCCGAGAACTCCGGCGGGCCGTTCGCCTTCGAGTACGGCACCACCATCGACAACATCCTCTCCTACCGCATGGTGCTGCCCACGGGCGGGCTCATCGAGGTGCGCCGCAAGGACCACCCGCGCCACAAGATCTTCGAGACCGAGAGCGCGGTGTTCGAGATCTTCGACGACCACGGCGCGCTCCTGGAGACCGTGACCCTGGCCGGAGACGACATCCGCGGCAAGGGCCTGGGCAAGGACGTGTCCAACAAGTTCCTGGGCGGTCTGCCGGGCGTGCAGAAGGAGGGGGTGGACGGCGTCATCGTGGACGCCTGCTTCGTGCTGCACAAGAAGCCCGCCCACTCCCGCGTGCTCTGCCTGGAGTTCTACGGCCGCTCCATGCGCAACGCCATGCTCGTGATCAAGGACATCGTGGGCCTGCGCGACACCATCCGCAAGCAGGGCGACCTGGTGAAGATCTCGGCCCTGGAGGAATGGGGTCCCAAGTACGTCCAGGCCATCGAATACCGCAAGAAATCGTCCACCTACGAGGGCGATCCCATCTCCGTGCTCCTGGTCCAGCTGGACTCGGACCACGAAACCGCCCTGGAGCAGGCCGTGCAGGCCCTGCTGGCCATGGCCCAGCCCTACGACGGGGTGGACATCTTCGCGGCCCAGGACGAGAAGGAGGCCGAGGTCTTCTGGGAGGACCGGCACAAGCTCTCGGCCATCGCCAAGCACACTTCGGGCTTCAAGGTCAACGAGGACGTGGTCATCCCCCTGGAGGTCATCCCGGAATTCTCGGACTTCCTGGAGAACCTGAACCTCATCTACCTCTCGCGGCGCTACCGCAAGGCCCTGCTCCAGGTGCGCGAACTGCCCGGGGTGGCCTTCGACGATCCCGCGGTGGACGCGGCCCTGGACCGCGCCCTGTCCATCCTCAAGAAAAAGACCACCACCGCGGACCTCTCCGAGGACGAGCTGGAGACCGAGATCCGCTACGTGTTCCAGGAACTGCGCGACAAGCACCCCAAGCACGACCGCGAGATCGAGGCCCTGTACCGCGAGATCAAGGCCCGGCGCATCGCCATCGCCAGCCACATGCACGCGGGCGACGGCAACTGCCACGTGAACATCCCGGTGAACTCCAACGACGCCGAAATGCTGGCCCAGGCCCACGAGGCGGCCAAGGACGTGTTCGAGAAGGTGCTCTCGCTCCAGGGCGAGGTCTCGGGCGAGCACGGCATCGGCATCACCAAGATCGCCTATCTCTCCGAGGACAAGATCAAGGCCCTGCGCGCCTACAAGGCCAAGGTGGACCCCAAGAACGTGCTCAACCCGGCCAAGCTCACGGAACGCAAGCTGCCGAGCGAGCCGTACACCTTCTCCTTCAACCGCCTGATCCAGGACCTGGACAAGACCGCGCTCAAGGACAAGGAGCAGCTCATCGCGCTGTTGCGCAACATCCAGACCTGCACCCGCTGCGGCAAGTGCAAGCAGGTCTGCCCCATGTTCCAGCCCCAGCGAGGCCTGCTCTTCCACCCGCGCAACAAGAACATCAGCCTGGGCGCGCTCATGGAGGCCATCTACTACTCCCAGGTCCAGCGCGGCGAGCCGGACAAGGGCCTGCTGGCGGAATTGCGGCGGATCATGGAGCACTGCACGGCCTGCGGCAAGTGCACCGCGGTCTGCCCCATCAAGATCGATTCGGCCGGGGCCGCGCTCCAGATGCGCTCCTTCCTGGAGTACAAGGGCCAGGGCGGCCACCCCATCAAGACCAGGGTCCTGACCATGCTGGCCAAGGACCCCGCGGGCCGCCTGCCCAAGGCCGCCAAGGTCCTGTCCCTGGGCCAGACCGCGGCCAACCGCGTGCTGGGCGTGCTGCCCGGCGCGGCCCTGCGCGGCATGGCCAGCCCCGTGCTCCAGGGCCAGGGCCCGCACATCGACTTCCGCAACCTCTACGAGGAGCTGAAGCTCGGCCAGGGCTCCATCCTCAAGCGCCCGGGCGCGGCCCCGGACGACACCGTGCTCTATTTCCCGGGCTGCGGGGCCGGGCTCTTCTCGCACTCCATCGGCATGGCCACCCTCTTCCTTCTGCTCAAGACCGGGGCCAACGTGGTCCTGCCGGACAAGCACCTCTGCTGCGGCTATCCCCTGCTCTCCGCGGGCTGCCAGGAGGCCTACCAGGCCAACCGCCACCGCACCATGATGGAGCTCCTGGACCTCCTTGTGGCCACGGGCCGGGCCGGGCTCAAGGCCATGACCCTGATCACGGCCTGCGGCACCTGCCGCGAGTCCCTGGAGACCTACGAGTTCCACCGCGAACTCAGCGAGCCCCCGCGCCGCCTGGACGCCATGCAGTTCCTGCTGGAGCGGCTGCCCGGCCCCTTCCCCGCGGGCGAGGCGCTCCTCTACCACGCGGCCTGCCACCCGGAATGGACCAGCGTGTCCAAGGTCAAGGCCGCCGAGGCCTACCGCCAGGCCCTTTCCGGCATCCTGGACGCCCCGGTGGCGCTCTCGCCCCACTGCTGCGGCGAGTCCGGCCTGGGCGCGCTCACCAGCCCGGCCATCTACAACCGGCTGCGCGAACGCAAGAAGGAGCAGCTGGACAAGGACCTGGAGGCCGCGGACAGGAAGCGCCCGGTGCTGGTGGGCTGCCCCTCCTGCAAGGTGGGCATCAAGCGCTGCCTCCTGCAGATGAAGCGCCACAACCCGGTGCTGCACGCCACGGAATACCTGGCCCAGGCCGTGGGCGGCCCCCGCTGGAAGCGCAGTCTCAAGAAGATGCTCGAATCCGCCGAGCGCCGCGGCAAGACCCTGCTGGTGGAATAGCCGTGCGGGTGCTGGGCGTGGATTTCGGGCTCAAGCGCGTGGGCCTGGCCGTGTGCGATCCCGCCGGCATCCTGGCCTCGCCCCTGCCCGTGCTCCAGCGCACCACGCGCGAGGCGCTGTTCGCAGAACTCACCGCCCTGGTGGCCGCCGAAAAGGTGGAGGCCGTGGTGGTGGGCCTGCCCCTGGCCCTGGACGGTTCGGACACCGAAACCACCCGCCAGGCCCGCAATTTCGCCCAAAGCCTGCAACGCCGCCTGACCATCCCCGTGCATCTCGTGGACGAACGCCTGACCTCGGCGGCCGCCGAGGAGGAGCTCAAGGAGGCCGGACTGTGCGCCAGGAAACGGAAACAAGCCCTGGACAGCCAGGCGGCCGTCCAGATTCTGCGCTCGTGGCTGGATCGGGCCTGACCACCTCGCCGCGGGTGCTCATCCCGCTGGTCACGGCCCTGGCCGGGGTGCTCATCCTGGCCTGGGTCCTCTGGCTGGCCCGGTCCTTTTTCGGCCCCAGCACGCCCCTGGCCCCGGCGGGCCAGGAAATCGTGTTCCGGATCAATGCGGGCGAAAGCCTGCGCGCCGTGTCCAGGCGGCTCCAGGGCGACGGCTTCCTGCCCAGCGCCCGGGGCTTCGAGTCCCTGGCCAAGGACGCGGGCAAGGCCCAGTCCATCCGGGCCGGGGAATTCCTGCTGGTCACGGGCTGGAGCGCCGAGCGCATCCTGGAGGAGCTGACCACCTCGCCGGGCCTGCTCAGCCGGGTCCAGGTGCGCGAGGGCCTCACCTGGTGGGAGACGGCCCAGGCCGTGGCCGCCTCGGGCGCGGCCAAGGCGGACGAGTTCCGCGCCGCCGTCTTCGACCCGGCCCTGCTGGAGCGCGAGCACATCCCGGGCGATTCGCCCGAGGGTTTCCTGTTCCCCGAGACCTACCTGGTGACCAAAAGCGCCACGGACAACGGCCGCGTCCTGGCCGAGGCCATGTTCAAGGAGTTCTGGAAGAACGCCCGCAAGGTGTGGCCGGACCAGGTTCCCGCACCCGCCGAGCTGTTGCGCGTCGTGACCCTGGCCTCCCTGGTGGAGAAGGAGTCCGGCGATCTGTCCGAGCGGGCGCGCATCGCCGGGGTCTTCGTGAACCGGCTGCGCCTGGGCATGCGCCTGCAATCCGACCCCACCACCATCTACGGCCTGGGCCCGGACTTCGACGGCGACCTCAAGCGCGCGCATCTGGAGGACGGGGCCAACCCCTACAACACCTACCGCCTGGCGGGCCTGCCGCCCGGCCCCATCTGCTCGCCGGGCCTGGTCTCGCTCCAGGCCGCCGCCAACCCGGAAACCCACGACTACCTGTACTTCGTGGCCAAGGGCGACGGCACGCACTTCTTCAGCAAGAGCCTGGAGGAGCACAACCAGGCCGTGTACAAGTTCCAAAAGCTTCGCAACAAAGAGACCTATCGCAGCACGGTGAATTAGCGCGCGGCGAAACGCGGGATGAGCGGGAACAGGAGCGCACGCCTGGGGGCGGAGCCGGCGCATGCAGGACCCGGTGCTGCTGGCGGTGGACAGGAAAACGGCGTAGGCACCCGTCATCAGCCACAACAACTGCGAGGTCCGTCATGATCAAGATCGGCGTCATCATCTGCGCGCGCTACAGCTCCTGCGGCGGAGGCAAATGCTTTCGGGCCCTGCGTGAGCGCACGGGCGGATTTGCCCGCTACAGCGCCGCCGAGCCTGCGGAAATCGTCGGCTTCACCACCTGCGGCGGCTGCCCGGGCGGCAACGTGGAATATGTTCCCGCGGAATTCGCCAAGAACGGAGCCACGGTGGTGCATCTGGCCACCGGCCTGGTGGTGGGCTACCCGCCCTGCCCGAACATACGGCAGTTCAAGGCCTTCATCGAAACCCGCTACGGCCTGCCCGTGGTCCTGGGCACCCACCCCGTTCCCCTGAACTACCTGGAAACCCACCAGCGGTTGCCGTTCTGGGCGGACGCGGACATGGCCTCCCTGGCCGGGCCGCTGCTGGAGGAATCCCGGGCGATCATGGCCGCGTACAACTGACGCACGGCGAGCCGCGGCAAGGAAAACGCCATGAAGCCCACGATTCTCGAAGAGCTGCTCCGTACGCTGGACTGCGACTGCGCGGTGCGGGACATCCGCCAGGGCGTGTTCCATACCGCCGTGGTCACGCGGAGGTGCGGGCTGGCCGCGACCCTGCCCAGGGACGCCCTGCGCCAGTCCCCGCCCCTGGTGGCCGCGCCCGGAACCCTGCACGAAAAGACCCCTCGGGAGCTGGCGGCCATGGCCCTTTCCGAAAGCATCCTGGAGGCGGCCATGGGCATGGCGGCCGTCAACTCCCTGCTCCGGGTGGACGAATCGGCCCTGGTGGAGAAGAACGCCCGGGACATCATCCTGGAGCGCGGGGCCGGGAAGAACGTGGCCGTGGTCGGGCATTTTCCGTTCCTGGGCAAGGTCCGCACGGAGACGAAAAACCTCTGGGTCCTGGAGAACAATCCCCAGGAGGGCGACCTGGGCCCGGAACAGGCCGGGGAGGTCATCCCCCGGGCCGACGTGGTGGCCATCACCGGCACCGCGCTCACCAACCACACCCTGGACGGACTTCTGGCGCTCTGCCCGGCAACGGCCTTTGTCATCATGCTGGGCGACTCCGTGCCCTTTGCGCCGCTGCTCTTCGACCACGGCGTGGACGCCCTGAGCGGCACGCTGGTGCGGGACGCGGACCTGGCCCTGAGCTGCGTGAGCCAGGGGGCCAATTTCCGGCAGATTCGCGGAGTGGCGCGGCTGACCTGGTTCAAGGACCGGGCCTAGCCCGGACGCCCGCTTCCGCGACAGGCGCGACGAAATCCGGGACTACCTGGAGCGCGAGTGCAAGACCGAGGGCGGGTACCGGCTGGTGCAGGACGAGGTGCTGCTGGCGGTGGGGAAGAAGGGATGTGATGCCGTAGGTGAGACCCGGATATCGCCCGTAGACAATGAACAGTCCTATCCTGTTAATAACATGCGCGGCAGCTTTAGTTAATCATTCTCTTTTTAACGCGGTGATATCTTTGTTCAACTCGTTATATACAGCACTATTCTTGCCAAGATAGGCACTGTTAACGGTTGTTTTTTCAATTGGCCACCCGAGTAAACCAATCAGTATCCGTTCAAGTATCCAACGTAAATGTTCACGAGCGCCCTGAAGTGCTCCATAGGTTGACGGCGCAAAATCATGACCATGGATAAATTTATTTCTAATACTCGATAATCCAAATTTTCCACCAATCGGCCACAGATCATCAATTTTTACATTATATTCATGACATGCCATATTAATCTTCTCTGAAAATCCCAAATAATTAGCATTATCAATTTTATCCTTAATAATTTTAAATTCATCATCCTTTACATGATTTTTTTCTAAAACCTTAATAACAGTTTCTTTGCATCTTGCCCAAATATCATTATTTATTATGTGTAAATCTGTTCTACTTTTATTTACAATATAGTTAATAACGGACTCAAGCGCAGCATACTTATAAATAAAATCCTTCTCCAAAGTAGAATCATCATATGAATTAATTTTGTACAAATAATTATAAATGCAATCTTCGCCAAAACATAGTATTTTTTTATATGCACTCTTAACAAATTCTGCAAAATATTGACCTGGGATTAGTTCTTCGCGTTCATTTTTTTCACCCATAGTGCCTGGATATCTATAAAATTCGTTATAATATCTACCATTACTTTGCTCATCAAGCCTGAATAGAAATAGTCTGCAGCGGATTGCTACTGAAATGATATTCAAAAAAAGTCGTAATGATATAACAGAGTTAATTTCATTTGAAAATTTATAATCGACTATTGTTATAATATTATATTTATTTTCTAAATTATCAATAATTTTTTTCAAGGCAAAGCGAATATCACGATTAATATTAATATGTATGCTCTTTGTATCCAATTTTATCTTGCGATGCCCCTTTTCAATCCCTGAAAAAATAGGAATTTTTGAATAGTCTGTAAAATACGCGCGTCCTTTTTTGCCAGATTCACCCAACTCAAGATTATGGCTAACATGACAGTTAGACGCATGTAGCGTCATCAAACATTTGCTACTATTAACTCCATAATAGCGCTCTTTCCCCGACAAAACATATGGTTCATTAAGCGCCAAAACATTAATAATTCCTCCTCCAGTATCTCGCACAATCAATTTCATCGATTTTATGTTGCGATTCCATAATTTCTTGTATTGCCCTGCCGTGGGATAAGCCATCACTTCAATTTTGTTTCTCTCAAAACTTGGCAAGAAAACATCAATAAAAACACGCAAAATTCGTCCATCAGCAAGATGGATTATAGACGTACCGCTATAATCGGCGTCATTGCGAATGCCCCTGCCATGCGATTCCATATTTCCCCCTAGATGAGACTCACCCCGCCATCAAACAATCCTTCCCTTCCTCCCATCCCCTTTCCCGTAAAAACGCCCCAATCTCTTCCCGCGCGCCACGGCTGCCCACGTAGGACAGGCAAAAGGCCTGGCCAGCCGGCGGGAGTTCGTCGCGGTGGAGCACGGGACGGCCATTGACCATGCGGCCGATCTTGCGGGGATCGATATCCGCGTAGGCGATGATGTTGACCCCGTGCTCCAGAAGCAGGTCGGCCCGTTTGCGCGTGGTGCGGCCAGCGCCGAGCACGATCACGTCCGGGTGGTGCGGGTTGTGCGCGGCCAGCCAGCGGGCCAGGAACCCGGTCTTGAGCCGGTAGAAGGCCTCCACGCCGTAGCTGGGGTGGGTGCGCGAGAGCCGGTGGGGCGGGTCGTTCCAGATGAGCAGTTCCTGGGGCGCTTTCTCCATGCGCACGCCTGCCTCCAAAAGCCGCAAGATCAGCTCGTAGTCCTCGGGAAACAGGCCCGCGCGATACGGGCCGTGCGTCGCCACCAGCTCGCGCCGGAACATCAGGGACGGGTGGGCGAAGGGCGACTCCACGAACCGGTTCAGGAAAATCTGCTCATGGCTGATCAGGCTGTTGATCCAGTCCACGTAGTGGGCATAGCCGCCCCGCCCGGCTCGGTCTCCGCCGAAGCCCACCCGGCAGCCCGCCAGGCCCAGGCCCGGGTCCGCGTCGAGCATGCGGGCCTGGATTTCCAGGCGCTGGGGCAGGCTCAGGTCGTCGGCGTCCATGCGCGCCATATAGGGGGCGCTGGCCGCCTCCAGACAGGCGTTGAGCGCAGGCACGATGCCCCCGTGGGGGAGGAACAGGGGCCGCACCCGGGAATCGCGGGCCGCATAGGCGCGGAGGATGTCCGGCGTGGCGTCGGTGGAGCCGTCGTCGGCCGCGAGGATCTCGATGTCGGCCAGGGTCTGGGAAAGCAGGCTGTCCAAGGCCGCGGGCAGCGTGGCCGCGCAGTTGAAGCAGGGCAGGGCCACCGAGACCCGCGGCGCGGCCACCTAGCCCTTCCCGGCGGCCGCCACGGCCAGGCGCACCCGGCAGACCCCGCACAACTCCTGGGACGTGGGCGCGCCGCACGTGGCGCACGGCGTGAGCGCGAACCCGCTCTCGCGCTCCTGGGCCGCGAACGCGGGCCTGCCGCGCTCTAGGAAGCCCTCGTAAAAGGACACCTTGCTGCCCGGGCTCTTCCACTCCAGGTCGTTCCAGAGCCGCTTGTGGCCCGTGAAGCTGGCCCCGGGGCTGTAGGGGCAGGCATCCTTGTGGTGCTCGATGCCGCGCAGGAAGGCGAAGGCCGCGGTCTCGAACTCCGAGAGCCGGTAGAGCGGCTTGACCTTGCGCGCGAAGCCGGACTCGTCCGGCAGGCACGGCCCCTGATCGCCCAGGTAGGCCTGGTCCCAGCGCAGGGTGTTGGCGAAGAGCCGGGCCACCTCGTCGTCCAGGTTGTGGCCCGTGGCCAGGGCCGTGTACCCGCCCTCCAGGGCTATCCTGTTGAAATAGTGGCGCTTGATCTTGCCGCAGATGGAGCACACGGGCCGGTGCACCGCGGCCTTGACCAGGGGAATGGCCAGGCCCTCCTTGGCCAGCTCCAGAACCTGGAGCTGGAGGCCCCGGTCCGCGCAGAAGCCCTCCACCTTGGCCCGGGCGCGCTCCGAGGAGCGGGGAATGCCCAGGTCCACGTGCAGGCCCGTGACGTCGAAGCCCAGGTCGGAGAGCTGGAGCATGAGGGAGAGCGAGTCCTTGCCGCCCGAGAGCGCCACCAGGACCCGGTCCTTGCGCGTGAACATGGCGTGGCGGCGGATGGCGTTCTCCACCTGGCGGCTGAAATAGACCAGGAAGCAGTCCCGGCAGAACGCCGTGTTGTGGCTGGGCAGGGCCACCTCGGCCGGTGCCTTGCAGCGGCGGCACTTCATGGTCAGCCTGCGGACACGACCACGCGCACGGTGAGCGCGTCGTCGGGGTTGAGTTTGAGGTCCTGGGTCAGCAGCCTGCCGCCGCGGATGACCAGGGCCTCGGTGTGCCGCAGGCCCAGGCGGTTCAGGAGCTGCTGCACGGTGTTCAGCTGGGCGAAGGTCTTGACCTCGCCGCCGGGTTCCATGCGCACGGTGATCATGGGGCGTCCTTGGGGGCGTTGCTCATGGCCCGAGCATAGCCCGGCCTGCGCGCGGCCACAAGCCCGGCGGGGCGGCCGCTCCCGGCCGGAGCGGCAACTCTCCGGTTGACCCCCGGCCGAAAATGGGTATCTTCAAAAATGAAGGCACCTGTTGCCAAGGAGTGCGTCATGGGAAAGCCGCGCATCCTCGTTGTGGACGACGAGAAGCATATCCGGATGCTCTACCAGGAGGAACTCCAGGTGGAGGGCTACGATGTGGCCGTTTCCGACGGCGAGGAGCCCATCCTGGAAGTGGTGGACCGTGAGCGTCCAGCCATCGTGATCCTGGACATCAAGCTCGGGGTGAACCGCTCCGGCCTGGACCTGCTCCAGGACATCCGCAGCCGTTACACCGATCTGCCCGTGATCCTGTCCACGGCCTACGACAGCTTTCAGCACGACCTCAAGTCCATCGCCGCGGACTTCTACGTGGTCAAGTCCGTGGACCTCACCGAACTCAAGGGCAAGGTGAAGCAGGCCCTGGCCAAGGCCGGGGTCTGATCCCCTCCCGCGGGCCCAGGCCCGCCGCGGCGCGCGGGCGCTTTCCCCTTGCCCCGTGCCGCGCTTCGTGCTAGCCGCTTGCCCATGCCGGATTTTCTCTCCGACAAGATCGTCACCGTCAGCATCCTGGCCGTTCCCCTGCTCCTGGCCCTCACCTGCCACGAACTGGCCCACGGTCTGGCGGCCTTCGCCCTGGGCGACCCCACGGCCAAACGCGCCGGGCGCCTGACCCTCAATCCCCTGCGCCACCTGGACCCCCTGGGCACCATCGTCTTCTTCATCGCCAACATCGGCTGGCCAAGCCCGTGCCCGTGGACCCGCGCCACTTCAAGAACCAGCTCAAGGGCATGCTCCTGGTGGCCATGGCCGGCCCCGCGGCCAACTTCCTGCTCTCCGCGGCCTTCGCCGCCCTGTACCACGGCCTGCTGCCCCTGGCCCTGGAGCACGAGACCGAGCTGCTGGGCAAGGTCCTGGTGCCGCTCACCCTCATCGCCCAGGCCGGGGTCTTCGTGAACCTGGTGCTCGGAGCCTTCAATCTGCTGCCCGTGCCGCCCCTGGACGGCAGCAACATCGTGGCCGGGCTGCTGCCCCGGCGCGTGGCCTATCGCTATCTTTCCTTCGGCCGCTACGGCATCTTCGTGCTCCTGGCCCTGTTCCTGGCCTCGGACCTCCTGAACCTGAACCTCCTGGGCCGGGTCATCCTGCCCGTGGTGGAGACCGGCGCCGGCCTTCTGCGCGTGCCCCTGTAACCCCAACCCCCGACAGCCATGAGCAAACCCGTCAAACGCATCGTTTCGGGCATGCGGCCCACCGGACCGCTCCACCTCGGCCACTACTTCGGCGTGCTCCTCAACTGGATCAAGCTCCAGGAGGAGTACGACTGCCGGTTCTTCGTGGCCGACTGGCACGCCATGACCAGCGAATACGCCGATCCCCGGCGCATCAAGGGCTTCGTGCCCGGCCTGGTGCTGGACTGGGTGGCCGCGGGCCTGGATCCCGAGAAGTGCGTCATTTTCCAGCAGTCCCAGGTCAAGGAGCACGCCGAGCTGCACCTCATCCTGTCCATGCTCACGCCCTTGTCCTGGCTGGAGCGCAACCCCACCTACAAGGAAGTCTCCCAGGAGCTCTCCGGCCAGAAGGACCTGGCCACCTACGGCTTCCTGGGCTACCCCGTGCTCATGGCCTCGGACATCCTGCTCTACCGGGCCACGGCCGTGCCCGTGGGCCAGGACCAGCTGCCGCACATGGAGCTGACCCGGGAGATCGCCCGGCGCTTCAACCACCTGAACGGCCAGTTCTTCCCCGAGCCCGAGGCCCTGCTCACCCCGGAGGCCAAGCTGCCGGGCCTGGACGGCCGCAAGATGAGCAAGAGCTACGGCAACTTCATCGGCCTGGGCGAGCCCATGGGCGAGATCGTGCCCAAGGTCAAGACCATGTTCACGGACAAGAACCGGCTGCGCAAGTCCGACCCCGGCGACCCGGACGTCTGCAACCTCTTCCCCTACCACCGGCTCATGACCGACGCGGGCAAGTGCGAGGATATCCGCCAGGGATGCGTGTCCGCGAGCCTCGGCTGCGTGGACTGCAAGAAGCTGCTCCTCGAGTCCATGGAGCGCTTCCTGGCCCCGATCCACGCCCGCCGCGCCGAGCTGGAGAAGAATCCCCGGCGGCTCGCGGAGATCCTGGCCGACGGCAACGCCAAGGCCCGCAGGGAGGCCGATGCTGCCATGCGCGAGATCCGCGGCCTGCTCAACTTCCAGTTCGACGAAATCTGAGGAGGGCGTCATGACCCAGGCGAAGAAGGGCGACACGGTCCAGGTCCACTACACGGGACGGCTCGACGACGGCACGGTCTTCGACTCCTCCCTGGAGCGCGAGCCCCTGGAGTTCGAGGTGGGCGGCGGCATGGTCATCGAGGGCTTCGACGCGGCCATCACCGGCATGGCCGTGGGCGAGACCAAATCCGTGCGCATCCCCTGCGGGCAGGCCTACGGCGAGCACCGGCCCGAGCTGGCCATCTCGGTGCAGCGCAGCCAGATCCCCCCGGACATCACCCCGGAGATCGGCATGACGCTGTCCATCCGCCTGGAGGACGGCAGCACCCCGCACGTGCACATCTCGGCCATGGACGAGGAGACTATCACCCTGGACGCCAACCATCCCCTGGCCGGGCAGGACCTCATCTTCGAGCTGGCCCTGGTCAAGATCGGCTAGGCCCGGGAGCGCCGCTTTCCCATGATCCCGCAACGCACGGACTGCATCACGCCGTTTCTGGTCATGGACGTGCTGGAGGCCGCCCAACGCCTGGAGCGCTGCGGCCACCGCGTCATCCACCTGGAGATCGGGGAGCCGGACTTCGACACCCCGGAGTGCATCAAGGAGGCGGCCTGCCGGGCCGTGCGCGACGGCCGCACCCACTACACCCACAGCCTGGGCGTGCTGGAGCTGCGCGAGGCCATCTGCGCGGATTACGAAAAACGCTACGGCGTCGCCGTGCACCCGGACCAGGTCCTGGTGACCCAGGGCACGTCCCCGGCCATGCTCCTGGCCTTTTCCGCCCTGCTCGAGCACGGCGACCAGGTCCTGGTCTCGGACCCCTGCTACGCCTGCTACCCGAACTTCATCCGCTTCGTGGAGGCCGAGCCCGTGCCCGTGCCGGTGTCCGAGGACGACGCCTTCCAGTACCGGCCCGAGCGCGTGCGCCAGGCCCTCACGGAGCGCACCCGGGCCATCCTCATCAACTCCCCGGCCAACCCCACGGGCACCCTGCTCTCAGCCGAGCGCATGCGGGCCGTGGCGGACATGGGCCGGGAGGCCGGGGCCTTCGTGGTCTCCGACGAGATCTACCACGGCCTGGTCTATGAGGGCCGCGAGCGGAGCATCCTGGAGTTCACGGACCAGGCCTTCGTGCTCAACGGCTTTTCCAAGCTCTACGCCATGACCGGCTGGCGGCTGGGCTACGTCATCGCGCCCCGGGACTTCCTGCGACCCATGCAGCGCCTGAGCCAAAACTTCTTCATCTCGGCCTGCTCCGTGTCGCAGTGGGCCGGACTGGCCGCGCTCACCGAGGCGGCCGCGGACGTGGAGCGCATGCGCCAAACCTACGATCAGCGCCGCCGCCTGATGATCCGCCGCCTGCGCGAACTGGGTTTCGGCCTGGGCACGGAGCCCACCGGGGCCTTCTACGTGCTGGCCAACGCCCGGCGCCTGGCGGAGAGGTTCGGCGGCAGCTCCCTCAAGCTGGCCTTCGACATCCTGGAAAAGGCCCACGTGGGAGTGACTCCGGGCATCGACTTCGGCCCGGGCGCCGAGGGCTACCTGCGCTTCTCCTACGCCAATTCCCTGGAGAACATTGAGGAAGGCATGGCCCGGCTGGCGGGCTACCTGGACGGCGCGGGAGGGGCCTAGACGCCGTCTTGCCAGAAGGCGGTTTCGTTCTTATATTACAAAACTATGAGAACGCTTCACGCCGTCCTTCTCGCCCTGCTCGTCCTGGTCCTGGCCGCGCCGGCCCTGGCCGACAACGAAGTCGTGCGCGAACTCACCAGCCAGGGAGGCGTCCTGGGGCCGGACTACCTGCCCAAGAAGCAGGAATACCGGCTGGACCCCTCCACCGACTTCCACTACTCCAGCGACCCATTCCTGCGCGAAAAAACGGGAGACGGGGTGAAGGAGGCCAAGAAGCCCTCGCCCTTCCAGTTCTCCGTGGCCCCGGAGGAGCGCTACGACCCCATCACGGGCCAGCGCATTGAGCCCCAGGGCAGCGACGACGACCCCTTGAGCAAGGTGGGCGGCAAGGTGCAGATGGACGTGAACGTGATGGAGTTCTAGCGGCCCGCCGCAGCCTTCAGCCTTCCCCGCCGTCCACCGCTCCGTCCGCGGCCAGGTTCAGATTCACCGCAGCCAGCACCGTGAGGCAGCGCTCCAGGTCCTGGGGGCTCACGCCCTGCAGGGCCAGCCCCTCGCTCTCCCGGGCCGCCTCCTGGCAGCGGCGCTGGAGCTTGCGGCCCTCCACGGTGAGATAGACGCGGCGCTTGCGGTGGTCGCGGTCGTCGCGGGAGCGCACCACCAGGCTGCGTTCCTCCAGGCCGTCCACCAGGCGGCTCACCCCGGTCTTCTCCTGCATCAGCCCCTGGGCCAGGTCCTGCTGGGTCTGGCCGTCGCGGTCCCAGAGCCGGGTCAGCACCCGCCACTGCTCCACGGTGAGGGGCAGGCCCGCCGCCGCGAAACGGCGGCCCAGGTCATTGGCCAGCAGGCGGCCGGAGCGGTAGGCCAGGTAGCCCAGGGACCCTTCCAGGCAAAAGTTTTTTGGCGGCATGCATCAAGTTGTATCTGCAACCATTCACTCCGTCAAGAGGGCCGCCACCCGGGCCTGCGGCTTGCCAAGGCCGCCCCGAACGTCTAGAACCAGGGGCACACCGGAACAGAGATGCGAGCGCCGGGAGGCCTTCATGGAACGATTCGCCGCCGACCTCCACGTCCACTCCCGCTTTTCGCGGGCCACGAGCAAGGAGCTCACCATCCGCTCCCTGGCCGCCTGGGCGCGGGTCAAGGGCCTCACCGTGCTCGGCACCGGCGACTTCACCCACCCGGGCTGGCTCACGGAGATCGAGGAGACCCTCCAGGAGGACGGCAGCGGGCTCCTGGTGCTCAAGGACGCCACGGGCCTGGAGGCCCTGGTGCCGGGCGTGGCGGCCCTGCCGCCGGGCGTCACCCGCTTCATGCTCCAGGCCGAGATCAGCTCCATCTATAAGAAGGCGGGCAAGGTCCGCAAAATCCACAACCTCGTCTATCTGCCCAGCCTGGAGGCCGTGCGCGCCTTCAACCGGAAGCTCGAGCAGTTGGGCAACCTGAAGAGCGACGGCCGCCCCATCCTGGGCCTGGACAGCCGCGACCTCCTGGCCATGGTCCTGGACACCCACCCCCAGGGCTTCGTGGTCCCGGCCCACATCTGGACCCCCTGGTTCGCGCTCTTCGGCTCCAAGTCCGGTTTCAATTCCATCGAGGCCTGCTTCGAGGACCTTTCCGGCGAGATCTTCGCCATGGAGACCGGGCTCTCCTCGGACCCGGAGATGAACTGGCGCTGGAGCGCCCTGGACCGCGTCCGGCTCATCTCCAATTCCGACGCCCACTCCGGCGAGAAGCTCGGCCGCGAGTGCAACCTGTTCCGCGGCGAAATCTCTTATGAGGGCATCTACCGCGCCCTGCGCGGCGAGGGCCTGGGCCAGAAGTTCCTGGGCACGGTGGAGTTCTTCCCCGAGGAGGGCAAGTACCACCTGGACGGCCACCGCAAGTGCAACGTGGTCATGGAGCCCGAGGAAACCCGCCAGCGCCGCGGCGTCTGCCCGGTCTGCGGCAAGCCCGTGACCCTGGGCGTGCTCTCCCGCGTGCGCGAGCTGGCCGACCGCGAGCAGCCGATCCAGCCCCAGAACGCGCCCGGCTTCACCTCGCTCATCCCGCTCAAGGAACTGCTGGGCGAGATCCTGGACGCGGGCCCGGCCACCAAGAAGGTCCACGAGCTCTACCTCAAGCTGCTGGGCGATTTCGGCACCGAGCTGAACGTGCTCACCAAGGCCTCGCCCGAGGACCTCAAGCTGCGCTCGCCGCTTCTGGCCGAGGGCGTGGCCCGCATGCGCGAGGGCAAGGTCCTGCGCGCGCCGGGCTATGACGGCGAGTATGGGGTCATCAGCGTGTTCAGCGAGGCCGAACGCCGGGAATTCCGCCACGGCGGCCGCCTGGTCCAGACCCCGGCCAAGAAGCGCAAGAACCCCACGCCGGAGGCCGCCCCGCTGCCGGAGGCGCCTGCGGAGGCCGCGCCGGACCTGGCCTTCAACGAGGCCCAGCAGCGGGCCATCGCCGCGGGCCCCGGCCCCGTGCTGGTCCTGGCCGGGCCGGGCACGGGCAAGACCCAGACCCTCATGGGCCGCATCGACCGGCTGCTGAACGAGGGCGAGAACCCCCGCCGCATCCTGGCCCTGACCTTCACCCGCCGGGCCGCGCGGGAGCTCAAGGAGCGCCTGCTCAAGCTCCTGGGCCTGGCCGACGAGGAGGCCGCGCCCCTGCCCCAGGCCGGGACCCTGCACGCCCACGGCTACGACTACTGGAAATTCGTGCACGGCGAGGCCCCGGTGGTCCTGGACGACGCCTCGGCGCGGCGCATCTTCCTGGAGGCCAACCCCGGGCTCAACGACGCCCGCGGCACCCAGGCCTTCGAGCGCTACAACCTGGCCCGCGAGACCCTCGCGCCCCTGCCCGGGGACCTGGCCGAGGCCGGGGCGCGCTACGCCCGGCAGAAGGACTCCTGGAACCAGGCCGACTACGCCGACCTCCTGGAGTTCCAGCTCCAGCAGTTCCAGGCCCCCACCTTCGTCTCGCCCTACGCCCACGTGCTCGTGGACGAGATCCAGGACCTCACCCCGCTCCAACTGGCCGTGGTCACGGCCCTGGCCGGGACCGAGGGCAGGGGCTTCTTCGCCATCGGCGACCCCAACCAGTCCATCTACGGCTTCCGCGGGGCCGTGGGCGCGGTGCGGGCCGAGCTCTCGGCGCGCTGGCCCCAGCTGACGGAGATCGCCCTCACGGACAACTACCGCTCGGGCCAGCCCGTGCTGGACTGCGCCCACGCCCTTTTCCCGGACTCGCCCCGGCTGGCGGCCCGGCGTGACGCGCCCTGCGCCATCCACCTCTTCCGCGCCCCGGATGCGCCCCTGGAGGCGGCCTGGCTGGCCGAGCGCATCAAGAACCTCCTGGGTCCCACCAGCCACAGCCTGGCCGACGGCCAGGACGAGGGCGGCCTGGCCCCGGGCGACATCGCGGTGCTCGTGCGCTTCCGGGGCCTGATCCCGGCCCTGGAGGCGGCGCTCGGCCGTTTCGGGGTGCCCTGCGCCGCGCCCGAGGCCGAGGCCTTCTGGAACGAGCCCCGGGTCTCGGCCATCCTGGGCTCCGTGGGCCGCGCCCTGGGCATGGCCTGTGCCTTCGAGGGCGACTGCCCGGACCTGCCCGAGGCCGTGCTGACCCAGGGACCGGACGGCCTGGCCAAGCTCCTCAAGGACACTCCGCCCTTCGATCCCTTCTTCTGGCAGTCGCGGCCCTTCCGCGAGCTGCGCGAGGCCCACGGCCGCCGGGGGGGCTGGGCCGGACTCATCAACTGGGTGCATCTCCAGAGCGAGCTGGAGAACGTCCGGCGCTCGGCCGAGAAGGTCCAGATCATGAGCATCCACGCGGCCAAGGGCCTGGAGTTCGAGGCCGTGTTCCTGCCCGCCCTGGAGGACGGCATCCTGCCTTTTGCCGGTGCCGACATGCTCACCGGCAAGATCACGGCCCCGGAAAACCTGCCGGACACGGCCGAGGAGCGCCGCCTGCTCTACGTGGGCCTGACCCGGGCCAGGCGCTCGCTGTACTTAAGCCACGCGGCCCAGCGCGCGCTCTACGGCCGCACGCTCCGGCTGCCGCCCTCGCGCTTCCTCAAGGACCTGCCCGAGGCGCTCATGACCCGCTCCCAGCTGGCGGCCCATACCGTGAAGAAAGAAAAACAGATGACGCTGTTCGATTAGCCGAGCAGGACCCTGTACAGGCAGACCTCGTAGGCCCGGCACAGGCGGCGGGCGAACCCGCCGGAAAGCCCGGCCTCGCGCAGGCGGCAGAAGACGTGCAGGGGGTTGAGCAGGTGTCTCAGATGTTGTTTCACGGCGTCCATGCGGCGCGCTCCTTGCGGGGACGATCCCCGCTGCCGGAATATTGCAACCCCCATGCCTGAACCGAAATCCCCAGCCCCGGCCGCCCCATCCGCAGCCCCGAGAAACGCTCCGGAAAATCCTGCCGCCCGCGCCGCCATTGGCCCGGCGGCCGAGGCCTTCGCCCGCGCAGGCATCCCTGCCCCGCCCTGGACCGTGGCCGCGCCCTCCTTCGTCATCCCGGGCACGGTGCGCGAAAATTGCGCATTCCTGCGCAGTTCTTTCCCGGAGGTGGGCCTGCTCCTGTTCGAGACGCAGGCCTGCCTGGATTACGGCCCCGCCGACCTGCCCGGGCCGGACGAGTTCCCGGAGCTTTCCTTCCACGCCCACCTGCCCCTGGACCTGCCCTGGACCGAGGGCCCGGCACGCATTGAGGCCGTGCTCGGCGCACTCCTGGCCAAGGTCGCGCACCTGCGGCCCTGGGCCTGGGTGCTGCATCCGCCGCCCGGGGCGGACCTGGCGGAACTGGCCCGGGTCTTCGCCCGCAGGGGCGTGGACCCGGCGGACGTGCTCCTGGAGAACACCCGCGAGCAGGACCTGGCCGGGATCTGGAAACAGGCGGTCCGGGCGGGCTTTTCGGCCTGCCTGGACCTGGGACACCTCCTGGCGTATGCTCAGTTCCGCGTGCTGGACCTGCCCGGGCTCTGGTCCCGCACCCGGCTTCTGCACCTGAACGCGCCCGGACCCGGCGGCCGCCACGAGAGCCTGGCCCGGCTGGACGGCCGGGGCCGGGGCCTGCTGGCGGCGATGCTCGGCGGTTTCCGGCCCGGCGGCGTGGTCCTGCTCGAGGTCTTCGACCCCGGCCGGCTGGAAGAATCCCTCAACGTCCTGGCGGAAACCGCCGGACGCATCCTGGAACACCCATGATCACCTTGGTGCTCGGCGGCAACAAATCCGGAAAATCGGCGTTCGCCCTGAAACTCCTGGCCAAAGGCCCGGGGCCCTCGGTGCTTTTGGCCACCGGACGGGCCCGCGATCTCCATTTTCGGCGCCAGATCCTCGCCCATCGGGAAAACCGCGACCCGGGCATCCCGGTCATCGAAGTGGGCACGGACTTGCCCGAACTCATGATCCGGGCTAAAAGCGAGTATGCGTCGATGCTGGTGGACAGCCTGGACTTCTGGCTGTTCGCCTGCCGCGAGGAGGGCCTGAAACGCATCCAGGATTTCCTCACGGCGCTGCAGGCCTGGAACGGGGGGAACATCGTTCTGGTTTCCTGCGAGATCGGGCTCGGCCCCCTGCCGGTAAGTGCGGAGGCGCGGGCATTCGTGCGCGAACTGGGCGATCTGAACCAAAACATGGCCGCCCTGGCGGGTGAGGTGTTTTTCACCGTCGCCGGCCTGCCCATCACCCTGAAAAAGGCGTAGCATGGCCCTATTCCGTCAGCTCGACGAACAGATCGCACAGCTCCTGGCCCTCCTGAACAAGGACGACCGCTGGCTCATCGTCATCAACGCCGACCCGGACGCCCTGGGCTCGGCCCTGGCCCTTCAGCACATCTTCAAGCGCCGCGTCCTGGACGTTGGAATAGGCCACATCAACGAGATCAAGCGGCCGGACAACCTCTCCATGATCCGCTTCCTGCGCATCCCCACCCGCAAGGTCATCCCGAACCTGGCCGCGCAGTACGACAAGTTCGCCATGGTCGATTCCCAGCCCCACCACAACCCGGCCTTTGAGCAGTTCCAGTTCTCCGTGGTCATCGACCACCACCCCATCCTGGCCGACAAGCCCGTGAACGCGCCCTTCGTAGACATCCGCCCCAAGTACGGGGCCACGGCCACCATGCTCACGGAATACCTCTACAACCTGCGCGTCCGGCCACCCAAGCTCCTGGCCACGGCGCTGCTCTACGCCATCAAGGCCGACTCCGCGAGCTTCGAACGCTCGTTCATCGACGCCGACGTCACGGCCTTCAAGTACCTCACCAAGCTGGCCGACCCCGCCATCCTGAACCGCATCGCCCGCAGCGACTTCCACCTGGACTGGATGC
The DNA here is from genome assembly GCA_040307135.1 of Desulfovibrionaceae bacterium. Classification (GTDB taxonomy): domain Bacteria; phylum Desulfobacterota; class Desulfovibrionia; order Desulfovibrionales; family Desulfovibrionaceae; genus Aminidesulfovibrio. The sequence continues at coordinate 24,071 of JAWRKD010000139.1, forward strand.
GCTACTTCTCGCGCGCCTTCTACAACCTGCGGCGCATCGGCCAGGGCCTCTACGCCCACATGGGCAAGGTGGAGAACCCGGACATCCTGGTCATCGTGGCCGACTTCTTCACCCGGGTCCACGGCGTGCCCTGGGACGTGGTCTCCGGCGAGTACAACGACAAGCTCATCGTCATCTTCCGGGGCGACGGCGGCCGCCGCGACATGGGCAAGCTGGCCGCCTCCCTGTTCGGCGACCTGGGCTCGGCCGGCGGCCACAAGGGCGCGGCCCGGGCCGAGATCGACATGGCCGCCCTGGAGGGCAAGGACGCCGAAACCTTCCTGGTGAAAAAGCTCAGCCGGGGCAAAACCCAGAACGTGAAGCGCATCTGATGTCCCTCCAGGAATACCTCCCCCGAGGGCCGGAGCCGGTCTTCCTCATCGACGGATCATCCTTTTTCTACCGCAGCTTCCATGCCAACCCGGACCTCAAGCGCTCGGACGGTTTTCCCACCAACGCGCTCTACGGCGTGCTGCGCGTGCTCACGCGGCTCCTGCGCGAGGAGAAGCCCAAATACGTGGGCTTTTTCCTGGACGGCCGCGGCCCCACCTTCCGGCACAAGCTCTACCCCCAATACAAGGCCAACCGGCCGTCCATGCCCGAGCCCCTGGCCGCCCAGATCGCGCCCCTGGTGCGGGCCGTGGAGCTCATGGGCCTGCCGCTCACGGTCACCGACGGGGTGGAGGCCGACGACTGCATCGCCAGCTTGGCCGCGGCCTTCAAGCGCGAGCGGCCCGTGGTCATCGTAGCCTCGGACAAGGACCTCAAGCAGTGCCTGGACGACGGCGTGCTGCTCTGGGACCCCTCGCCCAAGGGCGACAAGATCACCACCGGCGCGGACCTTTTGGCCGAAACCGGGCTCAGGCCCGGGCAGTGGCCCGATTTCCAGGCCCTCACCGGCGACTCCACGGACAACATCCCGGGCCTACCCGGAGTGGGACCCAAGACCGCGCTCAAGATCCTGGCCGAATTCCCGAGCCTGGAGGCCCTGCGCGAGCGTTTCGACCAGGTGCCGGACAAGCTGCGGGCCAAGATGGAAGGCCGTCTGGACGACCTCTTCCTGTACCGCGAGCTGACCCGCATGAAGACCGACGCCGTGCCCGGGCCCAGGCTGACGGACCTGGAGCTGCGGCAGCCGGACATGAAGGCCTTTGCCGATTTCCTCAAGGAGTACGAGTTCCGCAGCCTGCTGCGCGAACTGCCCCGCTCCGACGGCCTGCCGCCGGCCGCAGCGCCCCAGCCCGCGGAAGCGGCCAAGGCGGGCATGCCCCGGCAGCAGCAGTTCTCCCTGTTCGAGGCCCCCGCGGACGAACCCGGGCGCGAACCCCTGGAGGTGCCCACGCGCGGCCCCAAGGAGATGCCCTCCTGCGTGGGCAAGCACGTGGGCCTGGTGCCCGTGGAGGACGGCTTCCGCCTGGGCATGGACGGCAAGGAGTTCTTCTGCCCCGGCCCGGCCGCGGACTTGGCCCCGGTGCTGGCCCGGGCCAAGGGCGTGGCCGTCTCCTCCTTCCAGGACCTGCTGCGGGCCGACGACGCCTGGCGCGGCGTGCCCCTGGCCGCCTGGTTCGACTGCGCCCTGGCCGCCTACCTGCTCAATCCCGAGGACCGCAACTATTCCTGGGAGCGGCTGCGCCAGTCCCTGAACCTGGACGCCCAGGCCGACAACATCCACCCCCAGGCCCAGGGGCTGGCCGCCCTGGCCTTCCGCCGCAACGTGGCCCCGCGCCTGGAATCGGCCGGGCTGGACCGCCTCCTGCGCAGCCTGGAGCTGCCCCTGGTGCCCGTGCTCGTGGACATGGAGCGCGCGGGCATCGCCATCGACCAGGCCGCCTTCGCCCGCTTCCTGGACGAGGTGGGCGGCCAGCTGGACGGCTTGAGCGCGCGCATCGTGGAGCTGGCGGGCGGGGAATTCAACCTGCGCTCGTCCCAGCAGATGGCCCAGGTCCTCTTCGGCAAGCTGAAGCTCAAGCCCGCGGGCAAGACCCCGGGCGGGGCCCTGTCCACCTCCAACGAGGTCCTGGAGCGCCTGGCCGGCCAGCACCCCATCGTGGACGCCATCCTGGAGTTCCGCGTGCTGGAGAAGCTGCGCTCCACCTACCTGGAGCCCCTGCCCCGGCTGGCGGACGCGGACGGCCGCATCCACACCCATTTCAACCAGCTGGCCACGGCCACGGGGCGGCTTTCCAGCTCCGGCCCCAACCTCCAGAACATCCCTGTGCGCGGCCCCCAGGGCCAGCGCATGCGCGCCTGCTTCACGGCCGGGCCGGGCAACCTCCTGGCCTCGGCCGACTACTCCCAGGTGGAGCTGCGCGTGTTGGCGCATTTCTCCAAGGAAAAGAACCTCATCGACGCCTTCGCCCGGGACGAGGACATCCACGCCCGCACCGCGGCCATCCTCTTCGACAAGGAGCCCGGCCAGGTGGCCACGGAGGAGCGCCGCAGCGCCAAGACCATCAACTTCGGGCTCATCTACGGCATGGGCCCCCAGAAGCTGGCCCGCGAGCTCTCCATCAGCCTGAACCAAGCCAAGGAGTTCATCGAGCGCTACTTCGCGCGGCTCTCCACCCTGCGCGCCTTCTACGACGGCCTGGTGGAAGAAGCCCAGCGGAACGGTTTCGTCACCACCCTGGCGGGCCGCCGCAGGCTGCTGCCCGAGCTCCATTCGCGCAACCAGCAGCTGGCCTCCCAGGCCCGCCGCCAGGCCATCAACACCGTGATCCAGGGCAGCGCCGCGGACATCATCAAGATGGCCATGCTCGCCGTGGCCCGCGACAAGGAGCTGCGCGACCTGCAGGCCCGGCTCATCCTCCAGATCCACGACGAGCTCGTGTTGGAGGCCCCGAAGGCCACGGCCGAACGCGCCGGAGCCCGGCTGCGCGAGATCATGCAGAGCGTCACCAGCCTGGCCGTGCCCCTCAAGGTGGACCTGGGCACGGGCTTCACCTGGGCCCAGGCCCACTAGCCGCCGCGACCCTCCCCCGCAGCCCGGCGGCCCCGGGTGGATTCCCCGTTTTTTGGGGCATTCACCCAACCTCCCAGCACAACTTTCCCAGAAAAACAGGCAGACCACCTATCGACACCGCGCACCGCCGGGAATAGCCAGGATCGTTGCCGTCTCCCCGCCGCGCGGCGTGCGCCGGTCACGGGAGGGACGCAGCATCACCACGACGCACCCGCGGCACGCGCCCCCCGCCGCCCCGGCCGCTCCGGCCCGGGGGAGGAGGCCCGCGCCCCGGGAAAGGGGGACCACATGCCGGCCGATGCCGAATATGCCCAGCGGACGTTCCTCGAGGGGAAAAAGACCCGCTGGCGGGACGAGTCCGTGCACATGGAGCTGCAGAGCCTGCGCGATTCCGTACGAGCCCTGGAGTCCACGGTGCGGGCCCTGCGTCAGGACCTCCAGACCATCAAGGACATGATGACCGTGCGCGATTGACGCCACGGTCTTTTTTTAGGGCGGCCTGTCTTCCGATCGCGGGACCATCTTCCAGCCACAGGGGTATCGACATGTTCCAATGGGCAAAAGGCAACGACGTTCTGGGCACCATGAATCGCGGCAACGCCGCGGAATCCGGACTGTGCACGCTGTGCCGGGCAGACTGCGCGGGCAAGTGCGAGACCTGGTCCTCCTGTCTCAGGGGCCGCCAGATGCTCTATCCCCGCGACTTCGGCCTGGTCACGGCCGGGAGCGCCAACACCACGCACCTGGGCGTGAACTACAACGCCCTGCGCATCCAGGGCTACAACTACGGCGCCAAGTCCTTGAACAACGGCCGCTCGGCCAGCGCCGACGACTGCCTGTTCACCAACGTGAGCATCGAGACCTCCTTCGGCAACGGCGTCAAGACCTCGGCCCGCATGCCGCTCATGACCGGGGCCCTCGGCTCCACGTTCATCGCCTCCAAGTACTGGGACTCCTTCGCCATCGGCTGCGCGCTCATCGGCATCCCCATCGTGGTGGGCGAGAACGTGGTGGGCGTGGACCTCAAGTCCAGCCTCAACAAGGGCCGGATCAAGAAGTCCCCGGAACTGGACCGCCGCGTGGAAACCTACATGCGCTACCACGACGGCCACGGGGCTCTCATCGTCCAGCTCAACGTGGAGGACGCCCGCAACGGCGTGGCCGAGTACGTCATCGACAAATACGGCGACAAGGTCTTCATCGAGCTGAAGTGGGGCCAGGGCGCCAAGAACATCGGCGGCGAGATCGAGGTGGGCAGCCTGGACTACGCCATATTCCTCAAGAAGCGCGGCTACCTCGTGGACCCCGACCCCGAGCTGGCCGAGGTCCAGGCCGCCTTCGCGGCGGGCGGGATCAAGGGCTTCGCCCGCCACAGCCGCCTGGGCTACACGGACCTCGATTCGGCCGAGGCCGTGCGCGAAAACTTCATGGAGACCGTGGAGTACCTGCGCAAGCTCGGCTTCAAGCGCATCTCGCTGAAGACCGGGTCCTACGGCATGGAGGCCCTGGCCATGGCCATCCGCTACGCCTCCGACGCCCGCCTGGACCTGCTGACCATCGACGGCTCGGGCGGCGGCACGGGCATGAGCCCCTGGAACATGATGGAGACCTGGGGCGTGTCCTCCATCCTGCTCCACTCCAAGGCCTGGGAGTACTCCTCCCTCCTGGCGGCCCAGGGCAAACGGGTGGTGGACCTCTCCTTTGCCGGAGGCCTGGCCCGCGAGGACCAGATATTCAAGGCCCTGGCCCTGGGCGCGCCCTTCGTCAAGCTGGTCTGCATGGGCCGGGCCCTCATGATCCCGGGCTTCCTCGGTTCGAACATCGAAGGCGTCCTGCATCCCGAGCGGCGGCTCCAGGTCCACGGCAACTGGGAAAGCCTGCCCAAGACGGTGCGCGACGTGGGCGAGGACCCGGAACAGATCTTCGCGGGCTATGCCAGCCTGCAGAAGAAGATCGGCGCCCGCGAGATGAAGAAGATCCCCTTCGGGGCCATCGCCGCCTGGACCCTGGCCGACAAGCTGGGCGCGGGACTCCAGCAGCTGCTGGCCGGGGTGCGCAAGTTCTCGGTCACGGCCATCAGCCGCGCCGACATCGCCTCGGCCAACCGGGAGACGGAGCGGGAGACCGGCATCCCCTTCATCACGGACGTGCAGGACGAAATCGCCCGCAAGATCCTCTCCTGCTAGGGGAGGCCGCGAACCAGGGCCCCCCCCCGG
>JAWRKD010000140.1:0-12446 GCA_040307135.1 Desulfovibrionaceae bacterium
GGCCGCTCCGTCCGCGCCCGAGGACGGAGCGCAGCCCGTGGCTTCGTCCGCGGATTCCGGTGAAGACACAGGAGAAAAACCGGGAGCCTAGCTGCCCGGGCGTTTTCTTTTTTGAAATTTTCCTGCATACTCGGGCCGCGAGGAGGCGAGCGTGGGCAAGCGCAAGGCGACCGTGAAGCGCACAACGCGCGAGACCGACGTGCGGGTGGTACTGGATCTGGACGGCTCGGGCCGCGCCGAGATTTCCACCGGCGTGGGCTTTGCCGACCACATGCTCACCCTGCTGGCCTTCTGGGCCGGTTTCGACCTGACGCTCTCCTGCAAGGGCGACCTGGAAGTGGACGCCCATCACAGTCTGGAGGACGTGGGCCTGTCCCTGGGCCAGGCTCTGGCCGAGGCCCTGGGCCAGAAGACCGGCATCGCCCGCGTGGGCTCGGCCGAGGTGCCCATGGACGAGTCCCTGGCCCGGGTCACCCTGGACCTCTCGGGCCGTCCCTGGCTGGTCTATGCCGACGCCGTGCTGCCCGACGTCATCGCCGGGGAGGAGAAGGACGTCTGGCGCGAGTTTTTCAAGTCCCTGGCCATCAAGGCCGGCATGAACCTGCATATCCGCTTTGAATACGGACTCAACGGCCACCACCTGCTGGAGGCGGCCTTCAAGGCCCTGGGCCTGGCCCTGTCCCAGGCCGTCCAGGTGACCCGCACCGGCGTCTCCAGCACCAAGGGGAGTCTTGACGCATGAAACGGACCGCTGTTTGCTGTGCCCTGGCGCTTACGGCCCTCTTCGTCATCGCCTGCGCCCGTCCCGTGCCCCAGGCCCCGCGCCCTGCCGGGACCCTGGCGGTGGCCGGGTTCTCCAACCCCGCCTTCACCTGGGAGCTCCTGGCCGGCTATCTGCCGCACGAGGGCGTCAAGGTGGACCCGCTGGTGGTGGACCGGCTCAACGAGACCCTGACCAACACGTTGATGACCCACGGCACCACGGGGTACGTGAGCATGGGCAACACCCGGCAGTGCATGGACGTGAAGAACTACGAGAACGAGGTGAGCTCCCGCACCACGGCCCTCAAGTACTGGCTGGACGTGGGCCGCTGCACCGGCGCGGACCTGCTCCTGGTGCCCCAGATCCTCTACTGGAAGGAGCGCCAGGGCAAGGAGATGGGCGTGGACGCTCCGGCCTCGGTGATGATGGACATCTACCTCCTGGACATCAAGGAGGGCCGCATCGCCCAGCGCTACCACTTCGAGGAGACCCAGCAGGACCTGAGCTCCAACCTGCTGGACATGCCCAAGTTCTTCGAGCGCAAGGCCAAGTGGGTCACGGCCGGGGATCTGGCCGCCGAGGGCATCGACACCGGCTTGCGGACCCTGGGCCTATGATCCTGTTCCCGGCCGTGGACATCAAGGACGGCCAGTGCGTCCGCCTGGCCCAGGGCCGGGAGGACGCGGTGACCGTGTTCTCGCCCGATCCCGTGGCGCAGGCCCGGCGCTGGGCCGATCTGGGCTGCCAATGGCTCCACGTCATCGACCTGGATGGCGCCTTTTCCGGCAAGCCCCGCAACGCCGGCCTGGTGCGCCGCATCTGCTCCGAGCTGCGCGTGCCCGTGCAGCTGGGCGGCGGGGTGCGCGACCTGGACATCGCCCGGGCCTACATGGAGGCCGGGGTCGCCCGGCTCATCATCGGCACCATCGCCCTCACCGAACCCGCTGTCTTCGCGGCCATCTGCAAGGAATTCCCGGGCCGCATCGGCGTGTCCCTGGACGCGGTGGACGGCCGCCTCAAGACCAGGGGCTGGGTGGAGGACGCCGGGCTCACGGTCTTTGACGTGCTGCCGCGGCTGGAGTCCGACGGCGCGGCCTTCCTCATCTATACGGACATCGCCCGCGACGGCATGCAGACGGGCGTGAACCTGCCCGCCTTGGAGGCCCTCTGCGCGGCCACGAAGCTTCCGGTCATCGCGGCCGGGGGCGTGCACACCCTGGACGACTTGAAGGCCCTGGCCCCGCTTTCGAAAAAGGGCCTGGAAGGGGCCATCTCGGGCCGGGCCATCTACACCGGCACGCTGGACGTGCCCGAGGCCCTGGACTGGATACGGTCCCAGGCCGTCTAGCAACAGAAAAGCCCGGGTCGCCCCGGGCCTCTTTTTTGCGCGCCGTCAGTTTCCCGGACCCCAGTCCCCGTTCTCTTCCACCCGGATGTACTTCTGGAAGGCGTAGTAGGCCCCGGCCAGGGCGTTGATGAGCCCGGCCCGGCCGTCCAGGAAGCCCATTTTCAGCAGGTAGAGCTTGAAGAAGCGGACCTTGGCGTGGGCCACGGCCCGGATCAGCCCGCCGCGCCTGCCCTTGGCCCGCATCTCGTCGGCCGCCTGCTGGGCGTAGGAGTTCATCTTGGCCATGTGCTCGCGGAAATTGGCGTAGGGGTAGTGCACAATGTCGCCGGACAGCGTCGCCGTGGGCCCCTGGGGATGGAAGTGGTAGTGGGCCCCGCTCACGCTCACGGCCATGCGGCCCGCCCGGAACACGCGCAGGAGAAAGTCCGGGTACCAGCCCGAGTGCCTGAGGAAGCGGTTGAAGTAGAAGGACCGGCGCGGCACGTAGAAGCCCGCCAGGGCGGCCGGAGCCGTGGCCACGGCCGCGCGGATGTTCTCGCGCAGCTCGTCGGAGAGGAATTCGTCCTGGTCCAGGCTCACCACCCAGTTGGTCTTGATCTGGGGCAGGGCGAACTGGAACTGCGGCCCCGGCCCCTCCCAGGCCCGGGTCAGGACCCTGGCCCCGGCCCTGGCCGCGATGTCGCGGGTGGCGTCCGTGGACAGGGAGTCCACCACCAGGATCTGGTCGCAGAAGGACAGGCTCGCCAGGCATTCCTTGAGCAGGCGCTGGCCGTTGTAGGTGAGCACGAGGCCGGTGATGGTGGGGCGCATGGGCCTGATCTAGAGGATTTCCCGGGCCGGGTCCAGCCGGGCGGGACCCGGGCCTGGGCCCGGGGCTGAGAAAAAATAAAAAGCATCTCAATTTCAGATGGTTATTCCTTAAAGACACCGCCGCCGAGCGGGCCGGGGGCTTGAGTCAGCGGGCCTGTCCGGATATCGGTACGTGTTGCCTGCGAGCGAGGAGAGAGGCTGGGGCCGCCCGCCTTCAGGGCGGGGAAGCACAACATTTCCCACGGAGCGAGAAGAATGGCCACGAGAACGATCCAGGTTGAAGAAAAAGTGCCTTTCCTGCAGGGGATTCCCCTGAGTTTCCAGCACCTGTTCGCCATGTTCGGGGCCTCGGTGCTGGTGCCCACCCTGTTCAAGATCGACCCGGCGGTGGTCCTCTTGATGAACGGCGTGGGCACCCTCATCTACCTCTTCCTGTGCAAGGGCAAGGCCCCGGCCTTTCTGGGCTCGAGCTTCGCGTTCCTCTCCCCGGTGTTCGTGGTCCTGGGCGCGAACCAGGCCCTCTGGGGCGGCAACTATTCCTTCGCCCTGGGCGGCTTCATCGCCTCGGGCTGCGTGTTCATCGCCGTGGCCCTGATCATCTGGAAGTTCGGCCCGGGCTGGATCGACTTCGTGCTGCCGCCCGCCACCATGGGCCCCATTGTGGCCCTCATCGGCCTGGAGCTGGCCGGGGTGGCCACGAACATGGCCGGAATCATGCCGGACGCCAGCGGCGCTTACAACGTCAAGGCCGTCACGGTTTCGGTGGTCACGCTCCTGGTGGTGGCCTTCGGTTCGCTCTTGTTTCGCGGGTTCATGGTCATCATCCCGGTGCTCACGGGCATCATCGTGGGCTACTTCGTGTCCATGGCCATGGGCATGGTCAACCTCGACCCGGTGGCCGCGGCCCCGGTGCTGGCCACGCCCACGTTCTACGCGCCCAAGTTCGACATCAACGCCGTCCTCATCATCCTGCCCGCCTCCCTGGTGGTCATCTCCGAGCACATCGGCCACCTGGTGGTCACGGGCAAGATCGTGGAGCGCGAGCTGACCCGCGACCCGGGCCTGCACCGCTCGCTCATGGGCGACGGCGTGTCCACGGTGCTTTCGGGCTTCCTCGGCTCCGTGCCCACCACCACCTACGGCGAGAACATCGGCGTCATGGCCATCACCCGGGTCTATTCGGTCTGGGTCATCGGCGGGGCCGCCATCCTTTCCGTGGCCCTGGCCTTCGTGGGCAAGCTCTCGGCCCTGATCCAGTCCATCCCCACGCCGGTCATGGGCGGGGTCTGCATCCTGCTCTTCGGCGTCATCGCGGCCTCGGGCATCCGCATGCTCGTGGAGACCAGGGTGGACTATTCCAAGCCCATCAACCTGACCTTGACCGCCATCGTGCTCATCGTGGGCATCAGCGGCGCGGCCGTTCAGATCGGCACGGTGCAGCTCAAGGGCATGGCCCTGGCCACGGTGGTGGGCATGGCCCTGTCCCTGGTCTTCAACGCCCTGGGCAGGATGGGGCTGCTCAACCAGCAGACTGACATCTAGGGGCAGGCCGTTGAAAATTCCGCGGCGGCTGCGTGTTGAACGGCCTGCGGGAAAGGACCGGGGTCTGCCGGCCGTCCCGGTTGCATGACGAAAAAAGAGGCGCTCCACGGAGCGCCTCTTTTTTCGTCCATGACTGCTTCGGTTACTTGGTGCCGAAGATGCGGTCGCCCGCGTCGCCCAGGCCGGGCAGGATGTAGCCGTTCTCGTTGAGCCGCTGGTCGATGGCCGCGGCGTAGATGTCCACGTCCGGGTGCCTGGAGGTGATGCGCGCGAGGCCCTCGGGCGCGGCCACCAGGAACAGGCCGCGGATCTTGGGGCAGCCCGCCTGCTTCAAGAGCCCGATGGTGGCGTCCAGGGTGCCGCCCGTGGCCAGCATGGGGTCCAGGATGATGGCCATGCGGTTCTTGATGTCCTTGGCCAGCTTCACATAGTACTTCACCGGCTCCAGGGTGTCCTCGTTGCGGTAGAAGCCCACCACCGAAACCTTGGCCCCGGGCACCATGTCCAGGACGCCGTCCATCATGCCCAGGCCCGCGCGCAGGATGGGCACCACGGTGATCTTCTTGCCCTTGATCCTGTCGATCTCCACCTCGCCGGCCCAGCCCTTGATGGTCTTCTTTTCGGTCTCCAGGTCCTTGGTGGCCTCGTAGGTCAGAAGCCGGGAAATCTCCGTGGCCACGTCGCGGAACAGGCTGGTGGAGAGGTCGTGTTTGCGGAGCAGGCCCAGCTTGTGCCGCACCAGGGGATGGTCCACTACGAATACCGCCACGGAAGGCCTCCTTGCTTGGGGTCCGGCGGCCCGGGGCCGCCCTGTGAATCATCTTGTTGTAAAGGCAGGCCCGGCAACGGGTCAAGAAGGGGGAGGCCATTTTGCGGGTCCCCGGGAAAGTGTTTTGCTTGCAACGGGTTCCCGTGTATCCTCGGGTCATGGTGGACGAACGCCGCTGGCAGCGCGAGGCCGGGTCCGGTGACGCCGGGCTGCGGCTGGACCAGTTCTGGTCCCGGGAACTGGCCGCCGAGGGGCTGTCCCGCGAGCAGGTCAAGGACTGGATCCGCGCGGGCAGGGCCCTGGTGGACGGGCGGCCCTGCGCCAAAGCCAACCTGCGCCTGCGCGGGACCGAGGCCCTGGGACTGGCGGGCGAGGCCCATGCCGGGGAACTGGCCGCCGAGGCCGGAACCCTGGACCTGGTCTTCCGCGACCAGGACCTGGCCGTGCTGGACAAGCCCGCGGGCCTGGCCACCCATCCCGCGCCCGGCCTGACCCAGGGCACCCTGGTCCACCGCCTGCTCCACCATTTCCCGGAAATCCGTGTGCTGGACGAGCAGCGGCCGGGCATCGTGCACCGCCTGGACAAGGATACCTCGGGCCTTATGGCCGTGGCGCTCACGTCCCCGGCCCGGCTGGCCCTGGCCCGGGATTTCGCCGAACGCCGCATCGCCAAGGCCTACCTGGCCCTGGTCCACGGCGTTCCCGCTCGGGCCGCGGGCCGCATCGAGGCCGCCCTGGGCCGCCACCCCACGCAGAAGACCAAGATGGCCGTGCTGGACAAGGGCGGCCGCCCGGCCGAGAGCGCCTGGCGCGTGCTCTGGCGCGACCCCCGGGGCCGGGCCAGCCTGCTTCTGGTGCGCATCTTCACGGGCCGCACCCACCAGATCCGGGTGCACCTGGCCCACCTGGGCCACCCCATCGTGGGCGACGCGGTCTATGGCGCGCGCGAACACGCGGCCTGGAAGGCGCGGGGCGACGCGGCGGCGGGCCTGGCCCCGCGGCAGATGCTCCATGCCTTCTATCTGCGCTTCACGCACCCCGGCAGCGGCGAAAACCTGCGCTTCTGGCGCGAGCCGCCGCGCGATTTCCAGACCCTGCTGGCGGCCCTGGACCAGCGCTGCCTGCGCGTGGGCCTGGTGGGCCTGCCCGGCTCGGGCAAGTCGGCCCTGCTGCGGGCCCTGGCCGCGGCGGGCGCGCCCGTGTTCTCGGCCGACGCGGTGGTGGCCGGGCTCTACGGCCCGGGGGGCGACGGGGCCGCGCTCCTGGCCCGGCGCTTCGGGGAGCGCTTCGTCCTGCCGGACGGGGGCGTGGACAAGGCCCGGCTCCTGGCGGCCATGAAGGAGAGCGCGGGCCTGCGGCGCGAGGTCATGGACCTGGTCCATCCCCTGGTCTGGGCCCGGCTGGAGGAGTTCTGGGCGGCCCACGGCGGGGCCGAGGCGGCCTTTGCCGAGATTCCGCTCCTGCTGGAGGCGGGCCGGGCAGGGGACGTGGACGTCATCGCCGGGGTCTGGCGTCCCGAGGAGGCGCGCCGCGCGGACGCCGCACGCTTCCGGGGCCTTGCGCCCGAGGACCTGGCCCTGTTCGATTCCTGGCAGTGGTCCGGGCCGGACAAGCTGCGCGCCTGCCGGCTGGTGGTGGAGAACGCGGGCGCCCTGCAGGACCTGGAGGCCAAGGCGCGGGGACTGCTGGGCATCGCGCAGCGGCTGGCCCGGGAGCGGCGGCAGGCCTCGGCCGCGGCCTTTGCCCGGCTCTTTGCCCAGACCGCCGAAATCCTGGACCAGGAGACCGCGTGATCCCCCTGCGCGACAACGTGCCGCGCCGCGGAACGCCCGTGGCGGTCTGGGCCATCATCGGCCTGAACGTGCTGGCTTTTCTCTTCACCCAGGACTTCGCGCCCCAGGGCCAAGTGGCCCTCTACTACCTCTTCGGCGTGGTCCCGGCCCGCTACTTCGACCCGGCCTGGGCCCAGATCCACGGCCTGGGAATCTCCTACTGGCCCGCGCTCACCCACATGTTCCTGCACGGCGGCTGGTGGCACCTGCTCATGAACATGTGGATGCTCTGGATTTTCGCGGACAACGTGGAAGACGCCACCGGCCATCTGGGCTTCGCGGCCTTCTACCTTCTCTGCGGGCTGTCGGCCCTGGCCGCGCACCTGGTCTTCAACCTGGATTCCCGGGTGCCGGTGGTGGGCGCCTCCGGGGCCATCGCCGGGGTCATGGGGGCCTATTTCGTGCTCTATCCCCGGGGCAAGGTCTATACCCTCATCCCGATCTTCTTCTTTCCCTGGTTCGTGCTCATCCCGGCCCCGTTCTTCCTGGGCTTCTGGTTCCTGACCCAGGTCATCTCCGGGGTGGCGGGCCAGGCCGCCAACCAGCCCGGGGGCGTGGCCTGGTGGGCGCACGTGGGCGGATTCCTGGCCGGGGCCGGGCTCATCCGGCTCTTCGTCAGCCGTGCGGGCTGCCCCTCCTGCTACAACCGGGACACCCGGCACTACGAGTGGCTCTGACTATTTTCCGGTGAGGAGCAGGGAGCGCACCTGCGCCACCCCGGGCACGGAGCTGGCCGCGGCCTCGGCCTGCTTCCTGAGGCGGGTGTCCGGGACCTTGCCCAGGAGCACGGCCTCGCCGTCCAGGACCTCCACCTCCAGGCCCAGGGAGCCCAGGTCCGGGTCGTTGGACAGGGCCTCGCGCACCCGGGCCGTGACCTCCTTGTCCTTGTCCTCGGCCGCGGTGTTCTTCTCGAACACGGCCGTGATCTGGGCCACGCCCTTGGTCTCCCGGGCCGCGTGCACGGCATAGACCTGGAAGGCATGGTCCGCCACCCGTCCCACCAGGAAGGCCCTGCCGTCGTAGCAGGCCACCCGCACCTTGAGGCCCAGGACCTTGTCCTTGTCCAGGAGCTTGCCCTTGATGGTGTTGGCCAGGGCTTGGTCCTTGCTCATGGAGCCCAGGCTGCGGCCGCCCTCGTCTTCGCCGGGCTTGGCATAGGTGAAGCCCAGGCAGCAGAGGGCCAGGGCGAGCAGGGCAGAGACCAGGGAAAAGCGGCGGGAGTAAGACATGACGGCTCCTTGCTGCCCGCATCCTAGCGGACTGGGGCCCGACTGTGAAGCGGAGCGTCGGGTTCTTGACTTCTCCTGTTTCCACGTTACCTTGTACCATCGAGGCCAGTGGCCGCCTGCGGCCCGGCCCAAGGGGAGAGGCACGCAAATGGCCGTGGAATACAAGGACTACTACAAGATCCTCGGAGTCGCCAAGACGGCGACCCAGGACGAGGTCTCCAAGGCCTTCAAGAAGCTGGCCCGCAAGTACCACCCGGACCTCAACCCGGGCGATCCCAAGGCCGAGGGCAAGTTCAAGGAGGCCAACGAGGCCTACGAGGTCCTCAAGGACCCGGAGAAGCGCAAGCTCTACGACACGCTCGGCCCCAACTGGCAGCAGGGCCAGGGCTTCCAGCCGCCGCCCGGCTACGAGAACGTCCGTTTCAACTTCGGCGGCGCGGGCGGCCAGGACTTCGGGGCCTCGGGCTTCAGCGACTTCTTCGAGACCATTTTCGGCGGCCGGGGCTTCGGCGGTGCGGATTTCGGCGGCGGGCGGGAGTTCCGCCAGCGCCCCCGGCGCGGACAGGATTCCGAGGCGGTCTATGAGATCAGCCTGGAGGACGCCTTCCGCGGCGGCCAGCAGTCCATCACCCTGTCCGAGCATGCGCCCGGCCCCGACGGCCTGCCCCGGTTGAGCACCAAGACGCTCTCCGTGAACGTGCCGGCCGGGGTCAAGGACGGCCAGCGCATCCGCCTGGCTGGCCAGGGCAATCCGGGCGCGGCCGGCGGCCCGGCCGGGGACCTGTACCTGAAGATCCGGCTGGCTCCGCATCCGCTGTTCAAGGTCAAGGACGCGGACCTGGTCTATGACCTGCACCTTGCGCCCTGGGAAGCGGCCCTGGGGGCCACGGTGCGCGTGCCCACCCTGGACGGCGGGGTGGAGATGAAGATTCCGGCAGGCATGGGCAGCGGCAGGAAGCTCCGGTTGCGCGGCAAGGGCCTGGGCTGCGGCGGAACCCGCGGCGACCAGCTGGTGCGCATCATGATCCAGACGCCCGCGAACCTCACCGACGAGGAGCGGAAGCTCTGGCAGGAACTGGCCCGGAAGTCCGGCTTCCGGCCCAGGGACTAGGAGGTCGTGGGCATGGTCAAGCGTGTTCAGGAAGTGCTCGCGAGCGCTGGCTGCAACCTGCCCGAGCGCTCGGAGCTGGTGGCCTGGGCCCAGTTGGTGGAGCTCACCAGCATCGAGCCCGCCTGCATGAGCGAGCTGGTGGACATGGGCTGGGTGGAGCCGGTGCGCACCCGGGCCGAGGGTTATCTTTTCCACATGCGCGACGTCTATCGCATCCAGAAGCTCCTGCGCCTGGCCAAGGACCTGGAGATTTCCGTGGCCGCGGCGAGCATCGTGGTGGACCTGCTGGCCCGCATCGAGGAACTGGAAAACAAGGTGGCCGAGCTGCGGCGGCTGCTCTAGCCCCCATCCGGCGCGCCTGATTCATACAGAGGGAGGACCGTCATGGACCCCAACAAGCTGACCCAGAAATCCCAGCAGGCCTTGAGCGAGGCGCAGAGTTCGGCCGCCCGCCTGGGCCATCAGCAGATCGACGCCGAACACCTGCTGGCCGCCCTGGCGGCCCAGGAAGACGGTCTGGCGCCGCAGATCCTGGCCAAGTGCGGCATCGAGCCCGCGGCCTATGCCCAGGCCGTGGAGTCCGAGCTCTCCCGCATGCCCAAAGTGAGCGGCCCCGGGGCCCAGCCCGGCCAGATCTACGTGACCCCGCGGCTTTCCAGCCTGCTCGTGCGGGCCGAGGACTCGGCCAAGCGCATGCAGGACGAGTTCGTGAGCGTGGAGCACCTCTTCCTGGCCCTGCTGGACGAGCCGCCCTCCACTGGCGTGGGCCGGGTGAACAGGCAGTTCAACCTGACCCGGGACAAGGTGCTCTCCGTGCTCACCGAGGTGCGCGGCAAGCAGCGCGTGACCTCGGACAACCCGGAGGCCACCTACGACGCGCTCAAGAAGTACGGCCGCGACCTGGTGGCCGAGGCCAAGTCCGGCAAGCTGGACCCGGTCATCGGCCGCGATGCCGAGATCAGGCGCACCATCCGCATCCTCTCGCGCCGCACCAAGAACAACCCCGTGCTCATCGGCGAGGCTGGCGTGGGCAAGACCGCCATCGTGGAGGGCCTGGCCCAGCGCATCGTCAAGCAGGACGTGCCCGAGGGCCTCAAGGACAAGACCGTGTTCGCCCTGGACATGGGCGCGCTCATCGCCGGGGCCAAGTACCGCGGCGAGTTCGAGGAGCGGCTCAAGGCCGTGCTCAAGGAGGTCCAGCAGTCCCAGGGCCGCATCCTGCTCTTCATCGACGAGCTGCACACCATCGTGGGCGCGGGCAAGGCCGAGGGGGCCATGGACGCGGGCAACCTGCTCAAGCCCATGCTGGCCCGCGGCGAGCTGCACTGCATCGGGGCCACCACCACGGACGAGTACCGCAAGTACATCGAAAAGGACCCGGCCCTGGAGCGCCGCTTCCAGCCGGTCATGGTGGACGAGCCCAGCGTGGAGGACACCATCTCCATCCTGCGCGGCCTGCGCGAGCGGTTCGAGGTGCACCACGGCGTGCGCATCTCCGACGCCGCCGTGGTGGAGGCCGCCGTGCTCTCGGCCCGCTACATCTCGGACCGCCAGCTGCCGGACAAGGCCATCGACTTGATCGACGAGGCCGCGGCCCTGATCCGCACGGAAATCGACTCCCAGCCCTACGAGTTGGACCGCGCCAACCGACAGGCGCTCCAGATGGAGATCGAGCGCGAGGCCCTCAAGCGCGAGACGGACAAGGCCAGCAAGGAGCGGCTCAGGAAGCTGGAGGAGGAGCTGGCCGGGGTCAAGGCCGAGCAGGCCGAACTTCAGAGCCAATGGGAGCGCGAGAAGAGCTCCATCGAGAGCCTCAGGCGCCTGAAGGAAGACATCGAGCGCACCCGCCTGGAGGTGGAGGAGGCCGAGCGCAAGCTGGACTACAACCGGGCCGCGGAGCTCCGCTATTCCAAACTCCACGGCCTGGAGCAGCAGCTGGCCAACGCCGAGGCGGGCCTGTCCGAGGAGGGCAAACCCCGCCTGGTCAAGGAGGAGGTGGGGCCGGACGACGTGGCCGCGGTCATTTCCCGCTGGACCGGCATCCCGGTGGCCCGTCTTCTGGAGGGCGAGCGCGAGAAGCTCCTGCGGCTGGAGGAGATCCTGCACGCCCGCGTGGTGGGCCAGGACGCGGCCGTCACCGCGGTGGCCGACGCCGTGCTGCGCGCCCGGGCAGGCCTCAAGAACCCCAAGCGGCCCATCGGCTCGTTCATCTTCCTGGGCCCCACGGGCGTGGGCAAGACCGAGCTGTCCAAGGCCCTGGCCGAGGCCCTGTTCGACTCCGAAGAGAACATGATCCGGCTCGACATGTCCGAGTACATGGAGAAGCACACCGTGGCCCGGCTCATCGGCGCGCCTCCCGGCTACGTGGGCTACGACGAGGGCGGCCAGCTCACCGAGGCCGTGCGCCGCAAGCCCTATGCCGTGGTGCTCTTCGACGAGATCGAGAAGGCCCATCCGGACGTCTTCAACGCCCTGTTGCAGATCCTGGACGACGGCCGCCTGACCGACTCCCACGGCCGCACCGTGGACTTCAAGAACACGATCATCATCATGACCTCCAACCTGGGGGCCCAGTACCTGCTGGAGGGCATTGAGCCCGACGGCGGCTTCAAGCCCGGGGTGGAGGACGCGGTCCTGAACACCCTGCGCACCCACTTCCGGCCCGAGTTCCTGAACCGCGTGGACGAGACCGTGCTCTTCAAGCCGCTCCTGCAGGAGCAGCTCATGAAGATCATCGACCTCCTGCTCACGGGCCTGCGCGCCCGCCTGGAGGAGCGCAAGATCGGGCTGACCATGACGGACCAGGCCAAGGCCTTCATCGCGCAGTCGGCCTATGACCCGGTGTTCGGCGCTCGCCCGCTGCACCGCTTCCTCCAGTCGCGTCTGGAGACGCCGCTTGCCAAGGAACTCATCGCAGGCAGGCTGGAGGACGGCCAGAGCGTGACTGTGGATGTGGCGGACGGGAAGCTGGTGTTCAAGAACGAGTAGCCTCCGGCGGCCAGGGGGCTTCGGCCTTCTGGACCCCGGTTTTTTGGGGGGGGG
>JAWRKD010000141.1:0-8043 GCA_040307135.1 Desulfovibrionaceae bacterium
GGCGCGGGCCGGGGGTGGGGTCCGAGACCTCGGCGTCGGTCTCGGGCAAAAGCAGGGGCTCGGGCTTTTCCATGTACCGGGCGAAGATGAGGAAACCGGTGTGGGCCACCATGCGGTCGTCGGGCCGCAGGCGGTCGGCCACGGGCTTGTAGCGCCGCACCAGGATCTCCAGGACCTCGATCTCGGCGAAGGGGCCCGCGTCCAGCCCGCGCAGCAGGTCGCTCACCTGGTTCGTGGTGGGCAGCAGAAACCCGCACATGGCCCCGGGCGTCACGGCCCGCGGGATGTGCTCCAGGTAGAGCCAGGGCTCGCGCACGTCCAGGAACAGGGCGTCCGCGCCGGTGTGCTTGAACCCCTGCCCGATGTCCTGGTTCACCTGCTCCACGCGGTGCAGCAGCCCCACGCGGTCCAGGTTCTTCATGGCCAGCTTGAAGAAGTCCTCGCGGCGCTCGTAGGTATAGACCTTGCCCGTGTCGCCCACGAACCAGGCCAGGGCCAGGGTCAGGCCCGCCGAGCCCGTGCCCGACTCGATGACCGTGCTGCCCGGGCCGATGCCGAGCTTCAAGAGCACGTAGCCGATCTCCTTGGGGTACATGATCTGGGTCTGGCGCTTGACGCCCTTGATGAGATCATAGACCGTGGGCTTGAGCACGAGGTACGGCTTGCCCAGGTGGGTGCGCGCGCAGCCGCCGTAGCCGGCCTCGGCCACCTCGTCCAGGGAGAGCTTGCCTTCCTGGGTGTGGACCTCGCCGCCGGGCGTGAGCTTGTGCATGTAGCGCTTGCCCTGGGGGCTGATGAGCACGACGATCTGTCCGGAAGCAATCATGGGCCCTGCCTACCGGCGCGGGCCTTGGGAGTCAAGAGAGATGTACCGCTACGTGTTCGGCCCTGTGCTTTCCGGCCGCCTGGGCCGGTCCCTGGGCCTGGACCTGCTGGGGTCCAAGGTCTGCACCATGGACTGCGTCTATTGCGAGGTGGGGCCCACCCGCGTGCGCACCCGCGAACGCAAGGCCTGGGTTCCGGCCCGCGACCTGCTCGACGAGCTGGCGGCCTGGAAGGCGGAGGGCTTCGACGCGCCGGACGTGGTCACGCTCGGCGGCTCGGGCGAGCCCACGCTCCACTCGGACCTGGCCGGGATCATGGCGGGCTGCCGCCGCATCCTGCCCGGCGCGCCCGTGGCCGTGCTCACCAACTCGACCCTGCTGGACGATCCCGCGGTGCGGCGCGAGCTGTGCGGCGCGGACATCATCCTGCCCTCCCTGGACAGCCTGGTGGAAAGCGAGTTCCGGGCCGTGAACCGGCCCCTGCGCGGACTCACGGCCGCGGGCGCGGCCCGGGGCATCCTGGACCTGCGCCGGGAGTTCGGCGGCAGGCTCTTCCTGGAGGTGCTCCTCTGCCGCGGGTACAACGACTCGGCCGAGAACCTGGCCCTGCTCCAGGACTACTGCGCCGAACTCGCGCCCGACCGGGTGGACGTGGTCACGCTCTCGCGGCCCGGGACCCTGGCCAGCGCCGAGGCCGTGGACAGCCAGACCCTGGGGCTGTGGCGCAAGGCCCTGGGCCAGGGCCCCGAGGGGGCGTCCGCGAAGGCCCCCCAGGCCCAGGCCCGGCTGTATCAGGCGGCCGACGAAGCCCGGCTGCGGGGCGGGCTGGCCGCCACCCTTGCCAGAAGGCCCCAGACCGTTCTACAGTTGGCCGCCGCCCTGGGAGCCGACAGCGCGCAGGTGCAGAGAGTGCTCGCGCGCATGGCCCGGGATGGCGAGATTTTCGAGGCCGAAACCAACGGCCAGGTGTTTTACTCCGCAACGCGACGCCCCTAGACCGGACATCCGGGCCCCATCAGGCCCCGTGCGGCGCGACACGGAACAGGGACCGGAGGGAACGTCCTTCCGGCCGAGATATTTCCCCAATTTTTTGCACGAGGTTCTTTGCATGACGGATCAGGAACAGATCCAGCCGTCCGCTCCGGCGGACCAGTCTTTGTCGTCCCAGGCCCCTGAAACCACACCCCCTGCCGACGCCGCGCCCCCTGCCGAGGGCGAGACCCAGAAACGCCGCTCCCGGCCCCGCCGCAGGGGCGGACGCGGCCGCAAGTCCAAGGCCAAGGCCGCCGGGACCGCGGCAGAGGCCGCAACTCCGGCCGAGCCCCTCGCCGGGGCCGAGCCCCTCGCAGGGGTCGAACCCCCCGCAGGGGCCGAGCCCCCGGCCGATCTCCAGTCCGAGTTCATGGCCGCGTTCCAGGACAACCCCCTGGCCGGGTTCTCCGACGTGCCCCCGCCCGCGCCGGCTCCGGCCGAGTCCCCGGCCGCGCCCGCGGCCAGGGAGCCCCGCTCCCGCGGCCCTCGCGGCGGCAGGGCCAAGGCCCGGCCCGAGCCCGAGGCCCCCAAGGCTGCGCCCGGCGAGGACGAGGACGACGAGCTGTCGTCCCTGCCCGGCAAGAAGCGCCGCCAGAAGATGTTCATCAGCGTGCTGCCCGGCGAGCAGATGGAAGTGGTGGTGGCCGAGGAGGGCAAGGTCCTCGAATACTACGTGGAGATGCACCACCTGGCCCGCACCAAGGGCAACATCTACAAGGGCGTGATCCACAACGTGGACCCCAACCTCCAGGCCGCGTTCATCAACTACGGCGCGGAGCGCAACGGCTTCCTCCAGATCGACGAGATCCACCCCGAATACTACCAGGGCGGCTACACCTGGAAAAAGGGCCAGCGCTACCCGCTCATCCAGAAGGTGCTCAAGCCGGGCCAGGAGATCCTGGTCCAGGTGGTCAAGGAGCCCACGGGCAAGAAGGGCGCGTTCCTCTCCACCTACCTCTCCCTGCCGGGCCGCCACTTCGTGTTCTCCGTGGGCAACGACCAGTCCGGGGTCTCGCGCAAGATCGAGGACGAGAAGGAGCGCGCCAGGCTCAAGGAGGTCATCGAGAGCCTGGATCTCCCCGAGGGCCTGGGGCTCATCGCGCGCACCGCGGGCGTGGGCCAGAGCAAGGCCGAGCTGACCCGCGACTACAAGTACCTGAGCCGCCTGTGGACCGAGATCCGCAAGAAGGCCCAGGACGCGCCCACGCCGTCCCTGGTCTATCAGGAGCTGGACCTGGCGGCCCGGGCCGTGCGCGACTACCTCACCGCGGACGTGTCCGAGGTCTGGGTGGACGACGCCGAGACCTGCGCCCAGATCAAGGAGTA
Organism: Desulfovibrionaceae bacterium; assembly: GCA_040307135.1. Lineage (GTDB taxonomy): Bacteria > Desulfobacterota > Desulfovibrionia > Desulfovibrionales > Desulfovibrionaceae > Aminidesulfovibrio. The sequence goes on from JAWRKD010000141.1 coordinate 3,183, forward strand.
CGCGGCCCTGGCCTTTCCGCGCAGCGCCGGGCTGGTCAAGCTGCACACGGACACGGACCGCTCGCTCTGGGAGCGCTTCAACCTCACGCGCCAGATCGAGCAGATCTACTCCCGCGAGGTGACGCTGCCTTCCGGCGGCCGCATCGTCATCGACCCCACCGAGGCCCTCACCGCCGTGGACGTGAACTCCGGCAAGATCGGCGGGGCCGGGACCTTCCAGAAGATGGCCCTGACCACGAACATGGAGGCGGCCGAGACCGTGGCCCAGCAGCTGCGGCTGCGCGACATCGGCGGCCAGGTGGTGGTGGACTTCATCGAGATGAAGGACCCCAAGCACTGCCGCGAGGTGGAAAAGGTCATGAAGAACGCGCTCAAGACCGACCGGGCGCGCACCGACGTGGGCCGCATCTCGGCCTTCGGGCTCATGGAGATCGTGCGCCAGCGCCTGGGCTCCTCGGCGCTCTCGGTGTCCACCGAGCCCTGCCCCTGCTGCGAGGGCGCGGGCATCCGGCGCAACATGGAGTGGCAGTCGCTCTTGGCCATCAAGGAGATGTTCCGGCTCCTGCGCCGCCCCGGCTGCCCCCAGCCCTTCAGCTACGCCTGCGAGCGCGAGCTGGCCCTGTACCTGCTCAACCACAAGCGCGAAAAGCTCATGGAGCTGGGCAAACGCTTCGACAACACCATCCTGGTGGACATCCTGGAATAGTCCGGCATCGCCGGTTTCACGGAAAACCGGAAGGCGGAAGAGGGGGTTCCTCTTCCGCCTTTGTGTTCCGCCCTCCCCCGCCTTTCCCGCCCCCCGTCTCTAGACTTTTTCAAGACTGCTCCGAATCGTCACCTCCCCGCCATGCTCTGTCACGCTTTCCCGGTTAGGGTCCGGCCAATTTATGGCCCGCACGGGCCCGGAACAGACCCTGGAACAAGGAGCGACGAGCATGACCGAGCGCCAGAAGACCATGATCCGCGCGCGGCTTGAGGAGCGGGTGGCCCAGCTCACCCGGCGCGCCGAGGCCCTGGACCTGACCCTGGAACACTGCGCCGACGAGACCGACCAGGCCACGGAGCTCACCCGCCACAGCCTGGACCTGGCCCTGCGCGAGCGCGAGAGCGCCCAGCTGCGCCAGGCCCGCGGCGCCCTGGCCCGCATCGATTCCCCCCGTTTCGGCGAATGCGAGGACTGCGGCGGCGAGATCGGCGCGGCCCGGCTCCTGGCCCGGCCCGACACCCGGCTCTGCGTCTGCTGCCAGGCCGAACACGAACAGGGGCTCTCGGCCTGCGCCTGAGCAGGCCCGGGGGCCGAAGGAGCGTCGTATGAGCAGCTTCCGTCTGGACCTGCACCTGCACTCCAAGTACTCCACGCGGCCCTCGCAGTGGATCCTCCAGAAACTCGGCTGCGCCGAGAGCTTCAGCGAGCCGCTCAAGCTCTACGAGCGGGCCCGGGCCCGGGGCATGTCCCTGGTCACCATCACGGACCACAACACCCTCGCGGGCTCCCTGGACATCGCGCACCTGCCCGGAACCTTCGTGAGCGAGGAGATCACCACCTACTTCCCGGAGGACCGCTGCAAGCTCCACGTGCTGGCCTACCACATCACCGAGGCCCAGCACCGCGACATCCAGCCCCTGCGCGAGAACGTCTTCGAACTGGCGCCCTACCTGCGGCAGCAGGGCATCGCCCACGTGCTGGCCCACCCGCTCTTCGCCGTGAACGAGCGGCTCACGCCCGGGCACTTCGAGCAGTGCCTCCTGCTCTTCAACTCCTTCGAGCTGAACGGCACCCGCGACGCGCTCCAGAACACGGTGCTGCGCGAGATCCTCTCGAGCCTCACCCCGCGCGACATCGACCGGCTGGCGGACAAGCACGGGCTGACTCCCTGGGGCGAGCGGCCCTGGGTCAAGGGCCTCACCGGCGGGTCCGACGACCACTCGGGCTTGAACGCCGCGCGCATGTTCACGGAGTTCGACGGCGAGGCCCGTGTGGAGAACGTGCTGGCGGGCCTGGCCGCGCGCTCCGGCCGCCCCATGGGCCAGGCCGCCACGCCCCTGACCATGGCCCACAACATCTACAGCATCGCCTACCAGTTCTACAAAAGCCGCGCCCCCCTGCCCGCGGCGGCCAAGTCCGTGCCCGCCCTGGGCTTTGCGGACCAGGCCCTGGACCCGGCCGAGGAGACCCCGCGCGAGAGCCTGCTCTCCCGCATCCAGGGCTTCTTCTCCCGGCGGCGCACGGCCCTCTACCTGCGCTGGGTCTCGGGCTCCCAGGCCCACGAGGTGCTCCTCAAGGAGGCCTCGGCCCTGGTCTCGGGCGACGAGGGCTTCCAGGCCGTGGCCCGCGGCGCGGTCAAGGACATGGCCCTCATGGAGCGGGAGTGGTACCGCTTCGTGGCCAAGGCCACGGACCAGGTGCTCTCCCAGTTCGCGGACCGCATCCTGAAGAGCGTGCTGCGCGCCCGGCTCTTCGACGTGTTCCACACCATCGGCTCGGCCGCCTCGCTCTACGCCCTGCTGGCCCCGTACTTCGTGTCCTACGGCCTGTTCTCCTCGGAGCGCGCCTTCTGCGACCGCTGCCTGGAGGCCTTCGGCCGCCAGCCCCAGCGGCCCCGGCGCGCGGGCCTCAAGATCGCCCACTTCACGGACACCTTCCGCGAGGTGAACGGCGTGGCCCGCACCATCCGCCAGCAGCTCCGCCTGGTGGACCAGCACGGCAAGCACATGCGCGTCCTGACCTGCGGCCAGGAGGCCGACCTGGCCGGGGCCGTGAACTTCGAGCCCGTAGGCGCGTTCGAGATCCCGGAATACCCGGAGCTCAAGCTCTTCTACCCGCCGTTCCTCACCATGCTGGCCCACTGCTTCGAGGAGGACTACGACCTGATCCTGGCCGCCACGCCCGGCCCCGTGGGCCTGGCCGCCCTGGCCATCGCCCGCATCCTCAAGGTGCCCTTCCACGGCACGTACCACACGGCCTTTCCGCAGTACGTGGGCGCGCTCACCCAGGACGCCGGGCTGGAGGACGCCTCCTGGCGCTACATGCTCTGGTTCTACAACCAGATGGACGTGGTCTATGCGCCCTCGCGGGCCACGGTGGAGGAGCTGGTGGCCCGGGGCATCCCGGAGTCCAAGGTCAAGACCTACCCCCGCGGGGTGGACGTGGGCCGCTTCCACCCGGCCAAGCGCAACGGCTTCTTCAAGCGCTACGCCGCCGGGCCGGGGCTCAAGCTGCTCTACGTGGGCCGCGTGTCGCGGGAAAAGGACCTGCACGTGCTCGCCGAGGCCTTCCGCAAGCTGCGCAGCCTGCGCCGCGACCTGGAGCTCATCGTGGTGGGCGACGGGCCGTACCTGGCCGAGATGAAGCAGGCCCTGCGCGGCCTGCCCGCGGTCTTCACCGGCGTGCTGGACGGCGAGGACCTGGCCGCGGCCTACGCCAGCTCGGACATCTTCGTCTTCCCCTCGGCCACGGACACCTTCGGCAACGTGGTGCTGGAGGCCCAGGCCTCGGGCCTGCCGGTGATCGTCACGGACAAGGGCGGCCCGCGCGAGAACATGGTGCCGGACCGCACCGGACTGGTGGTGGCGGCGGGCGACGCCGACGCCCTGGCCCGGGCCGTGCTGCACCTGGCCGACTCGCCCGAGCGGCTCTCGCGCATGCGCGAGAACGCCCGCCAGAGCATGGAGCACCGCACCTTCGACGAGACCTTTCTCCAGACCTGGGAGCTCTACGGCTCCTCGGTGCGCGCCGGGGCGGCCTAGGCCCGGCCCGGACCTTTCCGGAAAACCGAAGGCGGAAGGGGAACCCTCTTCCGCCTTTGCTTTCCGGCCGCCGCCCCCGCCTTTCTAGGAACCGGCGGGCCGGGAGAGCGGAGGCGGGCGCTCCGGGGCGGAAAGCGCTATACTTCATTTTCAAAATGAAGTATAACCGGCCCATGAACCGTCTCCCCCTGGTGGTGCACACCCTCTACGCCGAGCTGGCCGACCTCTGCCGGGCCGAGCCGCCCGCGCCCTGGCCCCTGAGCGGGTCCCTGGTGCGCGTGCCGGTGAAGGAGCAGGAGCACTGGTATTATCAAAAGAGCCGCCGCACCTCGCCGGGGCCGCACCAGCAGCGGGAATACCTGGGGCCGGTGACGGACGCGGACCTGGCGGCCCGGGTGGCGGCCTTCGAGGACGCCAAGGCCGCGTTCCAGGAGCGCGTGCGCCTGGTGGCCGCGCTCAAGGCCGCCGGGGCTCCGGCCCCCACGGGCAGGCTGGCCGGGCTGCTCCTGGGCCTGGCCGAGGCCGGGCTGCTGGAGCGGGCCGTGCTCGTGGGCACGGCCGCGTTCCAGGCCTATGGCCCCATGCTCGGGGTGCGTTTCGGCCCTTCCTCGTTCCAGACCCTGGACCTGGACCTGTGCACGGCCGCTGGAACCGGCCTGGCCCTGCGGCCCTGGCCCGGCCAGCCGCCGCTGCTCGACCTGCTCCAGGGCATCGACGCCACGTTCCGCGAAGTGCCCGGCCTGCGGCCCGGAGCCCGGGCCGTGGCCTATATGAACCAGGCCCGGCTGCGCGTGGACGTGCTCCTGCCGCTCACGGGCCGGGAAAAAGGAGGCAGGCCCGCGCCCGGGCTGGGCAGCCACGGCCAGCCCCAGCGCTTCCTGAACTTCCTGGTCCAGGACCCGGTCCAAGCCGTGCTGCTCACCGGCGGCGGGGTTCTGGCCCACGTGCCGCAACCCGCGCGCTTCGGCCTGCACAAGCTCCTGGTCTCACGGCAGCGCCCGGCCATCGAACAGGCCAAGGCCCGCAAGGATCTGGCCCAGGCCGGGCAGCTCCTGACCCTGCTCCTGGAAATCGACCCCGAGGCCGTGGAAGCGGCCTGCGCGGACCTGGCCGC
>JAWRKD010000142.1:0-5419 GCA_040307135.1 Desulfovibrionaceae bacterium
CCCCCTGATGCGCCGTTTGTTGGGGAAGCCTAGCGGCGGCCCCGGCCTCCGCGGTCGTCGCGGCGGGGACCGCGACGGTCGCCGCCGTCACGGCTGGACGGCGGACGGCGGAACTCGTCCAGGTTGACCTCCTGGCCGGCCTGCTCCATGAGCCAGGCCTTGCGGGAGAGGCGGATGCGGCCGCCGGCCTCCAGCTCGATGACCTTGACCCAGACCTTCTGGCCGAGCTGGAGCAGGTCCGTGACCTTCTCGATGCGCTCCACGTCCAGCTGGGACACGTGGAGCATGCCCTCCACGCCGGGCAGGATCTCCACCAGGGCGCCCACCTCGAGGATCTTCTTGACCACGCCTTCGTAGTTCTTGCCGGGCTCCGGAGTCTGGTCGTAGTACTGGACCATCTCCTTGGTCTTTTCCAGGGACTCCAGGGTGGGGGCGAAGATGGAGACCTTGCCGGAGTCCTCGATGTCGATGTCCGCGCCGGTCTCGGCGGTGATGGCCTTGATGTTCTTGCCGCCGGGTCCGATGACGCTGCGGATTTTCTCCGGGTTGATGAAGAGCACGGCCATCTGCGGGGCCAGGTCCGAGAGCTTGGGCCGGGGCGCGGCCAGGACCATGCCCATGTGCTCCAGGATGTGCAGCCGGGCCTCGCGGGCCTGGGCCAGGGCGCGGCGCAGCACGTCGGACGGGATGCCCGTGGAGAGCTTCACGTCCATCTGGATGCCGCTGATGCCGTCCTTGGAGCCAGCCACCTTGAAGTCCATGTCGCCCAGGGCGTCTTCGTCGCCCAGGATGTCCGTGAGCACGAGGTAGTCGTCGCCCTCCTTGGTCAGCCCCATGGCGATGCCCGCCACGGGCTCCTTGATGGGCACGCCCGCGTCCATGAGCGCCAGCGTGGCGCCGCAGACCGTGGCCATGGAGGAGGAGCCGTTGGAGTCCATGACCTCGGAGACCACCCGCAGGGTGAAGGGGAATTCGTCCGGGGAGGGCAGGACCTGGGCGATGGAGCGCTCGGCCAGCGCGCCGTGGCCGATGTCCCGGCGTGAGGGGCCGCGCAGGGGCCGGACCTCGCCCACGGAGTAGGCCGGGAAGTTGTAGTGGAGCATGAAGCGCTTGGACTCCTCGCCGGTGAGGGTCTCGATGCGCTGCTCGTCGCGGGTGCTGCCCAGAGTGGCGATGACCAGGGCCGTGGTCTCGCCGCGGCGGAAGAGGCAGGAGCCGTGGGTCATGGGCAGGGTGCCCACCTCAATGGACAGCGGCCGCACGGTCTTCAGGTCGCGGCCGTCGATGCGCACGCCCTCCTCCTTGATGCGGGTGCGCATGAGCTTCTTGCCCAGGGCCTCCACCACGTTCTTGGCCAGCTTGGCCTTTTCCGGGGTATCGGCGAACTTGGCGGCCACGGCCGCCAGGGCCTTGGCCTCGGCCGCGGCCTTGGCCTCGCGGCGGGCGGTCTTGGCCGGGATGGCCAGGGCGGCCTTGAGTTCGTCGGTGGCGATCTCGGCCACGTAGGAGACCAGCTCCGGGGCCGGTTCGGGCGCGGTCACCTCGATCTTGGGCTTGCCCACCTTGGAGCGCAGCTCTTCCTGCAGGTCGATGAGAGGCAGGATCTGCTTGTGGCCCCACTCCAGGGCGTCGGCGATGAGGTCCTCGGAGAGGAACCGGGCCCCGCCCTCGACCATGACCACGGCCTCGCGGCTGGCCGCGAAGACCAGGTTCAGGCTGCTCTCGTCCACGGCCTTGTGGTAGGTGGGGTTGAGCACGAACTGGCCGTCGATGTAGCCCACGCGGGCGCCTGCGATGGGGCCCAGGAAGGGCATGGGCGAGAGGTGCAGGGCGGCCGAGGCGCCGGTCAGGGCCAGCACGTCGGGATTGGTGTTGCGGCCCGCCGAAAGCACGGTGGCGATGACCTGGACCTCGTCGGCGAAGCCCTTCTTGAAGAGCGGCCGGATGGGCCGGTCGATGAGCCGGGAGACCAGGGTCTCGCGCTCCGAGGGCCGCCCGATCTCGCGGCGGAAGTAACTGCCCGGGATGCGGCCCGCGGCGTAGGACATTTCCTGGTAGTTGCAGGTCAGCGGGAAGAAGCCCTTGTCCTCGGGCAGGGGCGCGGACACGGCCGTGACCATGACCACGGTGTTGCCAGACTGGACCCAGACCGAGCCGTGGGCCTGGTTGGCCATCTTGCCGGTCTCCATGATGATCTCGATGCCGCCGTTGAGCGTGGCGGAGACGCGGGTCTTTTCAAACGGTTTGAGCATGATGCGTTCCTTGTGTTGGGCATGGGGTGGGCGCGCCGTGTTGCCCCGGAACGTGAGAAGGCTTGGGAAAGGGCTCTTGCAGGGCAAAAGCGCTTTCCGCAGCCAACCACGCTTTGACCGGGACCATTCCCGGTCCGGGGGCCCGCAGCCTCGCGCTCCTTGCGCGGGTCCGGGCCTGACGCGCGGAAAACATCCCCGGGGGCGGTCGCCGCCCCCGGGGATCGGGTCCAAAACCTTCGGCGTTCCGGCTACTTGCGGATGCCGAGGCGCTGAATCAGATCGCGGTAACGCTGGATGTCCTTGTTCTTCAGGTAGTTCAGAAGCTTCCGGCGCTGGCCGACCAGCTTGAGCAGGCCGGTGCGGGAGTGGAAGTCCTTCTTGTGCACCTTGAAGTGCTCGGTCAGGTACGCGATCCGTTCGGTGAGCAGGGCCACCTGCACCTCGGGCGATCCGGTGTCGCCTTCGTGCCGCTTGTAATCCTCGATGATCTTGTTCTTTCCTTCGGCATCCAAAACCACAGCGCTATCCTCCAATGCTGGTTGTTTGACTCACCGAACCGGGTCCTTCCGGCGGACCGGCGCTTCTTCGCTCCAGAGTCCGCGCAGGATGGCCCAACGAAGCTGTCCGTCCTTGGTTTGAGCCTCGGCCAGCGCCAGGGGCTGCCCGTCCGGCGCGAGGAGCACGGCGTGTTCCCCGGCCTGGGCCTGGTCCTGTCCTGTCTCGCCGAGCGGCAGCCAGGCCCCGTTTTTCACCAGGGCGGCCAGCGTGTCGCTCAAACGGAGCCGGGGCCAGTGCGGGAGCGCCTCGGCCAGCGGGATGACCCGCTCCCGGAAGCGCTCCGGCTCACCAAGGACGGCCTCGAGATCGTGGGCCTGATCCAGCCCGAAGGGCTGGCTCGCCTCGCGGGTCAGTTGCGTGAGAATGGCGCCGCATCCAAGTCGCTTCCCCAAGCTGTGGACCAGGGAGCGTACATAGGTGCCTGCCGAACACCTGACCCTGAATCTCGCCGTCGGAAGGGTGATCTCCAACGGTTCGGCATGGAAAACCGTGACGGTCTTGGTCTTGACCGGCACTTCCTCGCCGGCCCGTGCCAGCGAGTACAGCGGTTTCCCCTTATGTTTCGCCGCCGAATAGGCGGGTACTTCCTGTTCTGTCAAGCCCTCCCAGGCCCGGACGGCCTGGGCCACCTCCTCGGGCGAGGCGGTCACCGCAACCTCGTCGCTCAGGGAACCCTCAGCATCGTAAGTGTCGCTGCTGACGCCGAGCCTGAACTCGCCGGAATAGACCTTCTCCCCGCCGGTGAGGTAGGAAGCCATCTTTGTACCCTGTCCCAGCAGAACGAGCAACACCCCTTCGGCCAGGGGGTCCAGGGTCCCTGCGTGGCCGATCTTGGGCTGGCCCAGGGCGTGCTTGATGCGGTTCAGGCAGGCCGCCGAGGTGGGGCCGGCGGGCTTGCGCAGCACGAGCAGGCCGTCGGCTTGGCGCGGGTCCGTGCGCTGGCGCCGGCTCACTGCTCCCCCATCCCGGGCATGCGGCCCACGGCCTCGTCCAGGCGGGCCAGGACCTCTTCCAGGGGGCCGGAGACCGGAGCCCCGGCCGCGTTCCTGTGGCCGCCGCCGCCGAACCGGGCGGCCACGGCCTGCACGTTGTCCGCGCCCTGGGAACGCAGGCTCATCTTCCAGCGTTCCGGGCCTTCCTGGCGCACCAGGACGCAGACCCGCAGGCCCTTGAGACGGCGGAAGAAATTGATGAATTCCTCGCAGTCCTCGGCCGTGGCGCCGGTGGCCTCGAAATCCTCGCTGCGGACCACGGCCCAGGCCAGCAAGCCGCCCCGGCGCACCTCCAGGCTGCCCATGACCCGTCGCCAAAGCTTCATGCCGGCCAGGCTCCACTGGTTGTGGATGTCCGCGTTGATGCGCTCCAGGGGCAGGCCCCCGCGCAGCAGCCCGGCGGCCAGCTCCAGGACCTCGGGCGTGGTGTTGCCGTATGTGAAATGGCCGGTGTCCGTGGTCACGGCCAGGTACACGGCCTCGGCCAGGCCGCCCTCAAGCGGCACGCCCGCCTGGCGGGCCAGCTTGGCCACCATGGCCCCCACCGCGGGCTCGGCCGGGTCGATCCAGTTCACGGCCCCGAAGGCGGGGTTGTCGCCGTGGTGGTCGATGTTCAGGGTGCGGGCCGGGTCCAGGCGTTCGAAAAGCTCCTTGCCCAGGCGCTGGGGCGAGCCGCAGTCCAGGGCCAGGGTCCATTCGGGCAGGGTTTCGGGCAGATGCCTGACCACGGGGCAGGGCAGGGGCAGCCAGGCGTAGCGGCTGGGCATGCCCGCGGGGCTGTAGAGGATCGCCTCCTTGCCCAGGGCCTGGAGCAGGAACCCGGCCGCGGCCATGCTCCCGATGGCGTCGCCGTCGGGGTTCACGTGGGCCGCCACCAGGAACGACCGGCTATTCTTCAGGATCGTCGTGATGTCCTGGCTGGGGGTGGCCATAGACCATGTCCTCGAGAAAGGTGTCGTGCGTGAAGCGCAGTTCGGGCAGGTAGCGCAGCTTGAGCCGCTGGCCCAGCATGGCCCGCAGCTTGCCCCCGCACTTGGCCAGGGCGGCCTTGGCCTCGGCCAGGGGCTCGTCCCCGGCGGGCAGGGTGAAGAAGACCTCGGCGATGCGCAGGTCCTTGTTCATGCGCACCGCGGAGAGCGTGACCCTCGCCAGCCGCGGGTCCTGGATGTCCTCGCTGAGCATGGTGGCCAGCTCGCGCAGGATCTGGTCGCCCAGCCGGGCCGAGCGCCGTGTGTCGGAAAGCTTCATCAGTGCTCCGGTGAACTGGAGAAAATCTCGGTGTCGCAGTGGACCAGTTCGCAGTCCGCAGCGGCCTCCACCAGGTTCAGGGCCTTGGCCAGGCGGCCCTCCACCACCTTGGAGTCGCCCCCCACGGTGACGGCGGCCAGGACCAGGCGCTCGTGGGCGTCCTGGGCCTCCACCTCGGACACGGCCAAGTTGAAGCTGTTGCGCAGCTTCTGCTTGAGGCTCTGCGCCACCTTGCGCTTGCCCTTGAGGGAGTCGTTGCCGTGCAGCCGGAACTCCAGGGTGAGCACGCCGATGATCATATCCTACTTTCCTTGGGGGCGCCGCCCCCAAGCCCCGGCCGCCGCGGGGGGGGCGGGGGGGGGGGGGGGG
>JAWRKD010000143.1:0-5315 GCA_040307135.1 Desulfovibrionaceae bacterium
CCCGCGGCCGTGGTCATCCTGGAGAGTTGAATGGATCCGGTCCGGCGTTGCGCCCCCCTGCTCCTGCCCCGGGAAATGGCCGCCTGGGACAACGCCTGCGTGGAGGACCTGGGCATCCCGGCCCGGGTGCTCATGGAGAACGCCGGCCGCGAGGCCCGGGCCGCGCTCCGGGAGGCCTTCGGCCCCGTGGCGGGCAGGGATGTCCTCGTGCTGGCCGGTCCGGGCAACAACGGCGGGGACGCCTTTGTCCTGGCCCGGCTCCTGGCCGGGGACGGGGCCCGCGTGCGCCTGGTCCACACCCGGCCGCGCAAGCAGTACCGCGGCGAGACCCGGGCCAACGTGCTCCTGGCCGCGCGCCTGGGCCTGCCCATGGAGCTGGCCGGGGCGGACATGGCCCTGCCGGACGCGGACCTGGTCGTCGACGGCCTGCTGGGCACGGGTTTTTCCGGAGCGCTCAAACCGCCCCTGCTCCACCTCGTGCGGGAGGCAAACCGCCTGGGCCGCCGGGCCTTCGTCTTTTCCCTGGACATCCCCTCGGGCCTGGACGGAGCCACGGGCCAGGTCTGCCCCGAGGCCGTGCGGGCGAACGCCACCGTGACCTTCCAGGCGGCCAAGACCGGCCTGGTCCAGCCCGGGGCGCGGGACTTCACCGGCGCGCTCCTGGTGCGCGACATCGGCATCCCCCGCCTCGTGCAGGAGCAGCACCCGCCGGGCCAATGGCTGCTCGGCCCGGACATCCTGGCGGAAATCCCCGCGCCGGACCCGGCCATGCACAAAGGCGCGGCCGGCCGCGTCCTGGTCCTGGGCGGCAGCGAAGGCCTCACGGGCGCGCCCCTGCTGGCGGCCCTGGGCGCGCTGCGGGCCGGGGCCGGACTGGTCAGCGTGGCCTGCCCGGCAGGCCTGGCCGACGCCATCCGCGCGGGCTTTCCCGAGGTCATGGCCCTGCCCCTGGGCCAGGGCCGGGACTGGACGCCGGAGATGCTGCGCAACCTCGATCTTTCCAGCTACAACGCCCTGGTGCTGGGGCCGGGCCTGGGCCGTTCGCCGGGCGCGGCCCGCACGCTCCAGACCGTGCTGCGCCGGAAACTGCCCTCCCTGGTCCTGGACGCCGACGGCCTGACGCTCCTGGCTCAGGACCCCGAGGCCCGCGCCCTGCTGCCAAAAAACGCCGTGGTCACGCCCCACCCGGGCGAGGCGGCCCGGCTGCTGGGACTGGACACGGCGGGAGTCCAGGCGGACCGCGCGGCCGCCGTGCGCGGCCTGGCCCGGGACCTGGGCTGCGTGGCCCTGCTCAAGGGCGCGGGCAGCCTGATCGCGGCCCCGGACAGCCCCCTGTTCCTCTGCCCCCTGGCCGCGCCCAGCCTGGCCGTGGGCGGTTCGGGCGACGTGCTCTCCGGCGTCATCGGCGCGCTGCTGGCCCGCGGCCTGTCCCCCTTGCCTTCCACCTGTATTGGGGTGTATTGGCACGCTTTCGGCGGTGTGATGCTGGACGCCCGCTACCCGGAACGGGGCTGCCTGGCCCGGGAGATCGCGGACATCCTGCCCCTGGTCCCCAAGGAGGCTTCATGCTCACGGCCAAAGACATCATGACCCCGGCCCCGGTGGTCCTGTCCCCGGAAACGGACATCCCCACCGCGGCCCGGCTCCTGCTGAAAAAGAAGATCAACGGCGCGCCCGTGGTGGACGCCGCGGGCAAACTCGTGGGCGTGCTCTGCCAGAGCGACCTCATCGCCCAGCAGAAGAACGTGTCCCTGCCCTCCTACATCGCCATCCTGGACGCCTTCATCCCCCTGCCCTCCACCAAGGACCTGGAGGCCGAGTTGAGCAAGGTGGCCGCAGCCACCGTGGACAAGGCCATGACCCCCAATCCCAGGACCGTGACCCCGGAAACCCCCATCCAGGACATAGCCACGCTCATGGTGGAGAAAAAGCTCTACACCCTGCCCGTGGTCTCCGGCGGCAAACTCGTGGGCGTGGTGGGCAAGGAAGACGTGCTACGGACCATTATCGGGGCTGCGGACAAGGGGTGAGAGCGGACATGACCGTCACACTCCGGGACGCCGACGCCACCCTGGAGCTGGGACGGGTTCTGGGGGCGGCCCTGGCGCAGATGGCTGAGCCGCCCGCGCTTCTGCTGGACGGCGACCTGGGAGCGGGCAAGACCACGCTGACCCGCGGCCTGGTGGGCTCCCTGCCCGGCGCGGACCAGGCCGAGGTGAGCAGCCCGAGCTTCAATCTCGTCAATCTGTACCCCACGCGGCCGCCCGTGGCCCATTTCGACCTCTACCGGCTGGAGGGCCTGGCCCCCGACCCCGAGGTCCTGGACCGGCTGGCCGCCTGGGATTCGCTGAACATCGTGGAGTGGCCCCGGTTCCTGGACCAACGGCACTGGCCCGGCGACCGCCTGGAGATCCATCTCCAGGCCGCCGGAAGCGGACGCCTGGCGCGGCTGCTGGCCCTGGGCCCCGCCGCGGAAAACCTGCTGGAGGCCGTGCGGCCCCGGCTTTCGACCCTCGCCAAGGAGTGATGCGGCGATGAGCATCGTGGTGCAGAAATTCGGCGGCACATCGGTACGCAACCTGGAGTGCCAGCGGCAGGTCCTGGCCAAGGTCAAGCGCCAGCTCCAGGACGGCAACAAGGTGGTGGTGGTGCTCTCGGCCATGTCCGGCGAGACCAACCGCCTCATCGGCCTGGCCCGCCAGTGGGCCTGCTGCCCGGACCCGGCCGAGATGGACGTCCTGGTGACCACGGGCGAGCAGGTCTCGGTGGCGCTCTTCGCCATGCTCCTGCTGAGCCAGGGCATCCGGGCGCGCTCGCTGCTGGCCCAGCAGATCCCCATCCGCACCAACAAGGCCTTCGGCAAGGCCCGCATCGAGAGCATCGACAGCAAAAAACTCAAGAGTTTCCTCAAGGACTACGACGTGCTCGTGGTGGCCGGGTTCCAGGGCGTGGACGAGGACGACCGCCTGACCACGCTGGGCCGCGGCGGCTCGGACACCTCGGGCGTGGCCCTGGCCGCGGCGCTCAAGGCCGACGTCTGCGAGATCTACACCGACGTGCCCGGGGTTTTCACCACGGACCCGAACATCTGCGCCAACGCCCGCAAGCTGGACCGCGTGGCCTACGACGAGATGCTCGAAATGGCCAGCATGGGAGCCAAGGTCCTGCAAATCCGTTCCGTGGAATTCGCCAAGAAATACAACGTGGCCGTGCATGTGCGCTCGACCTTCAGCGACGAGCCCGGCACCATGGTCATCAAGGAGGACAAGCGCATGGAAGCCGTGCTCGTTTCCGGCATCGCCTACGACAAGGACCAGGCCCGCATCACCCTGACCCGCGTCCAGGACCGGCCGGGCGTCTCGGCGGCCATTTTCGCGCCCATCGCGGAGAAGCGCATCCTGGTGGACATGATCGTGCAGAACCCCAGCAAGGACGGCCGCACGGACATCACCTTCACCGTGCCCCGGGCCGACGTGGAGCCCACGCTCAAGATCCTGGAGGCCCTCAAGCTGGAGATCGGCTGCGAGGAGATCCTGCACGACTCGGCCGTGGCCAAGGTCTCGGTCATCGGCGTGGGCATGCGCAACCACTCCGGCGTGGCCTCCCGCGCCTTCCTGGCCCTGAGCAAGGAGAACATCAATATCAAGATGATCTCCACCTCGGAAATCAAGATCACCTGCCTCATCGAGGAGAAGTACACGGAGCTGGCCGTGCGCACCCTGCACGACGCCTTCGAGCTGGACAAGGATACGCGAAAATCCTGACGGAGGGGACCATGCGACAGGTCGCCATCTACGACACCACCCTGCGGGACGGGACCCAGGCCGAGGAAATCCACCTGACCCTCGAGGACAAGCTGCGCATCGCCCTCAAGCTGGACGAGCTCGGCATCCACTACATCGAGGGCGGCTGGCCGGGCTCCAACCCCACGGACAAGCAGTTCTTCAAGGACATCCGCTCCTATGAACTGAAAAACGCCAAGGTGGCGGCCTTCGGCAGCACGCGCAACGCCAAGCTGGCCCCGGAGAAAGATTCCAATCTGAAGGCTCTGGTGGACTGCAAGGCCCGGGTACTGACCATTTTCGGCAAGACCTGGGATCTGCACGCCACCAAGGCCCTGGGCGTGTCGCTGGAGGAAAACCTGGCGATCATCGGCGACAGCCTGGGCTTCCTGCGGCCCCGCTGCGCCGAACTCTTCTTCGACGCCGAGCACTTCTTCGACGGCTTCGCGGCCAATCCCGAATACGCCCTGGCCTGCCTCGGCCGGGCCTTCGAGGCCAAGGCCGACGTGCTCGTCCTCTGCGACACCAACGGCGGCCGCCTGCCCCACGAAATCGGGATCGCCGTGGAGGCCGTGCGCAAGGCCCTGCCAAAGGTCCGTCTGGGCATCCACTGCCACAACGACTCCGAACTGGCCGTGGCCAACTCCCTGGAAGCCGTGCGCCTGGGCGCCGAGCAGGTCCAGGGAACCATCAACGGCTACGGCGAACGTTGCGGCAACGCCAACCTCTGCTCCATCATCCCCAACCTTGAAGCCAAGCTGGGGATCGAATGCATCGGCCCGGAGAATCTCAAGAAGCTCACCAACACTGCCCATTTCGTGAGCGAAACAGCCAACTTGCGGCCCTTCCTGCGCCAGCCCTTCGTGGGCGGCTCGGCCTTCGCCCACAAGGGCGGCATCCACGTCCACGCAGTGCTCAAGGACTCCCGCACCTACGAACACGTGGAGCCCGAAGTCGTGGGCAACAAGCAGCGCGTGCTCCTCTCCGATCTGGCGGGACGCAGCAACATCATGTTCAAGGCCAAGCAGTACGGCTACGACCTGGACAAGGAAGATCCGTCCGTGCAGGATCTTCTGGCCGAATTGAAGAGCCGCGAGGCCCGGGGCTACGACTACTCCGTGGCCGAGGCCAGCTACGAAATCCTTTTCTTCCGCACCATGGGCTGGTCCAAGCGCTACTTCCAGCTCATCAATTTCCGGGTGCTCGACGCCACGGGCCCGGACGGCGAACCCTTCTCCGAGGCCACGGTGATGCTCAAGGTTCGCGGCGAGGTGGAGCACACGGCCTCCACCGGCCACGGCCCGGTGAACGCCCTGGACATGGCCCTGCGCCGGGCCCTGCTGCCCTCCTACCCCAGTCTGGCCGAGATGCGTCTGCTGGACTTCAAGGTCAGGGTCATGTCCGGCACCTCCCGCGACACGGGCGGCACGGCTTCCTTCGTGCGCGTACTCATCGAGTCCGGCGACAAGAACGAGCGCTGGACCACGGTGGGCGTTTCGCACAACATCATCGAGGCCAGCTGGCAGGCCCTGG
>JAWRKD010000144.1:0-35051 GCA_040307135.1 Desulfovibrionaceae bacterium
TTTTTTTGCCGCGGACGCGCAACGCAAAAAGGCGGCCGAAGCCGCCTGGATGCCGGAAGGTCCGGACGAGAGGCGCGGACGCGCCCGGAGGCGCTACTTCTTTTTCTTCTTTTCCTTGGCCTCGCGCACCTCGGCGAAGCCCTGGGTCAGGGAACGGATGTGCTGCTGGCGCTTGAGTTCGGCCTCGCGGGGGTCCTCGGTGGTGAAGACCACCTCTTCCTTGCCGCCATGGGTGATGACCAGTTCGTACATTGCTCAATCCCTCGGATCACATGGTTTTCTCGGAAACCGGCAGCGGCTCGATGAGGTGCTCCTCCTCGTCGCCGGGCAGGGCCCGCGGCAGGTCCGCGGCGGTGATGGCGGCGCCGGCCGGGGCCTGGCCCAGGACGGAAACCTGGCCCTCCACCTGCGCGCCCTCCTCGATGACCAGGGCCTTGGACTGGAGGCTGCCCACGAGCACGGCCGAGCTGTGCAGCACGGTCTTGACCTGAACCTCCACGTCGCCCTGGATGCGGCCCGAGGAGAACAGGCTGTTCACGCGGATCTGGGCGTGGACCTCGGCCTCGCGGCCCAGGACCAGGGTGCCCGAAGAGACGATTTCGCCGTGGAAACGGCCGTCGATGCGCACCGTGCCCACGAACTCCAGACGGCCGCGGTACTCGATGCCCGCGCCGAGAAACGCGTTCAGCTCGTCGCCGCGCGCGCCCTCGCCGTCGTCCTTTCTGCCGAACATTTTCATACCAGGGGCCTCGCTCTGCCGGTTCGTTACCGGAAGCACGCTTCCTAGCACGAACGGAGCCCCCAAGGGAAGCCCCCCGGCTCCCGGGTCCCGGTGGGCAAGCACTCCGGCCCGCATCGGACACGCCCGGGAGACAGGAGGCCTGCGCAGATCGACTGCGGGACGAAGTTTAAATGATTTGGCAAGGTAAATCCTTATCTCATTTAATTTCAAAAATATTTGAAAAAATAACTTTGGTTTGACCTATAAAATAACACAGGCTATGACTCCCACATGATCCACTACGCCCTGCCCCGCCACTGGATGCGCTACGACTTCGCAGCCGTAGCCCAGGCCCTGGTGGACGCCAAGGCCGCGGTCCTGGCCCTGCGCAACATGCCCACCCGCCGCGACTGGGTGGAGCACCTGCAACAGATGGAGCTCAAGCGCGAGGTGGCCGGGACCTCGCGCATCGAGGGCGCGGACTTCACGGAAAACGAACTGAACGAGGCCCTCAAGGAAAGTCCCGAAACCCTGCTCACCCGCTCCCAGCGCCAGGCCCACGCCGCGGCCCAGACCTACCGCTTCATCGCCCAATTGCCCGCGGACCGTCCCCTGGACCGGGACCTGATCCTGGACATCCACCGCCGCATCGTCACTGGGGCCGACGACGACCACTGCTCCCCGGGCGTGCTGCGCGGGCCGGACCAGAACGTGAATTTCGGCGTGCCGCGGCACCGGGGAGCCGAAGGCGGCGGGGAAGAATGCCGCCGGGCCTTTGACGGCCTGTGCGCGGCCCTGGCCGGAGAGATGCGCGAGCACGACCCTTTTGTGCGGGCCATGGCCCTGCATTATCATTTCGCGTCCATGCACCCGTTCATGGACGGCAACGGCCGCACGGCCCGTGCCCTGGAGGCCCTGCTCCTGCAACAGGCCGGACTGCGGGACACCTGCTTCATCGCCCTGTCCAACTACTATTACGAGGAAAAGAACGCCTATCTCCAGGCCCTGGCCGAGAGCCGGGCCAGGGACCACGACCTGACCCCGTTCCTGGCCTTCGGCCTCAAGGGCCTCACGCTCCAGGTGGGCCGGGTGCTGGCGGAGATCAAGACCCAGGCCCAGAAGGCCGTGTTCCGCAACCTCATGTACGACCTGTTCGGCAGGCTCAAGACCCCGAGGAAACGGGTCCTGGCCGAGCGGCAGTTGGAGATTTTGCGGCTCCTTCTGAAGCAAGACGCCATGGATATTCGTGAGGCATACGACCAGGTGAAAGGGCATTACGAAACCCTGCACCACTCCACCGGCGCCTTTGTGCGAGACATCTTCGGCCTAGAAGAATTAGGCGCTTTGAAGCTTCCTCCCCACGCTCCGTTCGACGTTATCACCCTCAACCTGGACTGGCCCGCGCAGATCACCGAGTCCGGGTTCATGGAAAAAATCAAGAACATGCCCAAGGCCAAGATGTCGCGCCTGCGCCTCTGACCGCGCCCCGGCAGAATGCTGGAATAGTCCTTCCCCGCAGGCCGTTCAAAAAAACGCGAGGGCCGCGTTGCCGGGAAGAACGCAGCCCTCGCGGATTTTTGGGACGGCCTGCCTAGCTTTCCTGCATCCTGGCGATGAGGTCCGTGAGCTTTCCGGCCAGGCCGTTCAGCTCGGCGATGGCCTGTCCGGCCTTGCCCATGGCCCGGGCCGTGTCCGTGGAGATGGCGTTGATCTCCTCGGTGGCCCTGTTGATCTGCTCGCTGGTGGCGGACTGCTCCTCGGCCGCGGCCGCGATGGCCCGCACCTGGTCCGCGGTGTTGTCCACCATGCCCACGATGCGCTCCAGGGCCTGGCCCGAATCCCCGGCCAGCTGCGTGCTCTCCTCGATGGAGCGCGCGGACTGCTCCGTGGCGGTCACGTTCCTGCGGGCGCCGTCCTGGATGCGGGCGATGGCCTCGCCCACCTCCTTGGTGGCGTTCATGGTCTTTTCGGCCAGCTTGCGCACCTCGTCGGCCACCACGGCGAAGCCGCGGCCCGCGTCGCCGGCCCGCGCGGCCTCGATGGCCGCGTTCAAGGCCAGCAGGTTGGTCTGGTCCGCGATGTCCTCGATGACCTGCATGATGGCCCCGATGTCCTCGGTCTGGCGGCCCAGCTCGCCCATGCTCTGCTTGAGCCCCTCGGAGGCCTGCTCCACGGCCTTGATGGCCGTGACCAGGCGCTCCACCAGGCCTGCGCCGTCGCGGGCCTGATCCCGGGCCTGGGCCGCGGATTCCGAGGCCTGGCCTGCGTTGCGGGCCACCTCCAGCACGGTGCTGGTCATCTGCTCCATGGCCGTGGCCGTCTCCTGGGCCCGTTCGCGCTGGCGGTCGGCCCCGGCGCTGGACTCGGCCACCCGGGCCGAGAGCTCGCTGGCGGCCTGGGCCAGCTGCCCGGCGATGGCCTCGGCCTGGCGCGCCGCCTCCACGATGCGGTCGCGCTGCACGCGGGCGGCCTCCTCGCCCTCGCGGACGGCGGTCAGGTCCGTGACCAGGGCGAAACCGCCGGTGATCACGCCGTCCACGTCCCGGAGCACGCCGGTGTCCACGGAGATGTGGTAGGTCCGGCCGCTCTTGCCCGTGCGCTTGGTCTGGTGGCCCAGCACGCAGGTGTCCTCGCGCACGCACTTGGCCGTGAGGGTGTCCTTGGTGGGATCGTCGTAGAAGAACACGGCCAGCTGCTGGCCCAGGTAGTCCTCGGGCTTGCCGGGCTTCTCCATGAAGTCCAGCTCCTGCTGGTTCAGGAAGGTGATGCGGTCCTCGCAGTCCACCACCACGCAGGGGATGGTCAGGCCGCGCAGAATGCCCTCGGCGAAGCCCAGCTTGTTCTTGAGCTCCGCCACCATGCTCTGCACCGCCGTGATGGTCCGGCCGATGACGTCGGCCACCGGGTAGTCGATGCGGGCGTTGAAGTTGCCCCCGGCCACCTCCTCGGTGAAGCCCGAGAGCTGGACCAGCGGGCGGCAGGCGACGCGCACCAGAATGATCATGGCGGCCACGGCCAGGATCGCCGCGCCCGCGGCCACGGCCAGGCTGATCTGGAACACGCGGCGGTCCAGGCCCTGGAGCATGTCGGCCTGGTCCATGCCGAAGCCGTAGGTCCAGCCCCACGGCTCGAACAGGCGCAGATAGGCGGCCCTGGCCTTGCCGTCGCGCTCATAGCGCACCAGGCCGTTCTTCGTCTCCTGGAAGCTGGCCCAGAAGGGCTCATTGCTCAGGTCCTTGCCCTCCAGCTCCGGGTGCAGGAGCATGACGCCCTTGGAGTTGAACAGGAAGCCGTGGCCCTTGCCGCCGATGCGCGCGGACTCGATGGTGGCGCGCAGCTCCGGGGTGATGATGGGGCGGCCCACGAAGAGCACGGCCACGGTCTTGCCGTCCAGGTCCTGGTAGGGCTTGTAGGCCGTCACGTACCAGGCGTTGACCACCCAGGCGATGCCCACGTAGGTCTGCCCGGCCATGACCGCCTTGTACACCGGGCTGTCGTCCGGGATGTAGGTGCCCACGGCCCGCGAGCCGTCGGCCTTCTTCACGTTGGTGGCGATGCGCAGCAGCTTGCCGGGCAGGACCTCGAAGATGGTGGCCGCGCCGCCGGCCAGGCTCTGGACCCGGTCCACCAGGACCTCGTCGTTGTTGAGCACCCCGCCGCCCAGCTCCAGCAGCGGGATCTCCGCGTTCTCCTTGGCCTGGGTGATCTGGTTCACGATGGCGGTCTTGATCCGGGTCTTGGAGGTCTCGATCTGGCCCATGCGGCCCACTTCCTGCTCCAGGAGGTTCAGGTCCGCGCGCACCTTGTCCGAAAGCAGGGCCTGCTGCATCTCCAGGGTGGCGTGCATGCTGTCGGCGAAGGACTGCATGGAGGTCAGGGCGAAGCCGTCCAGGGCCCTCTGGACCTCGCTCAGGATGATTACGGTCAGGGCGGTCAGGGTCAGGACCACCGCGCCCACCGAGGCGATGACGAGCTTGGACTGGAACCCGAGTCTGCGCAGCATGATCGTCTCCCGGCTGTCGTTGTGTCACGCTTTGCTTGCAGCACTAGCACGGCCCGGCGACAAAGACAAAGCCAGAAACAGGAGAAATCAGACCGGCTGGATCCCGGTTGTGTATATCTCGCGCCGCTCCTCGCTCCACAGGAAGCGCACCCCCAGCAGGGGCCGGTCCACGGTCAGCGAGCGCCCGCCCATCTTGATGACCACCCCGGGGTGGGCCGGGCCGAGGATGCGGATGCCCGCGTGGCGCATGCCCGCCAGGGCGGCCTGGGCCACCTCGGCCAGGGCCCGGGTCACGTTGGGCAGGCGTTTGCGCGCGGCCGCGCACTCCTCCAGCCGCACCAGGGCCTCGGCCCGCTGCTCGGCCGGGAGCCGGGCCAGGACCTCCTCGGCCGGTCCCGTGCCGTAGGCCTTCTCCGTCTCGGCCAACAGCGTCTTGATCTGGCGCTTCTCCAGGACCAGGGCGCGCAGCTCCGGGCTCTCCGGGCTCACGGCCAGGACCGTGGCCACGCCCAGGGGCGAACCGGCCTCGTAAACCTCCAGGCCCTCGGCGCAAATCACGGTGCCGCCCATGATGCGGCCTTTGGGGTCCGTGACCCGCACCCGGCCGCCGGAGCGCACCCGATAGCCGGACTGGACCACGCTGCAGGTGATGTAGCGGGCGATGGTCACGTCGCCGCCCGCGGTGATGCGGGCGTTGTGGGTGTAGGCCGCGCTCACCGAGCCCTCGGCCTTGATGAAGGCCCCCTCGGCCCCGGACATGAACACGCCGCCGCGCACGGTCACGTCGCCGCCCGCCACGATGCGCGCGTTCTCCACGGCCTGGTCCACCAGCACCGCGCCCGGGGCCTCCACCTCGAAACCCGAGCGCACGTTGCCCTTCACGTGCACCGAGCCCTGGAGCACGCGGATGTTGCCCGTGGAGTAGTCCACGTCCCCGGGCACGTCCAGAAGCTCGCTCACGTCCAGCAGGCCCCCGAGCCAGAGCACCACGCCCGTGACCCTGGCCCGCAGGAGCATCCCGGCCTCCAGGGACTCCACGCCCCGGCCCAGGCGCAAGGCCAGGGGCCTGCCCGGCCGGGCCCGGACCTCCTCGCCGAACACGTCCTGGCCCGGGGTTCCCTGGGTGGGCGGATGCAGGCGGGCGATGTCCCCGCCCTGCTCCACCACCGGGGAGAAGCCGCGGTCGCGCCAGTCCACCCGGCCCGCGTCGTCCACGGTGCCGACCTTCCCGCGCTGGATCTGGAAGAATTCGAGCCAGCCGTCGGCCCCGTGCTCCGGGGGCCGGCCCCGGGCCAGGACCACGTCCGGCACGGCCGCTCCCGAGGAACGGGCCGCGGCCAGGGCCGCCTCCACGGCCGCCTCGTCGAAACCCACGGCCACGCCCAGGCGGTCCAGCTCCTCCCTGATCCGGGCCGCGCTCACGGCCCGGCCCAGAAAGTCGCGGGCGAACACGGTCCCGACGAAGGTCAGGCGGTCCCCGGCGGCCTGGAACAGGGGCTCCAGCCGGAGCCCGGCCTCGTCCAGCCGCACCAGGCCGCAGCGCGTGGCGCGCAGGAAGCCCTCGGCGTCGGGCTCCCAGCCCGCGTCCGGCGGCCGGTGAAATTCCTTGGGTTGCGGGAAATCCTGGGGCGGCGGCAGTTCCGCGCCCGTGACGTCGCGGCCGGGCAGGGCCGGTTCGGCCGGATGCAGGCGGGCGAAGGTCTGGCCGGTGAAGACCGGGAAGGCGCAGTCGCCCAGGAGCTCGACCCAGGCGTCGCGGGGCGGCTGGGGCGGCCTGCCCCGGGCCAGGACCACGGCGCGGGCGTCCCTGCCCGCCAGAAGCAGGTCCACGGCCTGGAGCACGGCCTCGGAGTCCAGGCAGGCGTCCAGCCCGGCCTCCCGGGCCAGCTCCCGCAGCCGGGCCGCGTCCAGGGGCCGCCCGCCCGGCCGGGCCGGGGAGTAGCAGCTCAGCCCGAGCTTCATGCGGTCGCGGGTGGCCCCGAAACGGACCACCGCGTCCGGTCCCGCCTCGGACTGTGCGCACACGGGCATGGACCCGCCGCCCTTCTTGGCCATGCCTCCGGCAGGGCGTTCCCCGTTGCGGAAAACGGCCCCGGCCCCTCCTTCAGCTTACGCAGTTACGCAAAGGCGGACGAGTGTCAAGCGGCGGACGAAGGGCCTCAGGCCCGGGACAGGGCGATCTCGCGGCCCTTGGCGTCCCAGTGGAAGCGCACCCCGGTCATGGGCCGCTCCACCGTGAAGATCCGGTTGCCCATCTTGACCACCACGCCGGGGTGAACCGGGCCGCGCACGAGGATGGAAGCCGCCGTGGCCCGGGACTGGGCGGCCTGGGCCAGGCGGTTCAGCGTTTCCGCGATCTGGGGCAGGCGCTGCCGGGCCTCGTCCCGCCCGGCCAGCAGGGCCGCGATCTCCGGGCGGCGTTCGGCCGGGAAGCGCGGCAGCACCTGGGCGGCCGGGGCCTCTCCGTAGAGCCGCACGGCGCGCTCCAGGATCTCGAGGCAGCGGCGGCGCTCCTCCAGGGCCTGGCGCAGCTCCGGGGTCTCCCGGCTCAGGGCCAGGACCGTGCCCACGCCCAGGGGCGAACCGGCCTCGTAAACCTCCAGGCCCTCGGCGCAGATGACCACCCCGCCCATGATCCGGCCCCTGGGATCGGTGACCCGCACCCGGCCGCCCGAGCGCACCCGGTACCCGGCCTGGATGGAGCTGCTGGTGATGTACTGGGAGATGGTCACGTCGCCCCCGGCCAGGATGCGGGCGTTGTGGGTGTAGGCCGCGCTCACCGAGCCGCCGGCCCGGATGTAGGCG
Organism: Desulfovibrionaceae bacterium; assembly: GCA_040307135.1. Taxonomy (GTDB): domain Bacteria; phylum Desulfobacterota; class Desulfovibrionia; order Desulfovibrionales; family Desulfovibrionaceae; genus Aminidesulfovibrio. The sequence goes on from JAWRKD010000144.1 coordinate 7,530, forward strand.
TCGCGCTCTCCGGACATGAACACCCCGCCGTTCACGAACACGTCGCCCCCGGCCAGGATGCGGCAGTTCTCCACCACCTCGTCCACGAACACCGCGCGCTGGGCCTGGATGGTGAACCCCGAGCGCACCGAGCCCTTGACGAGCACCGAGCCCTCCTGGACCCGGATGTTGCCCGTGGCGTGGTCCACGTCCCCGGACACGGCCAGCAGATCGGAGACCTCCAGGATGTTGCGGGAATAGAGCACCGCGCCCGTGGCCGCGGCCCGGAACAGGACGCCGCCCTCGAGCACCTCCACGTTGGGGCCGGGCCAGACCGTGAGCGGCGTTCCGGAACGGGCCGGCACCTCGCCGCCGAAGACGTTGCGGCCGGGGACCCCCTCGCCCGGCGCGTGCAGCCGGGCGATGTTCCGGCCCGCGGCCACCACCGGCGAAAAGCCCCGCTCCCGCCAGTCCATGCGGCCGCCCTGCACCGGCGTGCCCACGTCCGAGCGGCCGGGCAGGAACATCTCCAGCCAGCCGTCCCGGCCGTGCTCCGGCGGCCGTCCCTCGGCCACGATCACGTTCTCCACGCAGGTCCTGCCCGTGCGGGCCTGTTCCAGGGCGGCCATGATCCGGCCGGTCTGGACGCCCTCCACCACGCCCATGCGGGCCAGCTCGTCCAGGATGCGCCGCACGCCCACGGCCTTGCCCAGGGCGTCCTGGGCGTAGAGGTCCGCGCTCACGGCCAGCCGGTCGGGGCTGACCCGGAACAGGGGCTCCACCCACACCCGGCCCTCGCCCTGCCGGACCAGGCCATAGACCTGGGCCCGCAGCAGGCCATCCCTGTCCAGGGTGCAGCTCTGGTCCTCGGGCAGGGTCAGGTCGCGGGGCGGATCCCCGGGCGGGGCTGGCAGGACCAGGCCGGTGACGTCGCGGCCCGGCGCGGCCTGCTGGGCCGGACGCAGGCGGCCGAAGGCCTGGCCGGGAAACACCGGCAGGGAGAAGTCGGCCAGGGGCTTGACCCAGGCGTCGCGGGCCTTGCGGGGGCGGACGCCGCGGGCGATGGCCACGTGGGCGGCGTCCTGGCCCGAGAGGAGCAGGTGCACGGCCAGGGCCAGGCCCTTGAGATCCAGGCACGAGTCCAGGCCCGCCTCCTTCAGGCGCTGCCGCACCAGGTCCACGCTCAGGGGCGTGCCGAAGCCCTGGGCCGGCACGTAGCAGCTCACGCAGAGCTTCATGCGGTCCTGGGTGGCCCCGAAACGGACCATGGCGTCCACGTCGGCGTCGGGCGCCGGGCTTCCGGCCGGGCAGTCCGGCTGGCTGGTCGTGCCGGTCATGGGACCCCCGCGCGGAAAAAAGGGAAGCGCCGCGGACAATTCCGCGACTCCCCCGCAGAGGTCAGACTCTTCCGCGCATGTTCCAGTTAGTCATTTTCCGGAGGGGAATCAATACGGAACTCAGGCGGGCCCTGGCTCCTCGCTCTCCAGGGGCAGGACGAGGAAGAAGTTGTTGCCCTCGGGCAGGGCCTCGTAGCCCACCTCGCCGCCGTGCAGCTCCACCACCTGGCGCACGAAGTAGAGCCCGTGGCCCGTGCCGTACTCCTTGTCCACGTTGTTCGCGCGGAAGCCGGGAGTGAACAGGTGGGGCCGCTCCTGCGGGGCGATGGCCGGACCCGAGGTGAAGACGTTCAGCTTGACCCCGGGCCGCCCCGGGCCGAAGCGGTCGGCGAGCACCTCCCAGCCGTAGGCCAGCCAGGCGGCCGGGCCGCGGCCCCAGCGCTCCACAGGCCGGGTGTACTTCACCGCGTTGGAGAAGAGGTTGGAATAGACCTGGGCCAGGAGCCCCATGTCGGCCAGGAGCACGATCTCGCGGTCCGGCACCCCGCCCAGGGAGAGGTCGATCTCCACCCCGCGCTCCTCCAGCCGGGGCCGGTAGCGGTCCAGCTGGGGCTCGATGACCTGGGTGCGCAGGTTGAGGCGGCGCTTCTCCAGGACGTAGCGGCCCTCCTGGAAATGACGGCGGCGCAGGAGCGTCTCCAGGAACAGGCTGGTCTGCTCGTAGTGGCGGTAGATCTCGTTGAACTGGGCCAGGATGCCGGAGTGCAGGTAGTCCAGCTTGGCCCGGCGCTCGCCCGAGAGCGCGGGATGGAGCTCCTCGTCGCGGGCCATCTCGCCCGACAGCTCGGCCAGGCCGTCGATCTTGCCCTTGAGCCGGTTGAAGAAAAGCCGGAAGTACATGTTCGGCACGATGACGTTGTGCCCGATGTCCTCCACCAGGTTCTTGATGAACTCCAGGTGCTCGCGGTTGCGCGTGCGGATGACCCGGTGGTGGTACTGGTAGCCGATGCGGTTGGCGAACTTCTCGAAGAACAGGCGGTCCTTGGGGCTCAGGCCCTGGGCGGGCCGCAGGATGAGCGCCCCGGCCACGCCCCCGGGCGGGTCGAAGGGCAGCAGGTCGCGCAGGGCCGGGTTGATCTTGATGGGCAGGACCAGCTGACCGTCCTTTTCCTCGGGCTGATGGGGCAGGTCCCCGGCCGTTTCCGGCAGGCGGCGGCCCTCGGCCGAGCCCGAGGAGCGCATCAGGCGGGGCCGGCCGTTCTCGGACAGGAGCACCAGGTCCGCGGCGCGGTGGAAAAAGGCGTCCGGCAGGATCACGCAGATGGCGAAAAAGTCCTGGTCCGCCTCGAATTCCTGGGCCAGATCGAAGAACACGTTGAACATGCGGACCTCGGACCGCGAGAAGCCGTACGACTCGTAGTCGTCGATCTTCTCGTGGATCCGCCGCAGAACCTTGCGGTCGCGCTCGGATTCCGCCGCTGCCAACGGTTCCATGCCGCCTCCGCCGGGGCCTGGCCTCCGGCTCATGGCATCCCTATACGGGCTTCGCCAGCCGGAGACAAGCGGCCGGAAGGCTCACCGCGCGGCGGCCGCCTCGGCCAGGGACCCCGCGGCCCCGCCCTGGCTGCGGGCGAAACGGGCCAGGGCGAAGGAATCGGGCGGCGTGCGCAGGCCGAAGCCGTTGCAGGCCCGGTAATAGCGCAGGTCCTCCAGCCAGAGCCGGGTCAGCTCGCGGTCCCGCATGAGCCGGGCGGCCCCGGCCAGGGGGTTGGCCAGGAGCTCCAGCACCGGCCCGGCCAGCACCGAGGGGTCGCGGAAGCACTCCCAGTGGCAGGCCGCGCAGGAGGCCCGGCGGGGCAGCCTGTCCAGGTCCAGGTCCGGGAATTCGCCCAGGGGCTCGCCGCCCCGGTAGCCGCAGGGATAGGCCGTGAGGCCCCCGGCCTGGACAAAGAAGAAGTCGATGCCCCCGCGGCAGGGGAAGCGCACGGCACCGCCCCCGGCCTCGCGGGCCAGGGCCAGCAGGGCGCTGCGCGGAGTGAAGATGCGCAGCCGGTGCCGGAACCCGGCCACGGCCTCGGACAGGGCGCGGTAGAGCAGGGCCAGCTCGGCCTTGCTGAAGCGGATCATGTCCGCGGCCGAGGTGGCGGCATAGACCGCCTCGCGCGAGGCCCGCTCCTCGGGCAGGCTCATGGGGTAGCAGGCGTTGGCCGTGGAAAAGCCCAGGGACTCCACGCGGGAGAAGAAGCGGCGCAGGCCGTCCCTGAAGTGCTCCCGGAAGCCGTCGGGGTCCAGACCCGCGTCCGGGGCCGGGGCGGTCCCTCCGGCCAGGCGGTTCAGGCCCAGGTTGGCGGCCGGGTAGAGCCCGAACTCCCGGAACACGGGCAGGGCCTTTTCCAGGCCGCGCACCACCCCGGGCAGGCCGCGGTTCTGCTCGTGCAGCCCGGCGTCGGCCGAGTCCAGGCTGATCCAGAAGTTGTTCAGGCCGGAGGCGGCGATGGACTCGGCCAGGCCGCGCATGCGGTCCGCGAAGTCCGCGCGCTCCGAGCCGCGGAAGAGGAAGCCGTTGGTGCCCGTGCGCACGAAGGGGATGCCCTTGGCCCTGGCCCGGCGCGAGAGCTCCGCGATCTCGCCCAGGTAGAGCAGGGGCTCGCCGCCCGTGAAGGACAGGGCCAGGACGCCTTTCTCGGCCGCGGCGTCCACCAGGGCCACGGCCGCGTCGGCGTGGAGCGTGGAGCGCAGGAAGCGCGCCCGGGCGTTCATGCCGCACTGGGCGCAGAGCGCGTTGCAGCGGTCCGTGTACTGGACGATGAGCTGGGCCGGGACCCGGCCTCTCAGGAGACGGCCCAGGGCCTTGCGCCAGGGAAAGCGGGAGGTGTTCATGGCCTGCCTCGGGGGTTTGCCCCGAGAATACCCCGGCCGTGTGACGGGATCGCGGCGGAATGGTGACGATCGGGCCACGCCGCCCTTTGCGGAGGCGGCGTTATTTTCCCCGTCATTGCCTTTGCTTGGGAAATGGTGGATGGAGGAAGAAGGGGATTCCCCTGTCCCCTGGGGAGGAGCAATGCCCGCCAAGAAGCAAGCGGCCCCGGCCGGTTCCGGGCCCCGCGCCGCGAAAAAGATCCCGGACGCCGGGGGCGGCGTGACGCCGCGTTCCCGGGCCGCCCGGGTCAAGGCCCTCAAGGAGGACGTGCAGCGCCACATCCTCTCCTTCCTGGGCAACGACGCGGCCCTGGCCTCCAAGCACGACTATTTCAAGGCCCTGGCCTACACCGTGCGCGAGCGCATGGCCGAGGCCTGGATCAGGACCCAGCGCTCCTACTACGAGCGCGGCTCCAAGCGGGTCTATTACCTCTCGCTGGAGTTCCTGCCCGGCCGCTCGCTGTTGAACAACATCCTCTGCCTGGACCTGGAGCCCGAGTGCCGCAGCCTGCTGGCCGAATTCGGCCTGAGCCTGGAGGACGTGGCCGAGCTGGAATGGGACGCGGGCCTGGGCAACGGCGGCCTGGGGCGGCTGGCCTCCTGCTACCTGGACTCCATGGCCAGCCTGGGCATCCCGGCCTACGGCTACGGCATCCGCTACGACTACGGCATCTTCTACCAGCTCATCCAGGACGGCTGGCAGCTGGAGCGGCCCGACAACTGGCTGCGCTTCGGCAATCCCTGGGAATTCGAGCGGCCCCAGCACCTCTACCCCGTGGAGTTCGGCGGCGAGGTGCGCACCTACTACGACTCCCAGGCCCGCCAGCGCCACCAGTGGCTCTCGGGCGAGCACGTCATGGCCATGGCCTGCGACATGCTCGTGCCGGGCTACCGCAACAACACGGTCATCAACATGCGGCTCTGGGCGGCCCGCTCCAGCCGCGACTTCGACCTTGATTTCTTCAACAACGGCGAATACATCCGCGCCATCGAGCACAAGACCCGCAGCGAGAACATCTCCAAGGTGCTCTACCCCAGCGACGCCGTGGCCGAGAACCTGGAGCTGCGGCTCAAGCAGCAGTATTTCTTCGTCTCGGCCACCTTCCAGGACATCATGCGCCGCCACCGCAAGGACCACCCCACCATGGAGAACCTGCACGACTACGTGGCCGTGCAGCTCAACGACACCCACCCCTCCATCGCCGTGCCCGAGCTCATGCGCCTGCTCCTGGACCAGGAGCTCATGGACTGGGACCAGGCCTGGGACATCACGGTGAAGACCTTCGGCTACACCAACCACACGGTCATGCCCGAGGCCCTGGAGCACTGGCCCGTGGACCTCATGGCCCGCGTCCTGCCCCGGCACATGCAGATCATCTACGAGATCAACCACCGCTTCCTGGAGCAGGCGGCCGAGCGCTTTCCGGACGACGGCGACCGCCTGCGCCGCATGTCGCTCATCGCCGAGGACAACGGACGCCGCGTGCGCATGGCGCACCTGGCCATCGTGGGCTCCCACGCCGTGAACGGGGTCTCGGCCCTGCACTCGGACATCCTCAGGAAAAGCGTGTTCCGCGACTTCGCCGAGATGTTCCCGGAGCGCTTCCAGAACAAGACCAACGGGGTCACGCCCCGGCGCTGGCTGGGGCTCTGCAACCCCGGGCTCACCGGGCTCCTGGAGGAGGCCCTGGGGCCGGGCCTGCTCACGGACCTCTCCCGGCTGTCCGGCCTCAAGGACCTGGCCCCGGACGCCGCGTTCCAGGCCCGCTGGCTGGAGCAGCGCCGCCGCAACAAGAAGCGCCTGGCCGACTACGTGCTCTACAAGGTGGGCGTGCGCCTGGACTGGAACGCGCTCTTCGACGTGCAGGTCAAGCGCATCCACGAGTACAAGCGCCAGCTCCTGAACATCCTGCACGTGATCGTGCTCTACAACCGCCTGCGCGACGGCATCCCGGGCTCCACCCCGGCGCCTCGGGCGCACATCTTCGGGGGCAAGGCCGCGCCCAGCTACCGCATGGCCAAGCTCATCATCAAGCTCATCAACTCCGTGGCCGAGCGGGTGAACACCGACCCCCTGGCGTCCGAGTCCCTCAAGGTGGTCTTCCTGCCCAACTACTGCGTGTCCTCGGCCGAGAAGATCATCCCGGGCGCGGACCTCTCCGAGCAGATCAGCCTGGCGGGCACCGAGGCCTCGGGCACCAGCAACATGAAGTTCGCGCTCAACGGCGCGCTGACCATCGGCGCCCTGGACGGGGCCAACGTGGAGATCCGCGAGGCCGTGGGGCCGGAGAACTTCTTCCACTTCGGACTCACGGCCGGGGAGGCGGACGGGCTCAAGGCCCGGGGCTACGACCCGCGCGCCTGCTACGAGTGCGACCCGGAGCTGAAGCGGGCCGTGGACATGGTGGCCCAGGGCCACTTCTCGCCCCTGGCCCCGGACCTCTTCCGGCCGATCACGGACGGGCTGCTGCTCCACGGGGACCCGTACATGGTGCTGGCCGACTTCCGGGCCTACGCCGACTGCCAGGAGCGGGCGGCCCGGGCCTTCCTGCGCCAGGACAGGTGGGCCGAGATGAGCATCCGCAACACCGCGGGCATGGGCTTCTTCTCCTCGGACCGCGCGGTGCGCGAGTACGCCCGGGACATCTGGGGGGCCAGGACCAAGGACGAAGAGTAGCTGGACGGAAATTTCACCGCAAAAACGGGCCGGTCAAAAACCGTTCCGGCAAGGCGCAAGAAAACACTGGGCCCGACGCGTGGACAGACCCGCGCGAGGGTCCGGGGTTTTCGCGGCAACGCAGCCGGAGCGGAATTTTCACCGGCCCGTCAGGCGGGGACCAGCTCCACGCCGAGCAGACGGCGCAAATCGAACATGTAGTTCAGCGGGTTCAGGCACTCGATGATCCGGAGCCTGGGCCTGCCGTGTTCGTCCGGCGGCACGGCCGCCAGGTCCAGGAGCCTGGGGTCGCGGGGCCGCAGGCGGCGGTCCAGGATCACGTTCACCAGGGGCAGCAGGGGTTTGTGCTGGTTGGTCCCATAGACCACGGCCAGGTCCCCGCTGTTCAGCCGCACCAGGCTGCCCGGCGGATAGATGCCCACGCACTTGATGAAGAGGTCGGCCTCGCCGGGCACGAAGTTCTGGCCGCGCATGCCGTACATGATGGCCAGGGCCTTGGACGGGGCCACGGCCTTCATGTACGAGCGGTCGCTGGTCATGGCGTCGAACACGTCGCACAGGGCCAGCATCCGGCCCATGCGGCTGATCTGGTCCCCGCGCAGGCCGTGGGGATAGCCCAGGCCGTTGTGCTGCTCGTGGTGCTCGGCCACGGCCCGCAGCACGGACTGGGGAAAGCCCCCGGCCTCGGCCAGAAGCCGCCTGCCGTGGGCCGGGTGGGCGCGCACCAGCTCCAGCTCGTCGCGGGACAGCGGCCCGCGCCGGGAGAGCGCCTCCTGCGGCACCAGGATCATGCCCGCGTCGTGCAGGAGCCCGGCCAGGCCCAGGTTCAGGAGCTGCTCCCGGGGCAGCCCCAGGAACGTGCCGAAGAGCACGGACAGGCCGCAGACGTTGGCCGCGTGCGTCAGGGTGTAGCGGTCGTACTTGTGGAGCTTGGACAGGCAGAGCATGGCCCCGGGGTTGCGGGCCACGGAGTCGATGACCTCCTCCACCGCGTCCTCGGCCTCGGCCGGGGCCAGGGGCCGGCGGGCGGCCAGGCTCTCGGCCACGCGCCGGGCGCAGGCCAGCACGGCCTTGTACTTGCGGTGGGCGCGGGGCAGTTCCTCGTGCATGGGCACGCGCATCACCGGGTCGCAGCCGCTCCGCTGGCCCGGATCCTGGATGAGGCGGTCCAGGCGCTCCTCTTCGGAGAGGTCCCCGGCGGCCTCGGCCTCCAGGCCCTTGCCCGTGTCGATGAAGACCTCCAGGCAGCCGCTGGTGCGGATGCCCGCCAGGTCCTCCTCGCTCACGAGGCCGGGCTTGGTGTAGAGGAAGGGGGCGTGCCGCCAGACCGTGGCCTCCAGGTCCGCCACGCACATGCCCGCCTTGAGTTCGCTCACCGGAATCTTCTTGATCATGGCCGCTGTTCCCGCCTGCGCAACAGGATTCCCCTTTTTTGGATTTTACGCCTTCCGCAGGCCCCTGTCCACAGGTCGTGGAACGAAGCGCGCGGCGCTTTTTCATTGCCTGAATCCCGCCCCGGGCATAGCATGGCTCCATGAGCCCGCGGCCCATCCCACCGCTGCCGCCCGCCCCCCCGGCCCTGCCCGAGCGCTTCCTGGAGGCCGTGGACGTGGCGGTGTTCGCCAAGGACGAGTCCCTGCGCTGGATCTACGCCAACGCGGCCCTGGTCCGGGGCATGGGCCGCCCCCTGGAGAAGATCCTGGGCCGCACCGACGCGGAGCTTTTCCCGCCGGACCAGGCCGCCCTGTTCCGGGCCCGCGACGAGGAGATCCTGGCCACGGGCCGGACCCTGACCAACGAGGCGGAGACCGTCTGGGACGGGCGGCCCTCGGTGATCCTGGCCAGCAAGCGCCTGTTCGTCGATCCCGCGGACGGCCGCCGCTACGTCCTGGGCTTCGTCCAGGAGATCACGGCCCTCAAGCGCGCCCTGGCCGCCCTGCACGAGTCCGAGTCCCTGCACCGGGCCATCACCGAGATCGCGCCCGTGGCCATCGTGGTCCACGAGATGGGCCGCATCCTCCTGGCCAACGCCAGCGCGGCCCGCATGATGGGCGTGGCGGACCCGGCCGCGCTCGTCGGCCGCAATCTTCTGGACCTGCTGGCCCCGGAGCACCGCGCGGCGGCGGCCGCGCGCATCCAGCAGGCCATGGACCAGGGCCGCCTGACCGAGCCCCAGATCTACACCGCCCCCGGCCCGGACGGCAGGATCACGGTCATGGAGGCCCGCTCCGCGGTCATCTCCCTGGGCCAGGGCCGGGCCCTGGTCACGGTCTATCAGGACGTGAGCGAATTCCACCGCCAGGCCAGGGCACTGGAGGAGTCCGAGAGCGCCCTGCGCACGGTCTTCAACAGCGTGCACTCGGCCGTGTTCCTGCATGCGGCCGACGGCCGCATCCTGGACGTGAACGACCGCATGCTGGAAATGTACGGCGTGACGCGGGAGCAGGCCCTGTCCCTGTCCGTGATCCCGGACCTCTCCAGCCCGGGCGTGGACCCGGCGGACTTCCGGGGGCTCTGGCTGGAGGTCCTGGACGGCCGGCACCGGACCTTCGACTGGGTTTCGCGCCGGCCCGGGGACGGCTCGCTGTTCAACGTGGAGGTGCACCTGCGCCGGGTGCGCCTGCCCGGCGGGGCCGCGGCCCTGGCCACGGTCACCGACATCACGGACCGCAAGAAGGCGCTGGCCGCGCTCCAGGAGTCCGAGACCCGCTACCGCACCCTGGTCAACAACTTCCCCAACGGCGCGGTGCTCCTCTTCGACCACGCCATGCGCATCCTCCTGGCCGGAGGCCTGGGCCTGGCCAAGATCGGGCTCAAGCCCTCGGACCTCTCGGGCCGCCTCCTGCCGCAGATCTTCACCCCGGAACTGGCCGGGCAGCTGGCCGAGCTTTTCCGCCAGGCCCTGGCCGGGGACACGGCCGTGGCCGAGCTGCCCCTGGCCGACCGCATCTACGAGATGCGCGCCGCGCCGCTCACGGCCCCGGACGGCACGGTGGGCGGCGGGCTCTGCGTGGGCCTGGACATCTCGGGCCGCAAGAACCTGGAGGAGCAGCTCCGGCACCAGGCCCTGCACGACCCCCTCACCGGCCTGGCCAACCGCACCCTCTGCCTGGACCGCATCCGCCAGGCCATCGAGCGCACCAAGCGCAGGGCGGGCTACACCTATGCCGTGCTCTTCGTGGACCTGGACCGCTTCAAGCTGGTGAACGACTCCCTGGGCCACAAGTTCGGCGACCTGCTCCTGGTGGAGACCGCCACGCGGCTGCAGGAGTGCGTGCGCGACCTGGACACCGTGGCCCGCCTGGGCGGCGACGAGTTCGTGCTCATCCTGGAGGAGCTGGAGAGCCCGCGCCGGGCCGTGCAGGTGGCCCGCCGGGTGCGCCAGGTCCTGGGCCGGGAGTACGAGCTGGGCCAGCGCTCCATGCGGCTGTCGGCCAGCATCGGCATGGTCCTGGACACCCGGCTCTACCGCGCGCCCGAGGACGTGCTCCAGAACGCCAACCTGGCCATGCACCGGGCCAAGGACATGGGCCGCGACCGCTTCAAGGTCTTCACCCACCGCATGCTCGACGCGGCCGTGCAGCGCCTGAACCTGGAAAGCGGCCTGCGCCGGGCCATCGCCGCGGGCGAGCTGTTCCTGGTCTATCAGCCCATGGTGCGCCTGGGCCGGGATGTCTCGCTCTACGGCTTCGAGGCCCTGGTGCGCTGGCGGCGGCCCGACGGTTCGGTCATGGGGCCGGGCGAGTTCATCCCCCTGGCCGAGGAGTCCGGGATCATCGTCGAGCTGGGCCTCTGGGTCCTGGAGCGGGCCTGCCGGGACTACGTGGACTGGAGCGTGCGGCGGCCCGAGGCCGGACGCCTGGCCCTGTCCGTGAACCTCTCGGGCCGCCAGTTCGCCCAGGCCGACCTGGTGGGCGCGGTGCGCCGCGTGCTCCAGGAGACCGGCATGCCGCCGGAGCGGCTCAAGCTCGAGATCACCGAGACGGCCCTCATGGAGAACGCGGCCCGGGCCGTGGAGCGGCTGCTGGCCCTCAAGGACCTGGGCATCCGCGTCTCGGTGGACGACTTCGGCACGGGCTACTCCAACCTCATCTACCTCCAGCAGCTGCCCCTGGACCACCTCAAGATCGACCTCTCCTTCGTGCAGAAGATGGACGTGAACAAGGAGAACGTGGAGATCGTCAAGGCGGTCATCAGCCTGGCCCACACCCTGGGCCTGGAGGTGGTGGCCGAGGGCGTGGAGCGGCCCCGGCACCACGAGATCCTCACCCTGCTCGACTGCGAGTACGGCCAGGGCTACCTCTACTCCCCGCCCCTGCCCGGGGAGGAGGCCCTGGCCTTTGTCCGCGATTTCCCCATCCGCGGCCCCCTGCTCTGAATTCCCGCCCCGTAAAGAAAGTCTAGAAACCCGCCGCCGGGCCGTGGGCATTTTTTCGCGCAAAACTGCGCAAAAAACGTACACACGGCCTGCACGGCGGATTGCACATCCGCAAAAAATAAAGTTACCTCAAGAGGTTAATTCCTTGGTATGGGCCTTGCTCATTCAGTGCACCCCGGTCGTGATCGCGGCCGGGCGTTTTTACGAGAAGCGACAACGCACTGATAATGTTGATCTTTTAAGCGTTGACTTTGAACGGGTTTCAGGGAAAGAGCGAAACCGCGAGAGATTTCGGGGCGCCGCGAAAGCGGGCCCGGCCGGGTCCCAGGCCGCCCCGAGGAGAAGGAATTCGATGAGCACTGTCCGGTTCGAGGACGTTCCGGTTTTCACCGCCGCCCGCAAGGCGGCCACCCGTCGCAGGCTGACCAACGGCGACGTGGGCTATCCCGTGGTCCTGGCCCTGTTCCTCGTGTGCACGGCCGTGGGCCTCTGGTGGGTCTGGGACAAGGCCGGCATCACGGCCATGGCCGGTTTCGGCGAGACCGCCCGCGAGATCGCCTGGTGGCTGGGCCAGGGCCTGTTCTGGCTGACCATCGTGGCCCTGGCCTGGCGCGCATACCTGGCCCTGCGCTACAAGGCCTGCCCGCCCGCCGCCGACGAGCTGCTGCCCACCCTCACCGTGGTGGTCCCGGCCTACAACGAGGGCCGTCACGTGCTGAACACCCTGGTCAGCGTGGCCGCCAGCGACTACCCGGCGGACAAGCTCCAGATCGTGGCCGTGGACGACGGCTCCAAGGACGACACCTGGCAGTGGATGCGCCGCGCCGAGGCCATGCTCCCGGGCCGCGTGGAGCCCCTGAAGCTGGCCAAGAACGGCGGCAAGCGCCGCGCCCTGTACGAGGGCTTCCGCCGCGCCACGGGCGAGATCTGGGTGACCATCGACTCCGACTCCCTGGTGGATCCGGACACCCTGCGCAAGCTGGTGAGCCCCTTCGTGAGCGACCCCAACGTGGGCGCCATGGCCGGCAACGTGCGCGTGCTGAACATGGACCAGGGCCTGCTGCCCAAGATGATGGACGTGGCCTTCACCCTGTCCTTCGACTTCCTGCGCCTGGCCCAGAGCCGCATCAACACCGTGTTCTGCACCCCCGGCGCCCTCTCCGCCTACCGCGGCTCCATCCTTGAGCCGCACCTGGAGGAGTGGGTGGAGGAGGAGTTCCTGGGCCGCTACGCCAACATCGGCGAGGACCGCGGCCTGGCCAACATCATCCTGCGCAAGGGCTTCCACATCCTGTTCCAGCAGGACGCCCTGGTCTGGACCAACGTGCCCGTGCAGTACAAGGGCCTGTGCAAGATGCTCGTGCGCTGGGGCCGCAGCCACGTGCGCGAGTCCATCGTCATGGCCCAGTTCCTGTTCGGCAATTTCCGCAAGACCCCGGCCATGGCCACCCGCGTGGAGTACCTGCTCCAGATGATCGAGCTCATCGTGGGCGAGGCGCTCAAGATCGGCTCCCTGGCCATGCTCCTGGTGTCCCCGCTCTTCGTGGTCAAGAACATCGTCATCGGCACGGTCATCGCCTCCAGCATCCCGGCCGTGGTCTATCTGGCCCGGCACCGCTCCTGGAACTTCCTCTGGGCCCTGCCCTACTCCTTCTTCTGGATCGCGGGCCTGTCCTGGATCGGCGTCTGGTGCATGGTCACCCCGCACCGCTCCGGCTGGCTCACCCGCGAGGTGAAGTCCGGGCTGCCCGCCGCGGCCCCGGCCGGCGACCTGCTCCAGGCCGCGGTGCAGACCCCGCTCATCACCACCCCGGCCCCGGTGGTCATGACCACCCAGACCGCCCAACAGGCGCAAGCGTAGAGCCGGCCTCCCGCACCAATGAAAAAGGCCCGCCTTCCGGCGGGCCTTTTTTTGTTCAGGCTTTGTCCTCGCAGCCGTGGCGCGCCCCGGGGGGCAGGCCCTCCATGAGGTCGGCCAGGGTGATGGCGGAGAGCTCCTGCTCCAGGGCGTGGGAGACCCGGTCCCAGGCCTGGCGCGCCTTGCACACGGACGAACGGTGGCAGATCCCGGCGTCCAGGCAGCAGTTGGTCAGGCCCAGGTCGCCCTCCACCACCCGCAGGATGTCGGCCAGGGTCACGTCCGCGGGGCGGCCCGCCAGCACGTAGCCGCCCGCGGCCCCGCGCACGCTGTCCACCAGCCCGGCCTTCTTGAGCGGCTTGAGGATCTGCTCGATGAAGCGCACCGTGACCCCGGTGTGCTCGGAAAGCGAGGCCGTGCGTTGCGGCCCGCGGCCCAGGTGCATGGCCAGGTCGAGCATGAGGCGCACGGCGTAGCGCGATTTGGCCGAGAGTTTCATGGAATCCCTTTGGCTTGCTGTTGCGGCCCGCAGCCGGGCCTTCCGCCGGGGGTGGAACGGCCCGGGGAGCACCACAAGGCAGCGTCCCCGTCCCGCGGCAGGCCCTGCCCGTTTCCCCAAGGCTCCGGCCCGGCCACCCCCAAGCAGCCTGGCCGGAAGACCCGGACCGGTCCTCCGCGCGCGGCCCGTCCCCGCCCCCGGAGGCGGCCCGCTTTGGCCCGCACCATGCCTGAATCCACCGCTGATGGCAACGCTTTCCAGGCAAATCCCCAGTTTTCAGGTCGGGTTTGCCCGAGGCCCGGCTCTGGCTATTCCCCAGGCTTGGGAGTATGACCCGCTCCAGCGAGGCGGCATCATGGAAACCAGGCTCGACTTCCGCATCCTGCCCCAGCCCGACGACTCCACCTGCGGCCCCACCTGCCTGCACGCGGTCTATGCCTACTACGGCGACGCCCTGCCTCTGGACCGGGTGGTGGACGAGGTGGAGCGGCTGGAGGGCGGCGGCACGCTGGCCGTGCTGCTCGGCTGCCACGCCCTGTCCCGCGGCTACCGCGCCGTGCTCTACACCTACGACCTCCAGGTCTTCGACCCCACCTGGTTCCAGGGCCGGGGCAAGGACATGGCCGAGAAGCTCAAGCTCCAGATGGAGGCCAAGCCCCACCGGCGCAAGGTGCGCGCGGCCAGCAAGGCCTACCTGCGCTTCCTGGCCCTGGGCGGCGAGATCCGCTTCGAGGACCTCTCCTCGGCCCTGATCCGGCGCACGCTCAAGCGCGCCGTACCCGTGCTCACCGGGCTTTCGGCCACCTATCTCTACGGCACGGCCCGCGAGCTGGGCCAGGGCGAGACCCTGGCCTATGACGACATCAGGGGCGAGCCCACGGGGCATTTCGTGGTGCTCTGCGGCTACCGGCCCGAGCACCGCGAGGTGCTGGTGGCCGACCCCCTGCTGCCCAACCCCATGGCCAGCGGCCACACCTACGAGGTGAAGATGTCGCGGCTCATCCACTCGATCATGCTCGGCACGTTGACATTCGACGCCAACATTCTCATCATCGCGCCCAAGGGAACGGAAGTGTAGGAGGACGCTTTGATTCTCGCCGTCATCGAAAACCCGGAGGACTGCCCGCTCACGCTCTCGGGCATCGAGCCCGTGGCCGCCCGCAACTATCTCTCGGACGCCTCCTATTCCGGGCTCAAGGGGGCCAAGGTCTTCAATTTCTGCCAGTCCTACCGCTACCAGAGCCTGGGCTACTACGTCTCGCTTCTGGCCGAGGCCCGGCGCCACAAGCCCGTGCCCCGCGTGACCACCATCCAGGACCTGAAGTCCATGGGCATCATCAGCCTAGCCTCGGACGAGCTGGACGAGCTCATCGTCAGGCTCCTGGAGGACCGTCCGCTGCGCAAGTTCTCCCTGAACATCTATTTCGGCCGCACCCCGCGCAAGGGCCTGGAGGTCCTGGCCTCGCGGCTCTTCAAGTTCTTCCCCGCGCCGTTCCTGCGGGCCGACTTCAACCACTCCTGCTCCGAGTGGTACCTGCAGAACGTCTCGCCCCTGTCCATGAAGGACATCCCCAAGAAGGAGCAGGGCTTCGCCTCCCAGGTGGCCTCGGAATACCTGGCGGGCAAGAAGCTGGTCATCCCCAAGCGCTCGCCCTCGCCCTACGACCTGGCCATCCTCCAGGACACGGCCGAGAAACGGCCGCCCTCGGACCAGAAGGCCCTCAAGCGCTTCGCCAGGGCCGCCGAGTCCCTGGGCATGGGCGTGGAGTTCATCACCCGCGACGACTCCCGCCGCCTCTCGGAGTTCGACGCCCTGTTCATCCGCGAGACCACCAGCGTGGACCACCACACCTACCGCATGGCCCGCAAGGCCTCGGAAGAGGGCCTGGTGGTCATCGACGACCCCGAGTCCATCCTGCGCTGCTCCAACAAGGTCTTCCTGGCCGAGCTCCTGACCCGGCACAAGGTGCCCACCCCGCGCACCATCATCGTGCACAGCAAGAACGTGGACCAGGCCCTGGCCGACTTCGGCCTGCCCTGCATCCTCAAGCAGCCGGACAGCTCCTTTTCCCAGGGCGTGGTCATGGCCTGCGACCGCGAGGCCCTGCAGGACGCCGTGCGGGCCATGCTGAAAAGGTCGGACCTGGTCATCGTGCAGGAGTACCTGCCCTCGGACTTCGACTGGCGCGTGGGCGTGCTGGACGGCCGCCCGCTCTTCATCTGCAAGTATTTCATGAGCGGCGACCACTGGCAGATCGTGCGCCCCGGCCCCGGCGGCTGCGACCTCTACGGCAAGGTGGAGAGCCTGGCCGTGGGCAAGGCCCCCAAGGCCGTGATCCGCACCGCGCTCAAGGCCGCGGGGCTCATCGGCGACGGCCTCTACGGCGTGGACTTGAAGGTGGTGGACGGCAAGGTTTATGTTATGGAGATCAACGACAACCCGAACATCGACTCGGGCTCGGAGGACGAGATCCTGGGCGACGAGCTGTATCTGAGGGTCATGGAGGTCTTCTTGCGGCGCATCGAGAACAAGAAATCCCTGGGGGCCGGGCTGTGAGCGCGCCCCTGTCCCTGTTCCAGGGCTACGGCGTGGAGCTGGAGTACATGCTGGTGGACGCCCGCAGCCTGGACGTCTATCCCGCGGCGGACAAGCTCCTGGAGGCCGCGGCGGGCCGCCTCGTCCCGGACGTGGAGTTCGGGGACCAGGCCTGGTCCAACGAGCTGGCCCTGCACGTCATCGAATTCAAGACCAACGGCCCGGCCCCCAGCCTGGAAGGCCTGGCCGCGCGCTTCGCCGCGGACGTGGACCGGGCCAACAGGCTGCTGGCCCCCATCGGCGGCCAGCTCATGCCCACGGGCGCGCACCCCTGGATGGACCCCAAGACCCAGACCGAACTCTGGCCCCACGAGTACAACGCGGTCTATGCGGCCTTCAACCGCATCTTCGACTGCCAGGGCCACGGCTGGTCCAACCTCCAGAGCATGCACCTCAACCTGCCCTTTGCCGGCGACGAGGAGTTCGGCAGGCTGCACGCGGCCGTGCGCCTCATCCTGCCCATCCTGCCGGCGCTGGCCGCCAGCACCCCGATCCTGGACGGCGCGGCCACGGGCTTCGCCGACGCGCGCATGGAGGCCTATGCCCGCAACTGCGCGCGCATCCCCCAGGTGAGCGGGCTCGTCGTGCCCGAGCGGGCCTTCACCCGGCGCGCCTACGAGAAGCGCATCCTGAACCCCATGTTCAAGGCCATCCGGCCCCAGGACAAGGAGGGCGTGCTGCGCCACGAATGGCTCAACGCCCGCGGGGCAATCGCCCGCTTCGAGCGCGACGCCATCGAGATCCGGGTCATCGACATGCAGGAGTGCCCGGCCGCGGACCTGGCCGTGGCCGCCCTGGCCGTGGCCGCCATCCGGGCCGTGGCCGCCGAGACCTGGCAGGACCTCAAGGCCCAGCAGAAGTGGGAGCCCGAGCCCCTGGCCCGCATCCTCCAGTCCGTGATCCAGGGCGGGGACCAGGGCGTGGTGGACGACCCGGCCTACTTGAAGGCCCTGGGCCTCACCAACCGGCGCTCGTGCAAGGCCTCGGAGATCTGGCTGTTCATGGCCAAGAACGCCCTGCCCACGGACGGCTTCGACCCGGAATGGACCAGGCCCCTGGAGACCATCCTGACCAAGGGCGCGCTCTCCTCGCGCATCCTGGCCCGCCTGGCCGGGGACCTGCGCCGCGAACGGCTGCGCGAGGTCTATGCCGAACTCTGCGACTGCCTGGCCCAGAACCGGCCCTTTGTGCCCTGAAACCCGCGGCCTGCGCCATTTCTTAAAAAATACCACGATTCCATACCCCTTGACCCCACACACGGATTCTGTCAAAAAAGGACAGGACCGGCAGGAACGCAGGGCCGCGCCCGCAGGGGCGGCCCAGGGGGGAGCGGGACGCCGCATGGCAAAACAAGAGGCCAGGAGCGAGGGCCCATGGCGGGGCGCCGCGCGCAGACTCGTAGCCTTCTACGTGCTGGCCGTGCTGGCGGTCCTGGCCTCCTTCCTGGTGGCCCTGCGTCTGGCCCTGGACACCGCCTACCGCGAGGCCGAGCTGGAGACCCAGTACACGGCCCAGGTCCTCCAGCAACACCTGGAGCGCTCCCTGGAGGCCGTGGACCTCTCCCTGGTCCATCTCATCGACCGCCTGCGCGAGACCGACTTCTCCCGCCTCTGGAACTCCGAGGAACACTGGCGCGTCCTGGCCGAGGTGACCGCCCGGCTGCCCCAGGTCAGCTCCATCTGGCTGGCCGACGCCGACGGCCGCGTGGTCCTGTGCAGCGCCTCCCTGCCCCCGCCGGAGCTGAACGTGGCGCGCCAGGCCTATTTCCAGCGGGCCGCGGCCCTGGACCAGGGTTCCTTCGTTGGGCCGCTGGTCATCGGCAGGGTCACGGGGCGGCCGTTCTTCTCCCTGTCCCGGCCGGTGCGCGACGTGCGCGGCCGCTTCCTGGGCGTGCTCACCGCGGGCCTGGAGCCCGCCTTCTTCGCGGACTTCCACAGCCGCACCGCCCTGGGCAAGTCCGGGGCCGTGGCCCTGCTCTTCGAGGACGGCACCGTCATTTCGCGCCATCCCTTCGTGGAATCGCTCATCGGCAAGAAGGCCCCCCTGCCCGACATGCGTGAGGCCCTGGCCCGGGGCCTCAGACACGGGACCTTGAGCGGCGCATGCAACCAGGACGAGCTGGGCGGACCCGCGGTCATCTCCTTCCTGCGCCTCACCAACCGGCCCCTGGTGGTGGTGGCCTCCAAACGCAACAACGAGATCCGGGCCTCGCTCCTGCGCTGGCTGCCGCTGCTGGCCGGGCCGCTGACCCTGAGCCTGGCCTTCATGAGCGCGCTCTTTTTCGTGCACCTGCGCCGCACCCGCGAGGACGAGGCGGCCCGCGCGGCCCTGGCGGAAAGCGAGGCCCGCTTCCGCCTGGTGGCCGAAAACGCCGGGGAGATCATCAGCATGCACTCGGGCCGGGGCCGCGCCCTGTACGTGAGCCCCTCCTGCCGCCGCGTGCTGGGCTACAGCCAGGAGGAGATGCTCGCCATGCCCCTGGCCGGGCTGGTCCACCCCGAGGACCGCAGACAGCTGCGCGAGACCCTGATCCGGCCCGTGTTCAAGGAGAAGCGGCACGCCAAGATCACGGTGCGCGGCCGCCACGCGAACGGCTCCTGGCGCTGGATGGAGACCTCCCTGGCCCCGGTGCTGGACGAGCGGGGCAAGGTGGTCCAGTCCGTGGCCGTGAGCCGCGACGTGACCGAGCGCCTGGAGCTGGAGCAGCTCAAGGAGCACGTGGAGCAGATCACCCGCCACGACCTGAAGACCCCGCTCATCTGCGCCCTGTCCGTGCCCCGGCTCCTGCGCAGCCACGGCAACCTCACGCCCGAGCAGCTCCAGGTGCTGGAGCAGCTGGAACGCACCAGCCGCAAGATGCTCGAGATGATCAACCGCTCCCTGGACCTCTACAAGCTGGAGGCGGGCATCTACGCCGTGCGCCCGGAGTCCGTGGACCTGCTGACCGTGGTGCGGGCCGGGATGGCGGAGCTGGCCGGGCTGGCCCAGGCCCGCAAGGTGCGGGTGCGGGTCCTGGCCGAGGGCGCGGAGCCCGGGCCCGAGGACCGCTTCCCGGTGCAGGCCGAGGAGCTGCTGCTCCACTCCCTGTTCCAGAACCTGCTGGCCAACGCCCTGGAGGCCTCGGAGCCCGAGGCCGAGGTCTGCGTGCGCCTGGAGCGCCGCCCGGGCCTGGCGCGGCTCTCCCTGCACAACCCGGGCGCGGTGCCCGAGGCCGTGCGCGGCCGTTTCTTCGAGAAGTACGCCACCTTCGGCAAGGAGTTCGGCACGGGCCTGGGCACCTACGCGGCCCGGCTCATCGCCGAGGTGCACGGCGGCCGCGCGGGCTTCGACACGGACGAGGCCGAGGGCACCACCGTGTGGGTCGATCTGCCGGACAAGACCGCCTGATCCCCTTCCCCGGCCCGGTCAGCCGCCTGCCCGCAGGGCCTCCACCGGGTCCAGGGCCGCGGCCTGGCGCGCGGGCTTGAGCCCGAAGACCAGCCCCACCACCTGGGATCCGGCCAGGGCCAGGAAAAAGACCTTCCAGGAGAACTGGATGGTCAGGACGCCCAGCCGGGTCAGGAGCTGGCCCAGGCTCAGGCCCAGGAACAGCCCCAGGACCCCGCCCGCCAGGGTCAGCAGCGCGGCCTCGAACAGAAACTGGGCCATGACCGCCGAGGCCCGCGCGCCCAGCGCCCTTTTCAGCCCGATCTCCGAGGCCCGCTCGGCCACCGAGAGGCTGAACAGGTTGGCCAGCACGAAGCCGCCCACGGACAGGGCCGCCAGGGCCGTGACCCCGAGAAAGACCATGAGCCCGCCCTTGAGCATGGAAAGGAAGGCGAGCACCTCGTCGGCGGTGAGCACGGTGAAGTCGTCGTCCGCGTCCGGGGCCAGGCGGTGCGTCTCGCGCAGGAGCGAGCGCAGATTCTCGGCGTGCCGGGCCATGAGCGCGGGCTCCCGGAACTTCACGCGCAGGCCGCCGAAGAAGTTGCGGTCCATGTTGAAGCGGCTGGTAAGGGTGGTGATGGGCAGGACCACCCGGTCGTCCACCTCGTGGCCGCCGCCACCGCCGGAGAGGCCGCGGTAGGAGAGCCTGCCGATGACCACGGCGGGCAGGTTGTTCAGGTACACGGTGCGGCCCAGGGGCGAGGCCCGGCCGAAGAGCGTGCGGGTGATCTTGTCGCCCAGCAGGCAGACCTTGGCCGCGGAGTCCACGTCCTCGGCCGAGATGTCCCGGCCCTCGGACAGGGGCCAGTTCCAGGTGCGGGCGTAGTCCGGGCCCGTGCCCACCACCATGACGCCCGCCGCGGTGCTGCCCTCGAAGCGCACGGTCACGTCCTGTTTGGCCCGCATGGGCGTGACCAGATAGACCCCGGGCAGGGAGTCCTTGATGCGCCTCTCGTCCTCGCGGGTCAGGGTCTGGGTGCGCTGGCCCACGGCCCGCTTCTTGATGTTGCCGCCGAAAACCAGGGCCGCGTCCGGGCCGAACATGTCCACGATCTGGTAGGCCACGCGGTTGGCCCCGTCCACGGCCGTGACGATGAGGGTCAGCGCCGCGATGCCCAGGGCCACGGCCAGGATGACGAAGACCGAGCGCAGCCTGGAGGCCAGCACGGCGGACAGGGCCATGGACAAGGCCCGGGCCAGCATGCGCCCGGGAAGGCGGCTCATGCCCCCTCCCCGCCCTGCACCCGGCCGTCGGCCAGGCGCACGATGCGCCGGGCCGTGGCGGCCACCTGGGCGTCGTGGGTCACCAGGATCACGGTCTTGCCCGTGGCGTTGATCTCGCGGAAGAGGTCCATGATCCCGGCGCTGGTGGCGGAATCGAGCTGGCCCGTGGGCTCGTCGGCCAGGAGCAGGTCCGGGTCGTTGAGCATGGCCCGGGCCATGGCCACGCGCTGCTGCTGGCCGCCGGAGAGCCGTCCGGGCTTGAAGTGCCTGCGGTCGGAGAGCCCCACCCGGGCCAGCAGCTCCTCGGCCCGCCTGCGCAGCCTGCCCTGGGGCTCGTGGCCGTACATGCCGGGCAGCAGCACGTTCTCCAGGGCCGTGGCGTAGGGGATGAGGTGGAAGCTCTGGAACACGAAGCCGATGGCCTGATTGCGCAGGTCCGACAGCTCGTCGTCGGAGAGCGCGGACACGTCCCTGCCGCGCAGGAGGTAGCGCCCGGAGCTGGGCCGGTCCAGGAGCCCCAGGATGGAGAGCAGCGTGGACTTGCCCGAGCCGGACGTGCCCTGCAGGGCCAGGAACTCGCCCTCCTCCACGGCCAGGTCGATGCCGCGCAGCACGGGCACCTCGCCCCCGCCCCCGGGCATGACGAAGGTCCGGGTCAGGCCTTCCAGCCGGATGATCTCGGCCATCAGCCGCCCTTCTGCTGTTTCTGCCCGGGCAGGACCACCTGCACGGCCACGTCCTGGCCCTCCTGCAGGCCGGAGACCACCTCGGTGCGGTCCGGCCCGGCCAGGCCCAGCTCCACCGCGGCCTCGCGGGCCTTGCCGTCCTCGCCCCTGACGAACACGGCCTGGCGGCCGTCCACCCACTTGATGGCCGAGTTGGGGAGGAACAGCACGTCCTTCTTGGTCTCCACGATGATCTTGCACTGGGTGGTCATCTCGGGCCGCAGCCTTCCGGCGTCGGCGCGGTCCACCTGGACCAGGGCGCGGTAATAGACGATGTTGTCCTTGATCTCGGGCTCGGGGTAGATGCGGTCGATGCAGCCGTGGAACACGGTCCCGGGGTGGGCGTCCACCGTGAACTCCACGGGCAGGCCCGGCGCGGCGCGGCCCACGTCGGACTCGTCCACGTAGATCCACATCTCGAGCAGGGTGGGGTCCAGCACGGTGACCAGGTTGGCCACCTGCATACCCGCCACCACGGTCTCGCCCTCCTGGGACGTGACCTGGCTCACCACCCCGTCGATGGTGCTATAGACCTTGGTGTAGGAGAGCTGGACTTTCAGGGTGTCGATGGCGGCCTGGTTGGCCTCCACGTCGTAGCGGGCCACGCCCGCCACCTGCACGGCCTCGTCCAGCACGCTCTGGGCCTCCAGGTGCTTGCCCACCAGCACCTTTTTGCGCTCCAGGTCCTTCTTGGCGTAGTCGTACTTGGCCTGGGCCAGGCGGCGCTGGGCCTCGGCCTGGGCCAGCTTGGCCTTGAGCTCGCGGTCGTCGATGACCGCCACCAGGTCGCCCTTCTTCACCACGTCGCCCACGCGCACCGGCACCTTGGCCAGGATGCCCGTGACCCGCGAGCCGATCTGGATCTGCGCGCCCACCTGGGGTTTGACGATGCCCGTGGCCTCCAGGACCTTGCGCACCTCGCCGCGCTCCACCTTGGCCGTGGCCAGGATGCGTATCTCGCCGCCCGTGTTCCGGAAGCCCCAGAACCAGACTCCGGCCGCGGCCAGGGCCAGCAGGAGGCCCATGGCCAACCATTTTTTCATACGCGTCGCACTCCATGGGCCCCAGGCGGCCCTCCCGGGCACGTTATCTCAAAGCCCGCCGGGGAAAGCAACCGCGGCCGTCCGTCTTGCCATGGACCGCTGCTCGCGATAGCCTGCGCCCCCGGAGGGTCCATGTTCTTTCGCCGCCGCAGCACCGGTCCCCTGGTCCACGGGGACTCGCCCCTGGAGCGCCTTGTGCGCACCATGGGCCTGTTCGCCGTCTTCGCCCTGGCCGCCTGGGGCTTCTGGCACGTGAACGAGCGCCGCCTGGCCCAGTACAGCGAGGAGGACGCCATCCACGACCCAGGCGGGCTGCTCTCCGAGAGTGACCGCCGCCTGGTCATGGACTTCCGCGAGGCCCTGCAGGACCGCTACGGCCTGCACCTGCGCCTGAGCGTGGGCCCGGGCGCGGCCGCCAAGGCCAAGGGCGTGGACGCCAAGACCCTGTTCCTGGGCCTGGACCCGGAGGCCAGCCAGGCCCTGCTCGTGCTCCCCCCGCTCCTGCGCAAGGGCCTGGGCGACGAGTTCGCCCAGTACCTGGAGAACGAGCACTTCGGCCCCTATTTCGAGGCCCAGGACTGGCCCCAGGGCCTGCGCGCGGCCCTGGTCCTGCTCTGGAACCGTCTGGAGAGCATGTCGGGCAACCCGGCCCCGGCCCCTGCGGGGGGCGGCCAGTGAGCGGCGCGGTGCAGGTCTTCACCGACGGCTCCTGCCTGGGCAATCCCGGCCCGGGCGGCTGGGCCGCCATCCTCCGCGCGGGCGGCACGGAGAAGGAGCTTTCGGGCGGCTTTTCCGGCACCACCAACAACCGCATGGAGCTGCGCGCCGTGATCGCGGCGCTCTCGGCCCTGACCCGGCCCTGCCAGGTGGACCTCTTCACCGACTCCACCTACATCAAGGACGCGGTGGTCAAGGACTGGCTGGGCGTCTGGCAGAGGAACGGCTGGAAGACCGCGGCCAAGAAGCCGGTGAAGAACCAGGACCTCTGGCGCGAGCTTCTGCCCCTGCTCAAGACCCACCAGGTGCGCTTCCACTGGGTGCGCGGCCACGCCGGGCATCCGGAGAACGAGCGCTGCGACGTGCTGGCCAAGACCCAGGCCGGGAAGTCCGGGCTGCCCCGGGACCCGGGCGCGGGGGCCTCATGAAGATCGACGTGCTCCTTTCGGACTGGCCCGGCTACGAGCTGGTGGACAGCGGCGGCCGCCGCAAGCTGGAACGCTTCGGCGAGGTGCTCGTGGTGCGCGGCGAGCCCCGGGCCTGGTGGAGCCCCCGCCTGCCCGAATCGGCCTGGGCCAAGGCCCTGGCCGTGCACGACGAGAAGGCCTGGACCTTCGCCCCGGGCTGCCCGCGGGAGTGGACGCTTGCCCTGGACGGGCTCACGCTCCTGGCCCGCTTCACCGAGACCTCCAAGCACCTGGGCCTGTTCCCGGAGCAGTCCCCGCACTGGCGCTACATCCGCGAGCGCGGCGGCAGGGGCAGCCTGCTCAACCTCTTCGGCTACACCGGCGTGGCCAGCCTGGCCGCGGCCAGCGCCGGTTTCGAGGTGACCCACGTGGACGCCTCCAAGCCCGCCATCGCCTGGGCCAGGCGCAACCAGGAGCTGTCCGGGCTGGCGGACCGGCCCCTGCGCTGGATCCTGGACGACGCGGCCAAGTTCGTGGCCCGGGAGCTGCGGCGCGGCAAGCGCTACGAGGCCGTGCTCCTGGACCCGCCCGCCTTCGGCCGCGGGCCGAAAAAGGAGCTCTGGAAGGTGGAGCGCCAGGTGGCCGACCTCCTGGCCCAGTGCCGCAGCCTGCTCTCGGACCAGGCCCGCTTCCTGATCCTGACCATGTACAACACCGACGCCTCCTCGCTCATGCTGCGCAACCTTCTGGCCGAGGCCATGGACGGCGCGGGCGGGACGCTCTCCGTGGGCGAACTGGCCCTGCGCCAGAGCGGCTCGGACCTCATCCTGCCGCGCTCGCTCTGGGGCCGCTGGGAGGCCTAGTGCCGCCGCGCCTGGCCCTGGTCCACGCCCCCGCGGCCCTGAGCCAGGCCTTCCGCGGCCTGGGCTGGGAGGTGGTCCTGGACCTGCACCCCCCGGGCGGCGAACTGGACCTGTCGCAGGACCTGGACAAGGCCGCGCCGGACCTCTTCCTCCAGGTGGAGGTCCTGGGTCCCCGGCTCCTGCTGCGCGGCCTGGAGGCTCTCCCCTGCCCCAGCCTGTTCTGGGCCCTGGACCCGCACCTGAACGGCTTCTGGCAGGCGGCCTACGGCCGGCTCTTCGACCTGACCCTCTCCACCCAGGCCAAGTGGCGCGACGACCTGGCCGCCCTGGGCGCGGCCACGGCGCACCTGCCCTGGTTCGGCCTGCCCCTGCCCTGGAAGCCCTGGGAGTCGCGGCCCCACGAGATCTGCTTCGTGGGCCGGGTCACGGCCCAGCGCCCGGCCCGGGGCTGGCTCCTGGACTTCCTCAGGCGCCACTACGGGGACCGCCGCCTGAAGCTGGCCTCGGACGTGGGCTTCGCCGAGATGCTCGCGCTCTACGGCGACTCCCGCCTGGCGCCCAACGAGAGCATCATGGGCGAGGTGAATTTCCGGCTCTTCGAGGCCGCGGCCTCGGGCTGCCTGGTGCTGGGCCGGGACCTGGGGCCGGAGCAGGCCGCCCTGTTCGAGCCGGGCCGGGAGATGGAGGTCTTCGCCCACGTGGCCGGGCTCAAGGCCCGCCTCGACTTCCTGCTCAAGAACCCCCGTGCGGCCCAGGCCAGGGCACGGGCGGCCTGGGAGCGGGTCCAGGCCCGCCACCTGCCCGCGCACCGGGCCCGCGCCATCCTGGACCTGGCCCAGGGCCTGCCCCGCAAGCGGGCCACGGGCGCGGAGGCCGCGCTCTGCCGGGGCCTCGCCCTGTTCCGGCTCTGGGAGGCCGGACGCCTGCCCTGCCCTGCAACGGAAACGGCCGCGCTCCTGGATTCCCTGCCACCAGGCCCCCTGGCCCGCGCCGCGCGGCTGCGCTTCCTGGTCCAGCAGCCGGGCCTGGAATCCCAGGCCAGGGCGGCCGTGGCCGCGCTCTGGCGGGAGCGGCCCGCGGACCAGGACCTGGACACGGACCTGGCCGCCGGCCTGGGGGCGCTGCGGCTGGACGAATGGGAGCTGGCCCGCGGCTTCTGGCTGGCCCGGCTGCGCGCCCTGGCCCGGCCGTCCAAGGCCCTGCTGGAGCCGCCGGACTCCCCGCGCAACCTGCTCCGGCTCTGGGCCAGGCTGCTGCGCGAAGAGGGCCGCCTGCTGCGGCCGGGCTTCCCCTTCGACCCCGCGTCCCACCTGCCCGCCTGCGCCGCGGAATGCCTGTTCCTGGCCCTGCATCTGGCCCCGGGCGACACGGAGCTGCTGCGCGAGACCGACGCCCTGCTCTCGGCCTGCCCGGGCCAGGAGCAGATGCGCGTGGGCTTCCTCTCGGACCTCACCCTGCGCCGCCGCCAGGACTGGCGTCCGGCCCTGTCCCTGGGCCTGGCCAGCCTGGCCTGCTTCCGGCTGGAGGCTGGCCTGGAGGAGCTGGCCGCGGCCCGCGGCCTGGCCCGCTCCCAGGGCAGGGAGGCTGCGTTTTTCCGCGCCCTGGCCTCCCGCGACCCGGACGGTCTGCTGGCGGCCGCCCTGGGCTGAAACGCCAGGCAGCTCCGCTGCTCCTGCCTTCCCGTGCCCCTTTTAGAATCTTCGGCAAATACTTGCCCACTCCCTGGAACTGTTCCATTCCTGATGGTGACGCCGCACGTCTCCCTCATCTTCGGGCGGCTCACATCCCAGGAGGAGTCTCATGAAAAATCTCAAGCTGGCAGTGAAGCTCGGCCTCGGCTTCGGGGCGCTCGTGCTCATCTCGGCAGTGCTCGGCGGGGTGGCCATCGTGAGCATGAAAGGCGTGGAAGGCGATTCCACGCGCCTGGCCCAGGAGTACGTGCCGGAAGTGGGCATCGCCAATGACGTGGAGCGGCACACCCTGCTCCTGATGTACGCGGTGCGGGGCTATTCCTACACCGGGTCCAAGACCCTCCAGGACGAGGCCGCCAAGGAGCTGGCCGAAGTGGAGAAGTTCCTGGGCCAGGCCAAGGCCCACGCCGAGAAGTATCCCAAGCTGGTGAAGCTCAAGGAGGGCGCGACCAAGGCCCAGGAGGCCGCGGCCCAATACAAGGCGCTCATGGCCGACACCGCCCGGGTCAACGAGGGCCTGACCAAGAACCGGGAGGAGATGAACCGCAACGCCCAGGCCTTCATGGAAAACACCGCCAAATTCCACGAGAGCATGGAGGCGGCCATGAAAAAGGAGCTGGCCGAAAACGCCGGGGCCGACAAGCTCGGTGAGCGCGCCCAGAAGATCGCCTGGGTGGCGGACATCGTGGATCTGGGCAACGCGGTGCGCGTGGCCGCCTGGAAGGCCCAGGCATTGAACGATCCCAAGATCATCCAGGAGAGCGAGCCCCTGTTCGTCTCCATGGAGGAGCGCTTCGACTCCCTCAAGCCCGTGGTGCGCCAGGAAGCCAACGTCAAGCAGCTGGCTGTGACCCGCGAGGCGGCCCTGGCCTACAAGCGCAACACCGCGGAGCTCATCAGCGCCATGGCCAAGCTCCAGGAACTCAACGTGAAGCGCCGCGAGGCCGGCGCCCTGGTCCTGTCCGCGGCCCAGGACACGGCCAGGGCGGGCATGGAGCAGACCCAACACATCGCGGACAGCGCCGTGGAGAGCCTCTCGGCCGCCTCCGTGGTCCTGGTGGTGGGGCTCCTGGTGGCCGCCCTGCTCGGCATCATCATCGCCTTCTTCCTGACCCGGGCCATCACCGGGCCGGTGATCAAGGGCGTGGCCTTTGCCCAGTCCATGAGCCAGGGCGACTTCACC
>JAWRKD010000145.1:0-19604 GCA_040307135.1 Desulfovibrionaceae bacterium
GGGGGCCGTTTTCGTTGGAACCCACAGTCCGGCTCAGAACGCCACGCCGTTCTCGGCCAGGTCCTGGCGCAGGAGCTCGCGCATCCTGCGGCTCACCGGGCCGGGCCGGGCGTCGTGCACGGGCTTGCCGTTGAAGCGGACCACGGACAGGGCGTCGATGGTGGTGCCCACCAGGATGACCTCCCGGGCCTCGAGCAGCTCGCCCTCGGGAATGCCCCGGAAGATGACCTCCATCTCGCGCTTGAGCAGGTCCACCCCGCGCATGAGCGTGGTGCCGGCCAGGGCGTTGGTGAACTCCGGAATGGAGAGCCGCCCCTTGGCGTCCACGATGCAGACGTTCTCCGTGGCGCCCTCGGCCAGGAAGCCCTGCTCGTCGAAACACAGGGCGTAGTCGTAACCTTTCTGCACGGCCTCGCGCTTCATGAGCACGTTGGGCAGATAGTTGGTGGTCTTGATGGTGGCCAGCCAGGCCTGCTTGGCCGGAATGGCGGCCTTGAAGGCCGTGACGCCCTTCTCGTACACGTCCTCGGTCTTGAGGTGGATGTCGTAGGCCACCACGTAGAGGCTGGGCACCGGGCATTCGAAGGGGTCGATGCCGAAACCGCCCGGGCCGCGGCCCAGGAGCACGCGCACCAGCCCGTCGGGCTTGCCCGCGGCCTTGGCCACCTGGAGCACGATGCCGCGGATCTCCTCCCAGGAGCAGGGCGGCTCCAGGTGGATGCCCTGGCAGGAGGAGCGCATGCGCTTCAGGTGGGCGTCCAGCTGATAGACCTTGCCGCCGATGAACTTGGCCGTCTCGAAGACCCCGTCGCCGCGGTGGGCGATGTGGTCGTCCCAGGGCATGAGCATGAGCCGGGGGTCCGTGCCGATGAGGCCCACCCGGTAGTCGTAGAAGGCCAGGACCTGCTCGGCCCCGGGACGGATGGCGTCCAGCAGGGCCTGCAAATAGTCGTCGAAGCCCGCCACTCGCAACATCAGGGCACCCGCACCAAGCCGCGGCGCAGGAGCTCCTCGCCGATCTGCACGGCGTTGAGCGCCGCGCCCTTGCGGATGTTGTCGGCCACCACCCAGAGGTTCAGGCCGTTCTCGATGCTCTCGTCCTCGCGGATGCGGCCCACGAACACGTCGTCCTCGCCCGCGGCGTGCACCGGCATCGGGTAGGCCTTCTTCTCCGGGTAGTCCAGCACCGTGATGCCCGGGGCCTTGGCCAGGAGCAGGCGGCACTCCTCGGCGCTCATCTTCTCGGCGGTCTCGATGTTCACGGACTCGGAGTGGCCGTAGAACACCGGCACGCGCACCGTGGTGGCCGTGACACGGATGCTGTCGTCGCCCATGATCTTCTTGGTCTCGTTGACCATCTTCATCTCTTCCTTGGTGTAGCCGTTGTCCAGGAAGACGTCGATCTGGGGCAGGCAGTTGAAGGCGATCTGGTGCGGATAGACGTCCGGCACCACGTCCTGGCCGTTGAACAGGCGGCGCACCTGGGTCTCCAACTCCACGATGGCCTTGTGCCCGGTGCCGGACACGGCCTGGTAGGTGGAGACCACGATGCGCTTGATCTTGGCCTCGTCGTGGATGGGCTTCAGGGCCACCACCATCTGGATGGTGGAGCAGTTGGGATTGGCGATGATGCCCTTGTGCCAGTCCAGGTCGTGGGGGTTCACCTCGGGCACCACCAGGGGCACGGCCGGGTCCATGCGCCAGGCGCTGGAGTTGTCCACCACCACGCAGCCGGCCTTGGCCGCCAGGGGGGCGAATTTCAGGGAAGTGCCGCCGCCCGCGGAAAAGAGCGCCAGGTCGAAGCCCTGGAAGGAGTCTTCCGTGAGCTCGCGCACGGTGAGCTCCTGGCCGTTGAACTCCACGCGGCTCCCGGCCGAACGGCTGGAGGCGAACGGGACCACCTCGGCAGCCGGAAATTCCCGCTGCTCCAGGACCTTGAGCATCTCGCGGCCCACGGCCCCCGTGGCCCCGCAGACCGCCACGCGCAACTGCTGCTTGCTCATGCTTTCCCCCTACAACTTCAGGTTGCCCGCGATCTCAAGGCAGGCCTCGGCGCGGTTGAGCGTATAGAGATGCACTCCGGGCGCACCCCTGTCAATAAGGTCCTGGGCCTGCCGTGTGGCGTGGGCCAGCCCCAGCGCGCGCACGGCCTCGTCGCCGCCCCGGGCGAAGGTCTGCTCCAGGATCTCGTAGAACCCGCCGAACACCGCGCGGCCGTTGAGCCCGGCGATGAACTGGGCGGACTTCATGCTCATGACCGGCAGGATGCCGGGCAGCACGGGCACGCGGAGACCCAGTTCGCGCAGCCGGCGCACGTAGCCGAAATAATGCTCGTTGTCGTAGAAAAGCTGGGTGACCACGAAGTCGCCGCCCGCGTCCACCTTGAACTTGAGCCACTTCAGGTCGTCCTCCAGCGTGGGCGACTCCGGGTGCTTGGTGGGGATGCCCGCCACGCCCACGCCCAGGTCCGGGTACTCCCGCCGGATGAAGGACACCAGGTCCGAGGCGTGCCGGAACTCCTGGCCTTCGAAGCGGAAGTCCGGCCGGTCCCTGGGCGGGTCGCCGCGCAGGGCCAGCACGTTGTGGATGTCCGCCGCCGCCAGCTCCCTCAGAAAGCCGTGCAGGCCCGAAGCGGACGCGCCCACGCAGGTGAGGTGGGCCATGGGCTCCAGACCCATGTCCCGCTTGAGGCACCTGACCACGTCCAGGGTGTTGGCCTGGGTGCCGCCCCCCGCGCCGTAGGTCACGGAGACGAAGAGCGGGGACAGGACCTTGAGCTTCTCCACCTCGGCGTAGAACGCGGGCCAGGTGGCGCGGTCCTTGGGCGGGAAGAACTCCAGGGACAGGAAGGGCGAACGGCTCTGGGCCATGAGCTGGGCGATCTTCACGCGACTCTCCTCTTGTCGGCTAGAATCCCTTGGGCCCGGCGTAGGTCTTGAGGGCCTCCACGATCTCCACGTCCGCGGGCAGGAAGGCCCGCGTCCCGGTCTGCCCCGGCAGGATCCAGGCCAGGGACTGGCCCTCGGCCGGAAACGGCGCGCCACGGAAGGCGTGCACGTGGAAAAAGGTCAGGTGCACCAGGAGCCCGTCGTACTGGTGGCTCTTCTCGCGCCAGAAGCCGAAGGCCGTGGGCGTGATGCGCAGTTCCTCCTGGAGCTCGCGCGCCAGGGCGGCCTCGGCGCTCTCGCCCGGGATGATCTTGCCGCCGGGGAACTCCCACATGTGGGCGAAGGCCTTGCCATCGGGCCGATCCACGGCCAGGAACTGCGCCCCCTTCCAGACGATGCCCGCCACCACGCGGATTTCCCGGCTCATTCTCCCAGAAGCTCCTGCTTGCGGCTGTTCAATTCTTCCATGTCTTGCTCCAGGCGGCCCATGCGGTCAAGGAGCTTCTCCACCCAGTCCGAGGTTTCGCGGTAGCTGTTGTTCAGCTCCAGGGCCTTGCCCGGATCGGCATAGGTGGCAGGATCGTTCAGCGCGGCCTCCTGCTCGGCCTGGGCGGCCAGGGCCTTGTCCAGGTCCCGTTCCAGGGCCGCGTACTCGTCCTTGAGGGGCTTCATCTCGCGCGAGATGCGGTTGCGGATCTCGGCGTTGCGGCGCTTGTCCTCCTTGCCCTGCTTCGGCCTGGCCGCGGCGGCCGGGGCCGCCTGGAGCGCAGGGGCGGCAGAGGACGCGGGCGCGGCCTTGGCCGCGGCCTGCTCGGCCCGGCGGCAGGCGTCGTACTCCTCGAACCCGCCCGGGAAGGCCACGATGCCGGTCTGGGACAGGCTCCATATCTCGTCGGCCACCTCGCTCATGAGGTAGCGGTCGTGGGCCACGAAGAGAAGCGTGCCCTCGTAGTCGCGCAGGGCCTGCACCAGCCCCTCGCGGCTTTCCAGGTCCAGGTGGTTGGTGGGCTCGTCCAGCACCAGGAGGTTGGCCCGGGCCAGGAACAAGGTGGCCAGGAGCAGGCGGCTCTTCTCGCCGCCGGAGAGCGCGGCCACGGGTCGCTCGAAATAGGGCTCGCCCAGGAGGAACAGGCCCAGCACGCCCATGAGCTGCTCCTCGTTGTTGCGCGGGTCCGAAAGCCGCCGGATCTCGGAGAGCACGCTGCCCGCGGGCCGCAGGATCTCGGTCTGGTGCTGGCTGAAATAGGCCAGGTCCGTGTTGGAGCCGATCTTCACGTGGCCGTGGGTGGGCGAGAGCCGCCCGGCGATGAGCTTGAGGAGCGTGGATTTGCCCGCCCCGTTGGGCGCGGCCAGGGCGATCTTGCGGCCGCGGAAAAGCTGGAAGTTGAGCTTGTGCCAGACCTTGTGGTCGCCCTTATAGGCGAACTCCAGGTCCACGGCCGAGATGGCCACCTTGTCCCCGCGCCGGGGTTCGGGCAGGTTGAAGGCCAGGCTGCGGCCGGGCCGGGCTGCGTTGGAGGCGTCCTGGACCCTGGACAGCTCGGCCTGGAGCTTCTCCACCTTCTTGAGCTTGCTCTGGGCCTGGGCCGCCTTGCGGGCCTTGACACGGAAGCGGCGGATGTAGTCCTGCTCGTGCTCGATGCGGGCCGAAATCTTGGCCGCCTCGCGCTCGCGCTGCTGGGCGGTCTCGGCCTCCCACTCCAGGAACCCGGCAAAGGAGCCCTTGCGCAGCACGGGCCGGGCTCCGCCCAGGAACAGGACGTGGGAGCCCACCTTGTCCAGGAAGACGCGGTCGTGGGCCACGAAGGCCACGGCCCCGCGGAAGTTCAGGAGATAGTTCTCCAGCCACTCCACGGCCTCCAGGTCCAGGTGGTTGGTGGGCTCGTCCAGGAGCAGGATGTCCGCGCCCTGGAGCAGGACCCGGGCCAGCTTGGAGCGCTCGCGCCAGCCGCCGGAAAGCTCGCCGATGCGGCGGTAGAGCTTGTCCTCGGAAAAGCCCAGGCCCGTGAGGATGGTGCGGGCGCGGTGCTCGGGATTGTAGCCGATGCGCGACTCCAGGTCGGCCTGGCGCTCGGAAAGCCGCAGGAGTGCGGCCTCGTCGTGGGCCTCGGCGGCCCGCTCCCACTCCCGCCAGAACTCGCCCCAGGAGGGAAGAGCCGCCAGGACCCAGGGCAGCAGGGCCTGGTCCAGGTCCCCGTCGCCCAGTTCCTGGGCCACGTAGCCCAGGCGCGCGCCCTTTTCCATGGCCACCTGGCCGCCGTCCGGCTCCACCTCGCCGGCCAGGATGCGCAACAGCGTGCTCTTGCCGCAGCCGTTGGGGCCGGCCACGGCCAGACGCATGCCCGGGGCCACCTCGAAGGAGAGGCCGTCGAACAGGTCCTCGCCGCCGTAGGCCTTGACCAGATTGGTGACCGTGATGCGCGACATGGAAAACCCCGGCAAAAAACCTTTGGCAATCAGGAACAGAGCCAATAGTATGAGCCCGCAAGGAAGGCAAGCCGCATGTCCGGAACCTGGTGGGTTTATCTCCTGCGCTGCGCCGACGGCAGCCTCTACTGCGGGGTGACCACGGACCTGGACCGCCGCCTGGCCGAGCACAACGCGGGCACGGGCGCGCGCTACACCCGGGCCCGGCTGCCCGTGGCCCTGGCGGCCAGCGCGCCCTGCCCGGGCCGGAGCGCGGCGCTCAGGGCCGAGGCTGCGGTGAAGCGGCGCAGGCGGGCGGACAAGATGGCCTTTGTCCTGGAACTGGCGCACGCCGAAGGGACCCCATGAGCACCTTCGCCTTTGTCCTGGTCACGCTGGCCATCGGCCTCGGCTACTATCTCCTTTTCGATCGCCGCAGGAAGAACTGGCAGGAGCGCAATCCCGGCAAGAAGCACAATCCCATCGACGAATGGCTCTGGGGCAAGCGGCCGGACGACGATGACGAGGACGAGGACCGCGGACGCTAGGCCCGCGCCGCTTCCCTGCCGACTTCCCCGTGTTCGCCCTTTTCCCGGCCCTGCGCCGCCGTCTTTACCTACGTCGAATATAGTCCATGCTGTTTATCCTCGGTATGGCGCCTGTGCTGTGCGTGGCGCTCCATCAGAGACCCCAACCCCAGGAGGCGAGGTATGGTGCGACAGTCCCCCGCTCAGTGGATGTCCTGGTCAGCCGCGTGATGAACAACCAGGAGATTATCAGTAAAATTAAGACGGATCCTGTTGAGGAGTTGCAAAAAATTGCGAAGCAAGTCGTCAGGGACTTGCCCAGAGCTGCGCCGCTGGCCTGGGACAAGTGGATTTACCGAGTGGTGGTTTTCGTTCTCGGCGTTACAGTGATAGCGGCCCTAATCGGAGCCATTGCGCTCACCTTTCAAAGCGGAGACGCGAAAACCCCGGATGTGCTCACCGCACTCGGCTCGGCGGCAGTGGGCGCATTGGCCGGACTGCTTGCACCCTCTCCCACCAGCAAGTAACGCCTCGAAACTTCTTAACAAAAATGGCCGGGGCGTTGCCCCGGCCCTTGGCTGTTCAGATGTTGGCCAGCACGGCCGCGCCCATGGCGCTGCCCGAAACCCTGGTCCTGCCCGGCTCCATGATGTCGCCGGTGCGCAGGCCCTGGTCCAGGGTCCGCGACACCGCGGCCTCGATGCTGCGGGCCTCCTCCTCCATGTTCAGGGAGTAACGCAGGAGCATGGCAACCGAGAGGATGGTGGCGATGGGATTGGCCAGATCCTTGCCCGCGATGTCCGGGGCCGAGCCGTGGATGGGCTCGTACAGGCCGGGGCCGGATTCGCCCAGGGAGGCCGAGGGCAGCATGCCGATGGAGCCGGTGATGACCGCGGCCTCGTCCGAGAGGATGTCGCCGAACAGGTTGCCGGTGACGAGCACATCGAACTGGGACGGGTCGCGCACCAGCTGCATGGCCGCGTTGTCCACGTACATGTGGGAGAGCTCCACGTCCGGGAACTCGGCGCCCACCTCCACCACCACCTCGCGCCAAAGCCGGGACACGTCCAGGACGTTGGCCTTGTCCACGGAGCAGACCCGGCGCCTGCGCTTGCGCGCCGCCTCGAAGGCCACCCGGGCGATGCGCCGGACCTCGCGCTCGTGATAGACCATGGTGTTGAAGCCCACGCGCTCGCCGCCGTGGGTCTCGACGCCCCGGGGCTCGCCGAAGTAGATGCCCCCGGTGAGCTCGCGGATGACCAGCACGTCCACGCCGCGCTCCACGATGTCCGGCCGCAGCAGGCAGGCCGAGCGCAACTGCGGAAAGAGCGAGGCGGGCCGCAGGTTGGCGAAGAGTCCCAGGGCCTTGCGGATGCCCAGAAGCCCCTTCTCGGGCCGGATAGCCGGGTCGATGGTGTCCCACTTGGGGCCGCCCACCGCGCCCAGGAGCACGGCGTCCGAGGCCCGGCAGGCCTCCACCGTGGCCTCGGGCAAGGGCCCGCCCGTGGCGTCGATGGCCGCCCCGCCGATGAGCTGCTGGTCCAGCTCCACCTCGTGGCCGAACTTCTCGGCCACGGTCAGCAGGACCTTCAAGGCTTGGTCGGTGATCTCCGGGCCGATGCCGTCGCCCGGTAGCACGCAGATCTTCATTCTCGACTCCAGCGAATCAATAGATTGTTATTCCAATATGTTAAAAATAGCTACTTGGAATGAACGCCCTGCTTCAGCCGGGCCTTCACGTAGTTCACCAGGCCGCCCGCATCCAGGAGCTCCTGCATGGACGGGGGCACCGGCGCGCAACGCACGCTCGCGCCCGTGGTCTTGTTGTGGATGACCCCGGCCTCGGTGTCCACCTCCAGGGTGTCGCCGTCGCGGAGCCTGTCGGCGTCCTCGCCAACCTCCAGCAGGGTGAGCCCCATGTTGAAGCCGTTGCGGTAGAAGATGCGCGCGAAGCTCTTGGCCACCACCACCGGGATGCCCGCGCCCAGGATGGCGATGGGTGCGTGCTCCCGCGAGGAGCCGCAGCCGAAGTTCTCGCCGCCCACGATGACGTCGTTCTTCTTGACCCGCTTGATCCAGCCGGGCTCCAGGCCCTCCATGCAGTTGGATCCCAGCAGCTCGTGGTCCGTGGTCACCAGGAAGCGGGCCGGGATGATGGCGTCGGTGTCGATGTGGTCGCCCACCTTGTGGGCCGTGCCTGTGATGATCATGACAGCCTCCTACAGCGCGGCCGGATGGATGATCTCGCCGGCCACGGCCCCGGCGGCGGCCACGGCGGGATTGCAAAGATAGACCTCGGATTCGAGGCTGCCCATGCGGCCCTTGAAGTTGCGGTTGGTGGTGGCCAGGGCGCGTTCGCCCTTGGCCAGGATGCCCATGTGCCCGCCCAGGCAGGGGCCGCAGGTGGGCGGCCCCACGATGCAGCCGGCCTCCATGAAGGTCTCCAGGAGACCTTCCTTGAGCGCCATGCGCCAGATGTTCGGGGTGGCGGGCAGGACCACGCAGCGCAGGTTCTTCTTCACCTTGCGGCCCTTGAGCACGGCCGCGGCCTGGCGCAGGTCCTCGATGCGGCCGTTGGTGCAGGAGCCGATGACGGTCTGGTCCAGGCGCAGGCCCTTGACCGCGCTCACGGGCTTCACGTTGTCCGGCAGGTGCGGGCAGGCGATCTGGGGCTCCATGCCCGTGGCGTCCAGCCGGATCACGCGCTCGTAGGCCGCGCCCGGGTCCGCGTCCAGGGTCTCGGCGTGGCGGCCCGCAGCCTTGCAGTAGGCCACGGTCTTGGCGTCCGAGGGGAAGAGCCCCACCTTGCCGCCGGCCTCGATGGCCATGTTGGCCATGGTCATGCGGCCCTCCACCGAGAGCGCGGCGGTAAGCGGACCGCCGAACTCCAGGGCCTTGTAAAGGGCGCCGGACACGCCGGTCTTGCCGATGACCGCCAGGATGAGATCCTTGGCCCCCACGAAGGGGCCGAGTTCGCCGGACATCTCCACCCGGATGGTGGGCGGCACCTTGAACCAGGTCTCGCCCAGGA
Organism: Desulfovibrionaceae bacterium; assembly: GCA_040307135.1. GTDB lineage: Bacteria > Desulfobacterota > Desulfovibrionia > Desulfovibrionales > Desulfovibrionaceae > Aminidesulfovibrio. Next base: position 8,853 of record JAWRKD010000145.1, read on the forward strand.
CCATGGCCGCGGCGATGTCCGTGGAGCCCATGCCCGTGGCGAAGGCCCCCAGGCCGCCATAGGTGCAGGTGTGGCTGTCCGCCCCCACCACCACGTCGCCCGGACCCACCAGGCCCAGCTCGGGCAGGAGCGCGTGCTCCACGCCCACGTCGCCGCCCTCGTAGTAGTGGGTCACGCCCGTCTCCTGCGCGAATTCGCGCACCACGCGCACCTGCTCGGCCGAGTCGATGTCCTTGTTGGGCGTGAAGTGGTCGCAGACCAGGGCCACGCGGTCGCGGTCAAAGACCTGCTTCGCGCCCATGGCCCGGAAGGACTTGATGGCCAGCGGGGCGGTGATGTCGTTGGCCAGGACCAGGCTCACCCGGCAGCGCACGATGCGCCCGGCTTCCGAGGCGTCGTCGTCGGTGTGGGCCTGCAGGATCTTCTCCGCTAAAGTGTTGGGCATTCCCGTTTCTCCTCTTTGGTCTTCTCCAGGCGGTTCAACGCCGTGATGAAGGCCTGGGCGCTGGCCACCAGCACGTCCTCGCTGGTGCCGCGTCCCACGGCCCTGAACCCGTTGTCGGCGATGCGCACGGTCACCGCACCCTGGGCGTCGGTGCCGCCCGTGACCGCGTTGACCTGGTAGCGCTCCAGGCTGGGCTTCATGCCCACCATGCGGCTGATGCACTTGAAGATGGCGTCCACCGGGCCTTCGCCGAAGGCCGAGCCGCGGCGGGTCTCCACGCCGTCGGCGGTGACGAACTCCATGACCACCGCGGCGTGCGGCGGCACCCCGCCCGTGGCCGAAAACACGCTCATGTCCTTGAGCCGGTACTTGTCGCGGCGTCGATAGACCTTTTCCAGGACCAGGGCCTCCACGTCCTCGTCAAAGACCTGCTCCTTCTTGTCCGCCAGCTCCTTCACCGCGCCGAAGACCACGGCCAGTTGGGCGTCGTCCAGGGAATAGCCCAGCTCCTCGATCTTGCGCTTGATGGCGTGGGAGCCGGAGTGCTTGCCGATGACCATCTCCGTGCCGGAGCGGCCCACGGACTGCGGGGTCATGATCTCGTAGGTCAGGCGGTTCTTGAGCACGCCGTCCTGGTGGATGCCGGACTCGTGGGCGAAGGCGTTGGGCCCAACGATGGGCTTGTAGGGCGGGATGGGCTGGCCGATGATCTGCGAGAGCCTGCGGCAGGCCGGGTAGATCTGCTCGGTCTTGATGTTCGTCTCAAAGGGATAGACGTCCGGCCGGGTGTGCATGGCCATGACCACCTCTTCCAGGGCCACGTTGCCCGCGCGCTCGCCGATGCCGAGCACCGTGCCCTCCACCTGCCGGGCCCCGGCCCGCACCGCGGCCAGGGTGTTGGCCACGGCCAGGCCCAGATCGTTGTGGCAGTGCACGCTGAAGACGACCTTGTCCGCGCCGTCAACGTGTCCCAGGAGGTAGGCGATGAGCTCGGCGTACTCGTGGGGCTGGATGTAGCCCACGGTGTCCGGGATGTTCAGGACCTTGGCCCCGGCCTTGACCGCCACGGAGCAGACCTTGGCCAAAAACTCCCAGTTGGAGCGCGAGGCGTCCTCGGCCGAGAACTCCACGTCGGAGGTGTGGCGCACCGCCTGGCGCACGGCCGCGTCGGCCATTTCCAGAACCTGCTCCGGGGTCTTGCGGAGCTTGTGCTTCATGTGGATGTCGGAGGTGGCCAGGAAGGTATGGATGCGCGGGTTTTTCGCGCCCGCGATGGCCTCCCAGCCGCGGTCGATGTCCTGGGGCATGGCCCGGCACAGGCCCGCCACCCGGACTTCGCCCACGGCCGCGGCGATGGCCTGCACGGCCTCGAAATCGCCCTGGCTGGCGGCCGGGAACCCGGCTTCGATGATGTCCACGCCGAGCGCCTCCAGCTGGCGGGCCATGCTCACCTTTTCCTGGGTGTTCATGGTCGCGCCCGGGGACTGCTCGCCGTCACGAAGGGTGGTATCGAAAACATAGATGCGATCGGACATTGTTTTTTCCTCCACTGCCGCCCATCGTCCGATGGGTTTACTCCAGATGCCATGTATTGAGCAACACGCCGCGGCCCGGACTCCCGGCCCGCTCCGCCGGCGTCCTTGACGCAAGATGTCTGGCGGGGTTCAGGCTAGGATAGCTTGGGGGTCTCGCGTAGGAGCTTGGAGCTTCTGCGGGAGAGGTAGAACAGCGTGTAGAGCACGCCGGAGGCGATGTAGCCGAGGAAGAGCAGGAAGCCCAGGGCCCGCGGCCGCGAGGCCACGAGCACGAAGAGCAGGATGGCCGTGACCATGGAGCTGAAGGGATGGGCCTTCAAAAAGCCGTATTCCTTGAACGAGGCGAAGCGGATGGTGCTGACCATGAGGAAGGAGAGCACGTAGGCCATGACCAGCACGCCCACGGCCAGGGGCTGTCCCAGCCAGGCCTCGGGGATGTAGGGCGTGAACAGGACCAGGGTGGCCAGGGTGCAGGCCTGGGCCGGGATGGGCAGGCCGATGAAGAACTTCTTGGAGATGACCTTGGTCTGCACGTTGAAGCGGGCCAGCCGCAGTGCGCCGCAGGCCACCAGGAGGAAGGCGGCCATGAGGCCCAGGCGGCCGAACTGCTGGAGCTTCCAGAAGTAGGCCAGCACGGCCGGGGTCACGCCGAAGGCTACCAGGTCGGCCAGGGAGTCGTACTGCACGCCGAACTCGCTGCTGGTGCCTGTGAGCCGGGCCACCTTGCCGTCCAGGCCGTCCAGGAGCCCGCTGCCCAGGATGGCCAAGGCGCAGAGCTCGAAACGGCCCTGCACGGCCCAGAGAATGCCCAGGAACCCCACGAACAGGCTGGCCGTGGTGAACAGGTTGGGCAGGATGTACACGCCTTTGTGGCGCGGCAGGGGTCTTTCGCTCATTGCTTCCGGTCGCTTCAGCCCTGACGCTTCACGGCGACCACGGTCTGGCCGGCGAACACCGCGTCGCCGACATATACGCTGCAATCGTAACCATCGGGGAGGTAAAGGTCAACTCGGGAGCCGAACTTGATCAGGCCGAACCGCTCGGCGCGCTTGAGCTTGTCGCCCTTTTCGGCCCAGCACACGATGCGCCGGGCGATGAGCCCAGCGATCTGGACCACGGTAAAGCGCTGGTTGCCCTTGCCCACGATCTCCACCACGTTGCGCTCGTTGTCCTTGCTGGACTTGTCCAGAGAGGCGTTGAAGAACTTGCCGGGGTGGTAGTGGATGGCCTGGATGGTGCCGGACACGGGCATGCGGTTCACGTGCACGTCGAAGACATTCATGAACACGCAGATGACCTGGCGGGCCTCGCCGGAGACCGGATCGATCTCGCGGCCGATCTTGATGATCTTGCCGTCGGCCGGGGAGACCACGGCCTCGGCGTCCTCGGGCTGCACCCGCTCGGGATCGCGGAAAAAATTGAGCGTCAGGCCGCAGACCACGAGCAGGACCACTGTCATGAACCACCAGCCCAGCAGGGCGAAAACCAGGGCGCACAGGGCCGTGAACAGGATGTAGGGCAGGCCCTCCAGACTCACGGCCACCGACGGCTTCAGCATTCTCCCCTCCCCACAGCGTTTCCGAATCCCTAACCGGGCCGGGCCTGGAGGTCAACCGCCGGGCCTTTGCAAGACCCGCGGGCCTCGGCTATGCTTTGCGCCATGGACCCGGTGACCCACGCCGCCACGGGCCTGCTGGCCGCCCAGGCCGCGGGCCGCGCCCTGGGGAAGCCCCGCGGGCTCGTCCCTTTCTGCCTGGCCGCCGCGCTGTTGCCCGACCTGGACAACTTCGGCTCGGGCGGCGACCCGGGCCGCTACCTCCTCTACCACCGGGCCCTGTCCCACTCGCTGCTGGCCGCGCCGGTCCTGGCCCTGGCCCTGGCCGGGATATGGAAGGCGCTCCGCCGCGACACGCCCCTGCGCCAGGCCTGGGGCCTGGCCCTGGCCCTGCTCCTGGGCCACCTCTGGCTGGACTACGTCACGGCCTACGGCACCCAGCTCCTGGCCCCGTTCTCCAGCGCCCGCCTGACCCTGGAGGCCGTGTTCATCATTGATCCGGCGTTCACCGCAAGCCTGCTGGCCGCGATCCTGGCGGCGCGTCTGCTGCCCGCGGCGCGCACGCGCATCGCCCTGGCGGCCCTGGCCTGGGTCCTGGCCTATCCCCTGCTCTGCTGGTCCGTGCGCCTGGTCCTGGAGCAGCACCTGGCGCAGCGCCTGCACGAGCGGAGCGAGAGCTTCCAGAGCCTTCGCCTCTCGCCCGAGGCCTTCTCGCCCTGGTACTGGAAATCCGTAGAGGACCGCGGCGAATCCTACACCCTGGGCCTGGTGCGCGCGCTCGATCCCCTGCCCCGGCCCACGCGGACTTACGCCAAGGCCGACCGCGCCCTGCTCCGGGACCTGGGCCGCGAAGCGGACATCTTCCGGACCTACGACTGGTTCAGCCTCTACCCGGCCGTGCTGGAGGTCGGCGACGGGAACCGCCGCGTGCTCACCTTCCTGGACCTGCGCTTCGTGAGCCTGCATCCCCTGGTTCAGGCCGTGCGCGGGGAGGACCGCATCCCCCTGTTCAGCCTCACGGCCGTGCTCGATCCCACGGGCCGCCACCTCCTGGGCTACAGCTTCCGCCGCCAGGGCGAACCGGTGCGCGCGCTCCCGGACCGCTGACGTGCTCTGGTTCTGGCTTTCCCTGCTCACGGCCCTGTCCTCGGCCACGGAATCGGCCGTGGCCAAGCGCTCCTTCTCGGACCTGGACCCCTGGTCCATGAGCGCCTATCCCCTGGCCTATTCCCTGCCCTTCTTCCTGGGCCTGCTCCTGCTGCGGGGCTTCTCCGGGGTGGAGCCGGGGTTCTGGGCCAGCCAGGCCGTGCTCCTGCCCCTGAATTCGGCGGGCTATCTCCTGCACATGCGGGCCATCCAGGTCTCGCCCCTGTCCCTGACCATGCCCTTTTTGAGCCTGACCCCGGTCTTCGCCATCGTCACCGGCCAGCTCCTGCTCGGCGAGACGCCCACCTGGGCCGGGGGCGTGGGCATCGTGGCGGCCACGGCCGGGGGCTACGTGCTCCACATGCGCAGGGGCCATGGCTCCTTCTGGGCTCCGCTGGCCTCCATCCGGCGCGAGCGAGGAAGCCTGTACATGCTCACGGCGGCCTGCATCTACGGGCTCACGGGCGTGCTCGGCAAAAAGACCGTGCTCCAGTCCGATCCCCTGTTCGCGGTGTGCGCCACCTTCACGCTCCAGTCCGTCCTGCTCCTGGGCGGCATGGCCCTGGCCGGGCGGCTGCGGCTGCGGGACCTGGCACGACGGCCCGGCCGGGGACTGGCCGTGGCCGGACTGCTCCTGGCCCACCTCCTCTGCCACTACCAGGCCATCGCCCTGACCCAGGCCGCCTACATGCTCTCCATCAAGCGTCTCAACGGCCTGTTCGGGACGCTCTGGGGCTGGGCCATGTTCCGGGAGACGGACATGGGCTTCCGCCTGGCCGGGGCCGGGCTCATGGCCGCCGGAGCGGTGGTTCTGGCGTTCTGGGGCTAGCCGGGGCTAGCTGGGACGGGGCAGCAGGGCGCGGCCCAGGGGCGTGAGGCAGGCCAGGAACTCCTCGCCCAGGCGGTGCAGGGCCAGGACTTGGTCCCCGCTCACCAATCCCTGGGGACAGCAGTCCTCCAGGTCGCAGCCGCCCTGAAACCCGTTGCCCTGGGACAGGAACATGGAGACGTTCATCTCCGGGCTATAGACGATGAAGCCCTCGGGAAAGAAAACCGTGTCCCGCAGCCGTTCGGCGCAGGAGGCCTTGAGCCCGGCCAAAAGGCCCGCGAAGCGGCCGCGGCGCTCGGGCTGGCCGCTGGAGATGAAGGTGAAGGGGCCGCCCGGCACCAGCAGGCAGGGGTCCTGCTCCGGCCCGGCCAGGACCACCGGCCCCAGGCCCAGGCTGCGCGCCAGCACCGCGGAACGCCGGAACACCAGAGGGTCGCTTTCCAGGCCCCAGACCTCGGGCTCGTCAAAGCCGTTGCGCCGGGCCTGGGCCAGGGCGCCGAGCATGAGCAGTCCGGCGCCCGTGCCGATGTCCAGGCCCAGATAGGGCCTCTCCAGAATCCCGGACGGCAGGCGGTGCAGGGCCACTGCCCGCAGCAGGGCCGCGGCCCGGGGCAGGTCGGCCAGGAAACGCAGGGCCGGGGCGCACTGGCGCAGGCCGTTCATGACCTCGGCGTCGTCGCCCTCCTCGTTCAGGCTGCGGTGGCGGTGGAACTGCTCGAAGAGCCGGGTGATGTCCGGCAGGGCCACCACGGCCTCCTGGGCCCCTTCATAGAGGTAGGCAAAAAAGTACTTGGCCGTGAGGTTGAGGAACAGGGCCGGGTCCGTGGCCCGGCGCGGGTCGCAGAGTTCCTCCAGGTCGCGGGTCAGGGGGCTGCGCCGGTACTGGCCGGGCAGGAGGATCACGGCGTCCTGGGCGGTGTGGCTGGCGGCGCGGGAAGCTGCGGCGTGGGACGGCATGCGGAACGGCTCCTCCGGTTCAGGGCGGGACAGGCACAATTTTCCCTGCCCGGCCACCTTGCAGGGACCGTACCGGCGCGCTCCGGATGCGCGGAAACCGTTCGTCTAGGCCGCGCGACAGTCCTTTTCGCGGGCCGTCAGGAGTTTTTCATAGGCCCGGCCCCAGCGGCACAGGGCCTTGAGCACGGGCATGACGCCCTGCCCCAGCTCGGTGAGGGTGTAGTCCACCCGGGGCGGCACCTCGGCGTGGACCCGGCGTAGGACCATGCCGTCGGCCTCCAGCTCGCGCAGCTGCTGGGTGAGCATCTTCTGGGTGATGCTCGGCATGGATTTGCGGATCTCGCCGAAACGCAGGGTGCCGCGCCGACCCAGGTGATAGAGGATCACGGGCTTCCACTTCCCGCCGATGATCTGGAGCGTCAGCTCCACGGAACAGGAATAGACCCGGTTGCCCAGGGTCTTGAGCCCGCAGTTGGGCGCCGTTTCGGATTCCTTGCTCTTCGCCATTGGTTTCTCCAAGGATACTATATGACTTTAAGGTGCCTGCTTGCTTTTTCGCACATACTGCATGAAACAAGGGTCAGTGTAAACCCGAAACCCGGGAGGTTCCCATGGAACTCTTCGACGCCATCCACACCCGCCGCAGCATCCGCAAGTACGCGGACCGCTGGTAGGGGGACGCCATGCACGCCGACCTCGGGCCGGTCCTGGCCCTCTACCCCACGCTCACGACCATCGTGGGCGCGCACTGCGGCGGCAAGCCCAACTTCCTGGCCGTGGCGCACCTGAGCCCCATGAACCACGGTACGCCCCAGTACCTGGCCATCGGCCTGAACAAGGCCCACCACACCAACGCTGGCATCCTGGAAAACGGCCAGTTCAGTATCAACATCCCGGGCCAGGACCTCCTGGCGGAGACGGACTACGTGGGCCTCGTCTCCGGCAAGAACACGGACAAGTCCGGGCTGTTCGAGGTCTTCTACGGCCAGCTCCCGGCCGCGCCCCTCATCCGCGACTGCCCGGTGTGCATGGAGTGCCGCCTGCACCAGACCCTGGTGCTGGGCGCGCACGACATCTTCATCGGCGAGTTGGTGGCCACCCACGCCGACCCGACCGTGCTCACGGACGGCAGGATCGACGTGGCCAAGATCCGGCCCATGCTCTTCGACATGCCGCTCAAGAAGTACCGCGCCCTGGGGCCGGTGCTGGGCGACTGCTGGAGCGCGGGCAAGGCCCTCAAACACAAGGACGCGCAATGAAAAGGAAGCTCGGCGCGGTCAACGCGCTCTACCCCTCGCTCACCGTGCTGGCGGGCGCGGTGGTGGACGGCAGGCCCAACTTCATCACCGTGGCCCACGTGGGCATCCTGAACCACGCCACGCCCCAGTACCTCTCCATCAGCCTGGTCAAGAGCCGCCACACCGCGCGCGGCATCCGCGAGCACGGGCAGTTCAGCATCTGTCTGCCCTCCGAGGACCTGGTGGCCGAGACCGACTACGTGGGCATGGTCTCGGGCAGGGACGTGGACAAGTCCGGGCTCTTCGAGCTCTTTGCGGGCGACCTGCCGTTCGCCCCGCTCATCGCCCGCTGCCCGGTGTGCATGGAGCTGACCCTGCACGAGACCCTGGACCTCACGACCCACGACGTGTTCGTGGGCCGCCTGGAAGCCACCTGGGCCGACGAGGACGTGGTCCTGGACGGCCGCGTGGATTTCGCCAAATCCCGCCCCCTGCTCTACGATCCCCTGCGCCGCTACTGGACCCTGGGCCGGGTGGCGGCCCAGGCCTGGAGCGTGGGCAAGACCCTCAAGAACAAGGAGAGGAAATGAGCCGCCAGATCAGCCTGGACGTGGACCGCGAGCGCTGCGCCCGCGACGGGCTCTGCGTCCGCGAATGCCCCCTGGGTCTCATCGAACTGGACGAGAACGACTTCCCGCGGCTGCGCAAGGCCGCGGAACGCCTTTGCTTCGGCTGCGGCCATTGCGTGGCGGTCTGCCCCAAGGCCGCGCTCTGCCTCAACGGCCGCGATCCCGAGAGCCTGACCCCGGTGGACCGCTCCTGGAAGCCGGAGCCGGAAAAACTCCGCAACTTCCTGGCCGCGCGGCGCAGCATCCGCTTCTACAGACCCGAGCCCCTGGAGCGTGGCGAAATTACGCGGCTGCTGGACGCGGCGCGCTACGCGCCTTCGGCCGTGAACGCCCAGCCCGTGCACTGGACCGTGACGCTCGCGCCGGAGCGCACCCGCGAGCTGGCCGGGCTCACCGTGGACTGGATGAAGAGCGTGCCGAACATGCCCTACAAGGGCTGGCTCGCGGCCTGGGAACGCGGCGAGGACAAGATCCTGCACGGCGCGCCGCACCTGGTCATCCTGCACGCGCACCAGGAGTCGCGCTGGCCCCAGGTGGATTGCGCCATCGCCTCGGCCTGGGTGGAGATCATGGCCTCGGCCATGGGCCTGGGCACCTGCTGGGCGGGCATCTTCACCCGCGCGGCCCAGCAGTGGGCCCCGCTCCAGGCGGCCCTGGCCCTGCCCGAAGGGCACCTGACCCAGGCCGCGGTCATGCTCGGCCGCCCCGCGGTGCGCTACGCCCGCATCCCCGAACGCCAGGCCCTGCGCGTCCAGTGGCTCTGAAAACCGACGCCAAGGAGACGACCATGAAGGCCCTCGCCGTCAACGGCAGCCCCCGCAAGACCTGGAACACCGCCCAGCTCCTGGAGCAGGCTTTGGCCGGGGCCGCGTCCAAGGGCGCGGAAACCGAACTCGCGCACCTCTACGACCTGGCCTACACCGGCTGCACCAGCTGCTTTTCCTGCAAGCACCTGGGCGGCAAGAGCTACGGCCGCTGCGCCGTGCAGGACGGCCTCGCGCCGCTCCTGGAAAAGGCCGCCGCGGCCGACGTGCTCATCCTGGGCTCGCCCATCTACTTCGGCACGGAGTCGGGCATGATGCGCTCATTCCTGGAGCGCCTCCTGTTCCCGTTCGTGACCTACACCCCGGGTTACGCCAGCATCTTCCCGGGCAAGCTCAGGAGCGCGCTCATCTACACCATGAACATCAGCGAGGAGGCCCTGGCCAACAACAGCCAGGCCAAGCTCATGGAGCGCACCGAGTCCTACATGCTGCGCACCTTCGGCAACTGCGAGACCCTGATGGTGTGCGACACCTACCAGTTCACGGATTACTCCAAGTTCCTGTCCACGGTGTGGGACCCGGCGGCAAAAGCCAAGCGCCGCGCGGAGGTCTTTCCCAAGGACCTGGAAAAGGCCTTTGCCCTGGGCGCGCGGCTGGCCCTGGCGGCCGGGAACTGAACAACAGCGCCTGCCGGAACGAAAAAGGCCGGTCCTTGCGGACCGGCCTTTTTCATTGGCTGGAGCGGGAAACGGGATTTGAACCCGCGACTTCAACCTTGGCAAGGTTGCACTCTACCACTGAGTTATTCCCGCGTGGAGGCGGCATCCGGATTTGAACCGGAGAATGGAGGTTTTGCAGACCTCTGCCTTACCACTTGGCTATGCCGCCTTTGCGATTGGAGCGGGAAACGGGATTTGAACCCGCGACTTCAACCTTGGCAAGGTTGCACTCTACCACTGAGTTATTCCCGCTCGCAAAGGGACCCCTGTCTTACTCAGAGGGCCTGAGGCTGTCAAGCTCGCAAGGCCCGCTTTCTTTGCCGTATTTTCACGCTCCAGGCAAGTCCTTTTTGTCCTGTCCCGCACATCGCGCCGCGGCCCTGGCTGCGGTCCCCGACAGCCCCGGGAATGGTCCGCGCCACTTCAATGAAATCCTTGCATTTCAATTGGTTGTGTTCGCACCCAGGCCGCCGGTCCGGGGCTTTACTTCACCCGCCGTTTTGGTTTAAAGACTCCACTTTACGTTCCACCGCGATCCCACCGCCGGATCTTCCGGCGACGGAGGTCGTCCCAGCGAGGTGCGATTGATGGATGCCAAGGATCTTGAATACTTCCGGGAAGTGCTCAGCAACACCCTCAATGACATCCTGCAGAACAGCCAGGCCACCATCGAGGACATGACCGAGTCCGTAGAGGTCTACGCCGACCCGGCCGACCGCGCCACCGCCGAGTCCGACAGGGCCTTCACCCTCCGCCTGCGCGACCGGGAACGCAAACTCATCAAGAAAATCCAGCAGGCCATGCAGCGCATCGAGGACGGCGAATTCGGCATCTGCCAGGAGTGCGGCGAGGAGATCGGCGTGGCCCGGCTCAAGGCCCGGCCCATGACGACCCTGTGCATCGCCTGCAAGAGCAAGCAGGAAGCCGACGAGCAC
>JAWRKD010000146.1:0-13612 GCA_040307135.1 Desulfovibrionaceae bacterium
CTGCTCTCCTGGATATTCCTCTCGGCGGGCATCATCCTAGGCGGCTGGTGGTCTTACATGGAACTCGGCTGGGGCGGCTACTGGGCCTGGGACCCGGTGGAGAACGCCTCGCTCATCCCCTGGTTCTCGGCCACGGCCTTCCTGCACACGGCCATCATCGAGAGCCGCCGGGGAGCCGGGCTCCTGGATCAGGGTCTGCCGCAACGTGAACCTGCTTTCCTGGATATTCCTCACCGCAGGCATCGTGCTGGGCGGCTGGTGGTCCTACATGGAGCTGGGCTGGGGCGGCTACTGGGCCTGGGACCCGGTGGAGAACGCCTCGCTCATCCCCTGGTTCTCGGCCACGGCTTTTCTGCACACCGCGCATATCGAGGCCCGGCGGGGGGCCCTGGCCCGCACTAACGTGCTGCTCATGGCCCTCACCTTCCTGCTCTGCGTCTTCGGCACCTACCTGGTGCGCAGCGGGGTCATCGAGTCCCTGCACGCCTTCGGCGAGGGCGGAGTGGGCACGCCCTTGATGCTCTTCATGCTCGGCGGCCTGGCCGTGGCGCTCCTGGCCGTGCTGGCCGGGGACAAGCCCGTGTACCGCGCCCTGAGCGACATGTGGAGCCGCCAGGGCCTGCTCCTGGCCGCCTCCTGGTTCTTTCTGGCCCTGGGCCTGGTGGTGGCCATGGCCACCATGTGGCCGGTCATCAGCAAGCTCTGGAGCGCCACCACAGTGGGCCTGGGTCCGGACTTCTACAACCGGGTCTGCGTGCCGCTGCTCTCGCTCCTGGTCCTGCTCTTCTGTCTCTGCCCCTGGCTGGACTGGAAGGTGGGCCTGCGCGAGAAGCGCGGCCTGCTCCTCACCGGCGCGGTCTTCGTGCTGGCGCTCGTCGGCTTCGCCCTGGGCGGGGTGCGCAAGCCCGTGCCCCTGTTCTCGGCCGCGGCCTCGGTGGCGGCCATGGCCGCCTGCGTCCTGCTCTTCGTGTTCCTGCCCCAGCTGCGCCGCTCCCGGCGGTTCTTCGGGGCCTATGGCGTGCACCTGGCCGTGGCCCTCATGGCGCTCGGCATCGCCTTTTCCGGCCCCTACAAGGTGGAGGAGGAGCTGGCCCTGAAGCCCGGGCAGTCCGTGGATTTGGCGGGCTACAGCGTGACCTTCGTGGACACGGCCCAGGAGCGCACCCCGGCCCTGTCCCTGGTGCGGGCCACCCTGCGCGTGGCGAAAAACGGCAAGGAAGTGGGCGTGCTCCTGCCGGAGCGCCGTCTGTACCGCAACTTCCCCCAGCCCTTTGCCGAGGCCGCCACCATCCCGACCCTGGGCGACGAACTCTACGCCACGCTGCTCGGCTTCAACGACGAGACCAGCGTGAGCGTGAAGATCAGCGTGAACCCCCTGGTGAACTGGGTCTGGATCGGCGGCACGCTGCTCTGCCTCGCGCCGCTGCTCCTCCTGCGCCGCAAAAGCGAGGCCTGATGTCCGCCGTCCTCACCGCCCGCCGCCTGACCAAGTTCTATGGCGACAAGCTCGTGTTCCGGGACGTGTCCCTGGAGCTCGGGCCGGGCCGCGTGCTCCTGGTGGTGGGCGGCAACGGGGCGGGCAAGTCCACGCTGCTCAAGATACTGGCCGGGCTGCTCAAGCCCTCGGAAGGGACCTGCGAGAGCGCGGCGGCCCCGGAGCGCACGGCCTACCTGGGCCACGCCACCTTTCTCTACGGGCGGCTCACGGCCCTGGACAACCTGGCCTTCTGGGCGCGCATGTACGGAATGCCCCCGGACGAGGACCGGCTTCAGGCCGTCCTGGCCCGCGTGGGGCTCTCCCGCGTGGCCCAGGAGCGGGCAGGGGGCTTTTCCCGGGGCATGGCCCAGCGCCTGAACCTGGCCCGGGTCTTCCTGGTGGAGCCCGAGCTGCTTTTCCTGGACGAGCCGGACACGGGCCTGGACACGGCCTCCCGGGACATCCTGCACGCCGAGATCGCTGGGCTGCGGGAGCGCGGCGCGGCCGTGGTCTGGGTCAGCCACGACGTGGCCGCCGACACGGGCCGGGCCGATCAGGTCCTGGCCCTGGCCGGGAAGCGCATGGCCTACTGCGGCCCGGCCGCGGACTACGCCCCCGGGGGGGCCTCATGCTGAGCCGGGCGCGGATCATCGCGGCCAAGGACCTGCGGCTTTCCGTGGGCGGCCAGGGTCTGGTCCAGGCCGTGCTCCTGGGGCTTCTGCTCATCTTCCTGTTCAGCCTGTCCCGGCCCGCCGGGGAGCCGGTGCCGCCCCAGGCCGCGGCGGCCATCTTCTGGCTGGCCTCGGCCTTCGGCCTGGTCCTGGTGGTCAACGATCTTTTCGCCTTGGAAGAGGCGGGCGGCGCGCGCCTGGGCCTGCTCTCCTCGCCGGTGCCGCCCCAGGCCGTGTGGCTGGGCAAGGCCGCGGCCGGGTTCTGCCTCCTGCTCCTGTCCCAGGCCGTGTTCCTGCCCGCCTCGGTGGTCTTCCTGGGGCAGGACCTGTCCGGCCCGGGCTGGCTGGCGCCCGTGACCCTGCTCACCGCCGACCTGGGCCTGGCGGCCCTGGGCGCGCTGCTGGGAGCCCTGTCCCAGGGCCAGGCCGCGCGCGAGTCGCTCCTGTCGGTGATCCTCTTCCCGCTGCTCGTGCCGGTGCTCCTGGGGGGCATCAAGCTCTTCGCCCAGGCCTTTGCCGGGCAGGAGCCGGAAACCGCCTGGCTCGGCGTGCTGGGGGCCTTCGACGCCCTGTTCGCGGGCGCGGGCTTGATCCTTTTCCCGTTTGTCTATACCGGCGAGGAATAGCCCCGGAGAGCCCATGTCCAAGCTGAAGTTCCTGGCCCTGGCCGCGGCCCTGGCCCTCTGCGTCTCCCAGTACATGATCTGGTTCTACGCCCCCATCGAGGCCACCATGGGCTTGGTGCAGAAGGTCTTCTATGTGCACATGCCCATGGCCATCTGGTCCTTCGTGAGCTTCCTGGTGGTCTTCGTGGCCAGCCTGGCCTACCTCGCGAAGCGCACGGCCTTCTGGGACGCCCTGGCCGGGAGCGCGGCCGAAATCGGCGTGCTCTTCTCGGGTCTGGCCCTGGTCACGGGCTCCATCTGGGGCCGGGCCGCCTGGAACGTCTGGTGGACCTGGGACCCGCGGCTGACCACCACGCTCATCATGTGGTTCGTCTATGCCGGGTACCTGCTCCTGCGCTCCGCGCCCATGGGCGGCGAGCGCCGGGCCCTGGTCTGCGCCGTGCTCGGCGTGGTGGCCTTCCTGGACGTGCCCCTGGTCTTTTATTCGGCCCGGCTCTGGCGCAGCGTGCACCCGGCCGTGTTCGGCCGCCAGGGCGGCGGCCTGGAGCCGGAGATGCTCCTCACGCTTGTGGCCGGCATGGCCGCCGTGGGCCTGCTCTGGTTCTGCCTGCTGCTGGCGCGCCACGGCCAGGAGCGGCTGGCCGGGCGGCTGGCGGCCCTGCGTTCGCGTTTTCTGGAAACCGATTCCCAACAAGGATGATGCCCATGTCCCCCACCTACCTCTTCGTGGCCAATGTGGCCGTCTGGCTCGGCATCGGCGGCTACGTCGCCTTCCTGGCCGGCCGCGCGGCGCGCCTGGAGCGCCGCGTGCGCCAACTGGAGCGGCTGAACGATGCCTGAGAAGAACGCCGCCTTCGGACGCCGGATCATGGTCCTGGCCTTGGCCGCGGTCCTGGCCGTGCTTTTCGTGACCTCCTTCTGGTACCGCATGGAGCATCCCTCCCTGCGCGTGGAGATGCGCACCGAGCGCCAGGCTCCTCCGGGCATGGGCCAGGGCGGAGGCATGGACATGGCCCGGGTGCAGGAACTCATGGCCCGCATGGGCGAGAAGCCCGACGACCTGCCCACGCTCCTGGAACTGGCGGACGTGTTCATGAGCATGCAGGCCTGGGACCGCACCCTGATCTTCCTGGAGCGGGCCGAGAAGGTGGCACCCGGCGACCCGGCCGTGCTCCGCGGGCTGGGCATGGTCCACTTCGAGAAGAAGGAATACGACCAGGCCGCCGCGGCCTTCGCCAGAATCCTGGAGAAGACCCCCCAGGACGCCGTGGCCCACTACAACCTGGGCATCGTGCTCAAGCACTTCCTGAACCGCAAGGCCGAGGCCGACGGCCATTTCAAGGCCGTCATGGGCAACGCCGCCGCGGACGCGGACCTGCGCCAGGAGGCCGCCCGGGAGCTAGGAGAGAAATAAAAGGAATTCCGCGTGTTGCGGAAACCGCCTCGGCGGTTGACATGGCCGGAATTCTTACTAAAATATCTGCTTTCGCGGAATCCCGGGGCCCCGGGGCCGCGACATACGCGCATGACCGGCGTGGGCCCGTGGCCTGTCCGGTGTGGTTACGGCACAGAGTCCCCATCCCAGTGAGGAGGAAGCGATGAAAGGCAAGTGGAGTGTCCTGGCCCTGGTTCTGGCGCTGGGCCTGATCTTCGGCGGTTGCGCCCAGGAAAAGAAGGAAGAGAAGAAAGAGGCCGCCCCGGCCGCCAGCAAGATCATCCTCGGCGTGGCCGGCTCCCATTCCGGCGACCTGGCCTCCTACGGTCTGCCCACGCTGAACGCCGCCAAGCTCGTGGCCGCGGCCTACAACGCCAAGGGCGGCATCAACGGCATGCAGGTCGAGGTCGTGCCCCAGGACGACCAGTGCAAGCCCGAGATGGCCACCAACGCCGCCACCAAGCTGGTCTCCGACAAGGTGACCGTGGTTCTGGGCCACATCTGCTCCGGCGCCACCAAGGCCGCCCTGCCCATCTACAAGGAATCCCAGATCGTCTGCATGTCGCCCTCGGCTACCAACCCGGCCCTGACCCAGAGCGGCGAATACCCGGTGTTCTTCCGCACCATCGCCTCGGACGACGCCCAGGCCGCCCTGGAAGTGCAGTTCGCCGTGGAGAATCTGGGCCTCAAGAAGCTGGCCGTGATCCACGACAAGGGCGACTACGGCAAGGGCTTCGCCGAGTTCGCGCAGAAGTTCATCACCGAGGGCGGCAAGGCCCAGGTGGTGCTTTTCGAGGGCGTGACCCCGGGCGCGGTGGACTACTCCGCCGTGGTCCAGAAGATCAAGAGCGCGGACGCCGACGGCGTGATCTACGGCGGCTACCATCCGGAGGCCTCCAAGATCGTGACCCAGATGCGCAACAAGGACATGAAGATTCCCTTCCTCTCGGACGACGGCGTGAAGGACGACACCTTCATCAAGGTCGCCGGTCCCATGGCCGAGGGCGTGTACGCCACCGGTCCCAAGGACATCTCCAAGAACCCGCTGTACGCCCAGGCCCTTGAGGAGCACAAGAAGCAGTTCGGCTCCGATCCGGGCGCCTTCTTCTTCGAGGCCTACTCCGCGGCCCAGGCCCTGCTGAACGCCATCGACAAGGCCAAGTCCACGAAGTACGAGGACATCGTCAAGGCCCTGCACACCGAATACGTGGACACCCCGGTGGGCAAGATCAAGTTCGACGCCCGCGGCGATGCCGAGGGCGTGGGCTTCGCCGTCTATCAGGTCCAGGACGGCAAGTACGTCGAGGTGAAGTAGAGCGCACGCGCTCCCGATGCAGAAACGCAGGGGGGCGGGCCCCGGGGCCTGCCCCCTTGCTTTTATTCTCAATGGCCCGTATCAGGGCCGCCAAGCGACGGACCGGCGGAATCTTCCATGGATTATTTCCTCGAATTGTTCTTCGGCGGGTTGACCCGCGGCAGCATCTACGCCCTCATCGCCGTGGGCTACACCATGGTTTACGGCATTATCGAGCTCATCAACTTCGCCCACGGCGAGATCTACATGATCGGGGCCTTCACCGCCCTGATCGTGGCCGGCGTGCTCACGGCCCTGGGCCTGCCGGCCCTGGCCATCCTGGCCGTGGCCCTGGCCGCGGCGGTGGTCTGGTCCGCGGGCTACGGCTTCACGGTGGAGAAGATCGCCTACAAGCCCCTGCGCACCGCGCCCCGGCTCTCGCCGCTCATCTCGGCCATCGGCATGTCCATCTTTCTGCAGAACTATGTCATGCTGGCCCAGACCTCGGACTTCCTGCCCTTTCCCAAGCTTTTGCCCGAGCTGGAGTTCCTCAAGCCCTACCGGGCCTTCATCGGCTCCTCCGAGATCTTCATCATCCTGGCCACGGCCCTGTCCTGCGCCGGGCTGACCCTGTTCATCAAGTTCACGCGCATGGGCAAGGCCATGCGGGCCACGGCCCAGAACCGCAAAATGGCCCTGCTCGTGGGCGTGAACGTGGACCGGGTCATCTCGCTGACCTTCGTCATCGGCTCCAGCCTGGCGGCCGTGGGCGGGGTGCTCATCGCCTCGCACATCGGCCAGATCAACTTCATGATCGGCTTCCTGGCGGGC
Source organism: Desulfovibrionaceae bacterium (assembly GCA_040307135.1). Classification (GTDB taxonomy): domain Bacteria; phylum Desulfobacterota; class Desulfovibrionia; order Desulfovibrionales; family Desulfovibrionaceae; genus Aminidesulfovibrio. The sequence goes on from JAWRKD010000146.1 coordinate 6,335, forward strand.
ATCAAGGCCTTCACCGCCGCCGTGCTCGGCGGTATCGGGAGCATTCCCGGGGCCATGCTGGGCGGCCTGGTCCTGGGCTGGACCGAGAGCTTCTCCACCGGCTACGTCTCCAGCGACTACGAGGACGTGTTCGCCTTCCTCCTGCTGGTGCTCATCCTCATCTTCCGGCCTTCCGGCATCCTCGGCAAGGCCCCGACCCAGAAGGTGTAGGGCATGGGCAACCTCAAGAAAGCAGTTCTCGCCAGCCTCTGGTTCATGTTCCTGACCTTTCCGGTCCTGGTGGTCCGCGTGAACACCATCGAGAAGACCGTGCAGTGGCGGTTCATGAACATGATCTACGTGGGCGTCGCGGCCTTCGCCCTCTCCTACGTCTGGAGCTACCTGCTGGCCAAGCGCCAACTGGGCGAGGCCCGGGCCGCCGACGGGACCGGGGGCAGGCCCTCCCTGTTCGGCCGGCTCCTGAGCGAGCCCAGGATCTACGGGCCGTTCCTGGCCGTGGCGGGCCTGGCCGCCCTGGCCTTCCCCGCGGTGGGCTCCATGTACCAGGTGAACATCCTGATCACCGCGCTCATCTATGTGGTCCTGGCCCTGGGCCTGAACATCGTGGTGGGCCTCTCCGGCCTGCTGGTGCTCGGCTACGCTGCATTCTACGCCGTGGGCGCCTACACCTACGCCCTGCTGAACCACCACTTCGGCCTGGGCTTCTGGACCGTGCTGCCCATCGGCGCGGGCATGGGCGCGCTCTTCGGCATCCTCCTGGGCACGCCGGTGCTGCGGCTGCGCGGCGACTACCTGGCCATCGTGACGCTGGGCTTCGGCGAGATCATCCGCCTGGTGCTGGAGAACTGGAGCGACTTCTCCATGGGCCCCAGCGGCATCTCGGGCATCGACCGGCCCTCGCTCTTCGGCATGCAGCTTTCGGTGAGCGGGTCCACCATCTACATGTACTACATCATGATCGGGCTCATGCTCCTGACCATCTTTTTGACCAACCGCCTCAAGAACTCGCGCATCGGACGGGCCTGGGTGGCCCTGCGCGAGGACGAGATCGCCTGCCAGGCCATGGGCATCGACAAGACCAGGACCAAGCTCACGGCCTTCGCCCTGGGCGCGGCCTGGGCCGGACTCATGGGCGTGGTCTTCGCGGGCAAGACCGTGTTCGTGAACCCGGCCAGCTTCACCTTCCTGGAGTCGGCCATGATCCTGGCCATGGTGGTGCTGGGCGGCATGGGCTCCATCGTGGGCGTGGTCCTGGGGGCGCTGGTGCTCATCCTCTTGCCGGAGTTCCTGCGCGACTTCGCCCTCTACCGCATGCTCATCTTCGGCGCGGCCATGGTCCTGGTCATGGTCCTGCGGCCCCAGGGCCTGGTGAGCGGCGAGCGCAAGGTCTATCGTTTCCGGGCCGCGGAGGGGAGCCATGAATAAGGTCCTTTCCGTCACCAGCCTGTCCATGGACTTCGGCGGCCTGCGCGCCCTGAACGAGGTGGATCTCGCCGTGCGCCGGGGCGAGATCGTGGCCCTCATCGGTCCCAACGGCGCGGGCAAGACCACCTTCTTCAACTGCATCACGGGCATGTACGACCCCACCGAGGGCGAGATCCTGGCCCTGACCCCGGGCGGGGCCAAGGTCCGGCTCAACGGCATGAAGCCCAACAAGGTCACCGAGATCGGCCTGGCCAGGACCTTCCAGAACATCCGCCTGTTCCCCTCCATGACCGTGCTGGAAAACGTCATGATCGGCCGCCACTGCCGCAGCAGGGCGGGCATCCTGGGCGCGGCCCTGCGCGATCCGCGCACCCGCCGCGAGGAGCAGGCCATCGTGGACCGCAGCTACGCGCTGCTCACGGAGCTGGGCCTGGAGAAGTCGGTGAACGAGTTCGCCCGCAACCTGCCCTACGGCGCGCAACGCCGCCTGGAGATCGCGCGCGCCCTGGCCACCGAGCCCTTCCTCCTGCTCCTGGACGAGCCCGCCGCGGGCATGAATCCCCAGGAGACCATGCAGCTCAAGGACCTGGTCCTGGGCATCCGCGAGCGCTACCAGCTCTCCATCCTGCTCATCGAACACGACATGAAGATGGTCATGAGCCTGTCCGACCGCATCTTCGTCATGGAGTACGGCCAGATGATCTGCGAGGGCACGCCCGAAGAGGTGGGCCGCGATCCCAAGGTCATCAAGGCCTACCTCGGGGAGGACCACCATGGCTAAGGTCCTCGAGCTGAAGGGCGTCGATGCCTTCTACGGCCAGATCCAGGCCCTGCGCGACGTGTCCATCGAGGTGGAGGAGGGCGAGATCATCACCCTCATCGGGGCCAACGGCGCGGGCAAGACCACCACGCTCATGAGCGTCTGCGGCGTGGTGCCGCCCAAAAACGGCGAGATCTTCTACCGCGGCCGCCCCATCCACCACCTCTCCACGGACCGCATCGTGGGCCTGGGCATCTCCCAGGTGCCCGAGGGGCGGCTCATCTTTCCCGAGCTTACGGTGCTGGAGAACCTGGACATGGGCGCCTTCATGCGCACGGACAAGGACGGGATCAAACGCGACCTGGAGTACATCTTCGGGCTCTTCCCCATCCTGGCCAAGCGGCGCAGGCAGGCGGGCGGCACGCTCTCCGGCGGCGAGCAGCAGATGCTGGCCATCTCCCGGGCGCTCATGGCCCGCCCCAGCCTGCTCCTGCTGGACGAGCCCTCCCTGGGCCTGGCCCCGCTCATCATCAAACAGATTTTCGAGATCGTGCAGAAGATCAACGCAGACGGCACCACCGTGTTCCTGGTGGAGCAGAACGCCAACCTGGCGCTCAAGATCGCCCACCGCGGCTACGTCATGGAAAACGGCCGGATCACCCTGTCCGACAGCGGGCGGGCGCTTCTGGCCAACGAGGCAGTGAAAAAGGCCTACCTGGGCCTCTAGCCCGGGCAGGCAACCCGCTCACGGAGGCGACATGGACAAGATCATCGGCAAGGCCCTGACCTTCGACGACGTGCTCCTGCTCCCGGCCTATTCCGAGGTTCTGCCGGACAGCGTGGACATCTCCACCCAGCTCACCCCGTCCATCCGCCTGAACATCCCCCTGATCTCGGCGGCCATGGACACGGTCACCGATGCGCGCATGGCCATCTCCATGGCCCGGCACGGCGGGGCGGGCGTGATCCACAAGAACATGCCCGTGCGCGACCAGGCCAACGAAGTGGCCAAGGTCAAGAAGTCGGAGAGCGGCATGGTCCATGACCCCGTGACCGTGCACCCCGACGACACCGTGGGCAAGGCCCTCAAGCTCATGGCCGAATACCGCATCTCGGGCCTGCCCGTGGTCAAAGGCGAGCACCTGGCCGGGATCATCACGAACCGCGACGTGCGCTTCGTGGAGGACATGAACACGCTCGTCTCCGAGGTCATGACCTCGCGCAACCTGATCACCGTGCGCGAAGGCATCTCCGAGGAGGAGGCCAAGCGCCACCTGCACCAGAACCGCATCGAGAAGCTCCTGGTGGTGGACGGCAACGACCGGCTCACCGGGCTCATCACCATCAAGGACATCGACAAGGTCAAGAAGTACCCCCACTCCTGCAAGGACGAGAAGGGGCGGCTGCGCGTGGGCGCGGCCGTGGGCGTGGGCCGCGACTGCTCGCAGCGGGCCGAGGCGCTCCTGCGCGCCGGGGCCGACTTCCTGGTCCTGGACTCGGCCCACGGCCATTCCCGCAACATCCTGCGCACGGCCCAGGCCCTGCGCTCCGAGTTCCCCGACTGCCAGCTCATCGGCGGCAACGTGGCCACCTACGAGGGGGCCAAGGCCCTCATCGAGTCCGGCGTGGACGCGGTGAAGGTGGGCATCGGCCCGGGCTCCATCTGCACCACGCGCGTGGTGGCCGGGGTGGGCGTGCCCCAGATCACGGCCATCATGGAGGCCGCCCGCGCCTGCCGCGAGCACGGCAAGTGCCTGGTGGCCGACGGAGGCATCAAGTACTCCGGCGACGTGGTCAAGGCCCTGGTGGCCGGCGGCGACACCGTGATGATCGGCAGCCTGTTCGCGGGCACCGAGGAGAGCCCGGGCGAGACCGTGCTCTACCAGGGCCGCACCTACAAGATCTACCGCGGCATGGGCTCCATCGACGCCATGAAGGACGGCAGCTGCGACCGCTACTTCCAGGAGAAGACCAAGAAGCTCGTGCCCGAAGGCATCGTGGGCCGGGTGCCGTTCCGCGGCCCGGTGTCCGAGAGCATCTACCAGCTCCTGGGCGGACTGCGCTCCGGCATGGGGTACGTGGGCTGCGGCACCATCCCGGAGCTCCAGACCAAGCCCCAGTTCGTGCAGATCTCGGCGGCGGGCCTGCGCGAGAGCCACGTGCACGACGTGATCATCACCAAGGAGGCTCCCAACTACCGGGTGGAGTCGTCCTGATTACCCCGGCGTAAGGCGAAATCCCTTTCCCTTGGGACGGGCTTGGTATAAAGGGTTCGGCATGCAGCACACAGACATGGTCGTCATCCTGGACTTCGGGTCCCAGTTCACCCAGCTCATCGCCCGCCGTGTGCGCGAGGCCGGGGTCTATTCCGAAATCCACCCCTGCAACGCGGACTTCGAGGCCGTGAAGGCCCTCAAGCCCGGGGCGCTCATCCTCTCCGGCGGCCCGGCCAGCGTGCTGGCCAAGGGCTCGCCCGCCCTGGACCCGCGCTACCTGAAACTCGGCGTGCCGGTGCTGGGCATCTGCTACGGCATGCAGCTTCTGGCCCACCAGCTGGGCGGCAAGGTGAGCTCCTCCAAGGACCGCGAGTACGGCCGCACCGAGTTCGCGGCGGATCCCAAGTGCCCGCTTTTTGAGGGCATCGAGGACAAGGAACGGTTCACGGTCTGGATGTCGCACGGCGACAAGGTCCAGGCCCTGCCCAAGGGCTTCACGGTCATGGGCCGCACGCCCACCGTGGAATTCGCGGCCATGGGCAACCCCAAGACCCGGATGTACTCCCTCCAGTTCCACCCCGAGGTTGCCCACACCGAGAACGGCGCGCTCATCCTGGCCAACTTCCTGTTCAAGGTGGCGCGGCTGAAGCCGGCCTGGAGCATGGCCTCCTTCGTGGATTCCACCATCAAGGACCTCAAGAAGAAGCTTGGCAAGGACAAGGTGGTCCTGGGCCTGTCCGGCGGCATCGACTCCACCGTGGCCGCCGTGCTCCTGCACCGGGCCATCGGCAAGCAGCTGCACTGCATCTTCGTGGACAACGGCCTGCTGCGCCTCAACGAGCGAGAAGAGGTCATCGGCTACCTGGAGGAACACTTCGACCTGAACGTGAAGTGCGTGGACGCCTCCAAGCTCTTCCTCAAGCGCCTCAAGGGCGTCACCGATCCCGAGGAGAAGCGCAAGATCATCGGCCACTCCTTCATCGAGATTTTCGACAAGGAGGCCAAGGCCATCAAGGGCGCCAAACACCTGGGCCAGGGCACCCTCTATCCGGACGTCATCGAGAGCACCTCGTTCAAGGGCCCCTCGGCGGTGATCAAAAGCCACCACAACGTGGGCGGCCTGCCCGAGAAGATGAAGCTCAAGCTGGTGGAGCCCCTGCGCGAACTGTTCAAGGACGAGGTGCGCAAGGCGGCCTACGAGCTGGGCCTGCCCGAGAACCTCATCTGGCGTCACCCCTTCCCGGGGCCGGGCCTGGCCATCCGGGTCATCGGCGAGATCACCAAGGAGCGCCTGGACATCCTGCGCCAAGCCGACAAGATCGTGCAGAACGAGCTCGTGGCCGCGGACTGGTACCGTAAGGTCTGGCAGGGCTTCGCCGTGCTCCTGCCGCTCAAGACCGTGGGCGTCATGGGCGACGACCGCACCTACGAGCACGTCATCGCCCTGCGCATCGTGGACAGCCTGGACGCCATGACCGCGGACTGGTCGCGGCTGCCATCCGAGCTTCTGGCCCGCATCTCCAGCCGTATCATCAACGAAGTCAAGGGTGTCAACCGGGTGGTCCTGGACATTTCCTCCAAGCCGCCCAGCACCATTGAGTGGGAGTAGGACACCATGTTCGGCATCGGCACCACGGAACTGCTCATCATCCTGGTCGTGGCCCTCATCGTGCTCGGTCCCAACAAGCTTCCCGAGCTCATGCGCTCGCTGGGCAAGGGCCTGGCCGAGTTCAAGCGCATGAGCACGGACGTGAAGCGCACCCTGGACGCCGAGGTCGAGAAGGCCGAGATGGATCAGAAAAAGGCCGAAATGAAGAAGCAGATGTTCCCGGAAAAGCCGGACACGGTGACCCCGGACACCGCCAAGGCCCAGGCCGCGGCCCAGCCCGCCGACGAGCCTGCCGTCGCGTCCGCCGATGGAGCTGAAGCCCCCAAGGACAAGGCATGAGCGAGCAGCCCGTCGCCGCGGCCGAGGAGACCAAGGCCGCAAGCCAGGAGGCCGCCGCCGAGGATGCGGCCGCGGAAACCACGGAGGCCGAAGAGGCCGCTCCGGGCAGCATGAGCCTTCTGGACCACCTGAGCGAACTGCGCAAACGGCTCACCAAATGCGCCTATGCCGTGGCCGTGGGCTTCTTCGCTTGCTACGCCTTTGCCGAAGACATCTTCGACATCCTGCTCAAGCCCATGGTGGGCATCCTCACGGACAGCCACTTCCAGTACACCAGCCCGCCCGAGGCATTTTTCACCTACATGAAGGTGGCCTTCGTGGCCGGCATCTTCCTGGCCAGCCCGTACATCTTCTACCAGCTGTGGGCCTTCGTGGCCCCGGGGCTCTACGAGCACGAGCGGAAGTGGATCATCCCCATCTCGGTGTTCACGGCCCTGCTCTTCGTGGCCGGGGCCCTGTTCGGCTATTTCGTGGTCTTCCCGTTCGGCTTCGAGTTCTTCGCCAGCTATTCCAACGAGAACATCCAGTTCATCCCGAAGCTCAACGAATACACCACGTTCTGCCTCCAGCTCCTGCTGGCCTTCGGACTCATCTTCGAACTGCCCCTGTTCATGCTCATCCTGGCCAGGCTCGGCCTGGTCACTGCGGACAAGCTCCGCAAGACGCGCAAGTACGCCATCCTGGTCATCTTTGTCGTGGCGGCCATCCTGACCCCGCCGGACCCCTTCACCCAGACCCTCATGGCCGTGCCGCTCATGGTCCTCTACGAGATCTCCATCTGGGTGGCCAAGATCTTCGGCAAGAAGCCCGCGCCGCCGGTGGAGGATGAGGACGAGGACGAAACCCCGGCCGTGCCTGCGGCTCCGGAAACCCCGGCCGTGGAGGCCGCGGCTCCGGCGGCCCTGGAGCAGACCGGCGAGGCCGCTCCG
>JAWRKD010000147.1:0-3548 GCA_040307135.1 Desulfovibrionaceae bacterium
CCAACTCCGCCTGCCTCATCCGCACCCCGGGCACGCCCTCCTCGGTGGCCACCACCTTCGACGGCTTCCCCATGTGCCAGCAGGGCCGCGCCGACGAGGCCCTCTACGCCTCGCTCCTGGCCTCGGCCTTCGGCGGGGTCATCGGCACCTTCTTCCTGCTCTTCATGTCCGCGCCCCTGGCCCGCTTCGCCCTCAACTTCGGCGGCCCGGAGTTCTTCTGGCTCTGCATCTTCGGCCTCTCGACCATCGCGGTCATGTCCCGGGACAACATGCTCAAGGGCCTGCTCTCCGGGGCCTTCGGCCTGCTCGTCTCGACCGTCGGCATCGACCCCATAGCGGGCTATCCCCGCTTCACCTTCGGCTACTATCCGCTGTCCCAGGGCATCGAGATCATCCCGGCCATGATCGGCCTGTTCTCCTTCTCCCAGGTACTGAGCCTGCTCGGCAGCGACAAGCAATACATCGCGGAATACAACCCCCGGAAGGGGGCCTTCATGGCCGTGGTCCGCAAGTTCCTGCATGACTGCAAGGTGAACCTGCTGCGCTCCTCGGTCATCGGCACCGTGGTGGGCCTGCTCCCCGGAGCGGGCGGCGAGATCGCCTCGATCATCGCCTACAACGAGACCAAGCGCTGGGACAAGGAGCCCCAACGCTTCGGCACCGGCATCCATGAAGGCCTGGCCGCCAGCGAAAGCGCCAACAACGCGGTCATCGGCGCCTCGCTCATCCCCATGCTCACCCTGGGCATCCCTGGCAGCGCCGTGGCGGCCGTCATCCTCGGCGCGCTCCTGGCCCACGGCATCCAGCCCGGCTTCAAGGTCTTCACCGCCACCGGCGAACTGGCCTATTCCTTCATTCTCTCCCAGTTCGTGGTCAACATCCTCATGATTCCTGTTGGTTATCTCCTGGCCAAGGTCATGGCCAAGATCCTGAACATCCGCCTGACCCTGGTGGCCATCGGCATCGTGACCCTCTCGGTCATCGGCTCCTACGCCATCCGCAACAGCATGCTGGACGTCTGGGTGGTCCTGGGCTTCGGCCTCATCGCCTACTTCGGCGGCCTGGTGGGCCTGGACACCGGCGCCATGGCCCTGGGCATCATCCTGGGCCCAATGATCGAGGAGAACCTCGGCAAGTGCTACCACTTGGCCAAGGCCGAAGGCTCGTTCTGGGCCGTGTTCTTCACCAGCCCCATCTCCCTGCTCCTGATCGTGCTCACGGCCCTGTCCGTGGCCACCCCCTGCATCCTGGAACTGAAGCGCCGGCGCACGGCGCAATACTGCGAGGGAAGTTCCCATGCCTAGGCATCTGTCCGACATCATTTCCGGTCTGGCTTTCCTGCTCTTTGCCGGAGCCTTCTGGTGGGCAGGCAAGGACCTCACGGGCATCAGCCGAGTCTTCCCGGTGGGCCTGGAGGGCTTCCTGGCCTTGGGCGGCGCGGCCCTGATCTTCAACGGGCTGCGCCTGGCCCGCCGGGCGGCGTCCTGCGAGAAGGAGCGCATCGCCTGGAACCGCGTGGTCCTCATCACCCTGGCCTCGGTGGTCTATATCCTGATCATCCCGCTGGTCGGATTCTACGTGACCTCGGTGGTCTTCCTCTTCGTCCTGGCCATGCTCCTGGCGGAAAAGGGCAAGGGGACGCGGGGTCTGTTGCACGCCCTGGCCTTCTCCGCAGGGCTCGTGGGGATCATCTGGCTCGTATTCCTGAATATCCTTCAGGTGCCGACTCCCCAGGGTATCTGCTTCTAAAGACAGAACCTGCCCCTAAACAGGGGGCAGGCGAGCCGCCCATGCCCCGCAGCAACCTCATCCAGATCCTGCGCAACGGCCACGCGAACACGTGGGCCGTAGGCTGTTTCGCGGTGCACAACCTGGAGTTCATCCAGGCTGTGGTCCGGGCGGCCGAAATAGAGGCCGCGCCGGCGATGCTCTCCCTGGACGCCGAAGGCTCTTCCTTGCGCGATCTCGAGGATCTGGCCGCTGCGGCCCTGCACGCGGCGGAGCGGGCCTGCGTGCCCATCGCCGTGCACCTGGACCATGCCCGGCGTTTTGACCTCCTCCTGGCCGGTCTGGATGCCGGCATCACCTCCGTGATGTTTGACGGCTCGTCCCTGCCCTGGGAGGAGAAAATAGCCCTGACCCGGAAGGCGGTGCACCTGGCGCATGACGCCGGGGCGCACATCGAAGGCGAGGCCGGGCCGCTCTGCGAAACGGCGGACATGGAGCAGGCCCGGCTCTTCGCTGAAGCCACCGGTGTGGACTGCATGGCCGTGACCCTGCCGCCGGACTGCGGCCGGACAGGACCGGCCCTGGTGCGCGAACTGGCCCGCCACCTGTCCCTCCCCCTGGTGTTGCACGGCGGAAGCACCCTGCCCCCCGCCCTTGTCGGCGAGGCGGTCCGCGCCGGAATCCGCAAGGTCAACGTGCGGCGGAAACTCTCCCGGGTCTTCGCCCAAACCCTGCTTCAGAACCTGGACCCGGAAAGTGGCTGTCTGGCCGCTCTGGACTCCGGAGTGGAGGCGTTGACCCACTGCATCTGCGGGCACCTGCGCCTGTTCGGCTCCAACGGCAAGGCTGGGGCTCCGGAATAGCGACAGCGTAGCCCGCCTCCCGTGCAAGCCTGAAGACGTCCCCATTGCGGTGATGGTTCTGGACCGGACCCGGCCCAACGTGTATCCTGGGTGGATGCCGCCGGCTCCGTCTCCCGCCCACAATGGCCGCATGCGCTGCCTGCGCCAGGGATCAGGCCGCCACGGTCCGGTGATCTACTGGATGCACCGCGAGCACCGCGCCGCCGACAACTGGGGCCTGCTTTTCGCCCAGGATCTGGCGCTCCAACGCGGCGCGCCCCTGGCCGTGGCCCATTGCCTGGACCCGGCCTATCCGGGCGCGGCCCTGCGGCACTATGCCTTTCTCCTGGCCGGACTCAAGGAGACCGAGGCGGCCCTGCGCGAACTCGGCATCCCCCTGCTCTCTTGCCTGGGCGATCCGGCCCGGGAGATCGTGTCCCTGGCCCACAAGCTCAAGGCCTCGGCCCTGGTCACGGACTTCGATCCCCTGCGCCACAAGCAGGCCTGGGTCCGGGCCGTGGCGGAGCACGCCGAGGCCGAGGTCTGGGAGGCGGACTCGCGCAACATCGTGCCCTGCCGCCTAGCCTCGCAAAAAAAGGAATGGGCCGCGCGCACCCTGCGGCCCAAGATCCACCGGCTCCTGCCCGAATACCTGGAGGAGCCGCCCCGGCCGAAGCCGCACCCGCACCCCTGGCCCTGGGAAGCCAAGCCCGTGGACTGGAAGCGCGCGCTCGCGGCCCTGGCCCCGGACCCCTCCGTGCCGCCCGTGGATTGGCTCGCGCCCGGCGAAACGGCCGCGGCTGCGGCCCTGGACGGCTTCGTCGAAACCCGGCTCGCGCGCTATGCCGCGCAAAAAAACGACCCCAACGCCGGGGCCGTTTCCCTGCTCTCGCCCTATCTCCACTTCGGCCAGCTCGCGTCCCTGCGCGCGGCCCTGGCCGTGTCCCGGGCGCAGGCCCCGCAGGAGGCCCGGGACGT
>JAWRKD010000148.1:0-27730 GCA_040307135.1 Desulfovibrionaceae bacterium
CCGCAAGCTCATCGTCTTCAGCCGCGACGAACTCAAGCAGTTCGAGATGGCCCAGGTCTTTTCTCCGGACCAGCACCCCTGCATGCGCTACTTCATCGGCGACGTGCGCGACAAGGAGCGGCTCTACCGCGCCTTCCAGGGCGTGGATTACGTGATCCACGCCGCGGCCCTGAAGCAGGTCCCGGCAGCGGAGTACAATCCCTTCGAGGCGGTCAAGACCAACGTCCTGGGCGCCCAGAACATCATCGACGCGGCCCTGGATTGCGGGGTCAAGCGCGTGGTGGCCCTGTCCACGGACAAGGCGGCCAACCCGGTGAACCTCTACGGCGCCACCAAGCTCTGCTCGGACAAGCTGTTCGTGGCGGGGAACTTCTACGGCACGCCCACGTCCTGCCGTTTCAGCGTGGTGCGCTACGGCAACGTGGTGGGCAGCCGGGGCAGCGTGATCCCCTTCTTCCGCGGCCTGGTGGAGCGGGGCGAAAAGGTCCTGCCCATCACCGACCCGCGCATGACCCGCTTCTGGATCACCCTGGAGCAGGGCGTCCGCTTCGTGCTGCGCTGCCTGGAGAACATGGTGGGCGGAGAGCTCTACGTGCCCAAGCTGCCCTCCATGAACATCATGGACCTGGCCAAGGCCCTCTGCCCGGGCTGCGAGACCAAGGTCATCGGCATCCGCCCCGGCGAGAAGATCCACGAGATCATGATCTCCAAGGACGACGCCCGCAACACCCTGGAATTCGCCGACCACTACATCATCCGTCCGGCCTTCGACTTCTTCGACAAGCGCTTCGTGAACAGCGAGGCCTGCAAGCCCGTGGCCGAGGACTTCGAGTACTGCTCGGGGACCAACACCAACTGGGTGACCGTGGACCAGCTCCGGGAGATGGTCGGCACGCTATGATCCCCTACGGGAGACAGTGGCTGGACGCCGACGACGAGCAGGAGGTCCTGGCCGCTCTCCGCTCGGGCTGGCTGACCACCGGCCCCCGGGTCGAGGAGTTCGAACGTTCCGTGACTTCGTTCACGGGCGCGGTCCACGGCGTGGCCGTATCCTCGGGCACGGCGGCCCTGCACACGGCCATGTTCGCCCTGGGCATCGGCCCGGGCGACGAAGTCGTGGTGCCGCCCATGACCTTCGCCGCCACGGCCAACGCCGTGCTCTACATGGGCGGAACGCCGGTCTTCGCCGACGTGGACCCCGCCACCCTGCTGCTGGACCCGGCCGCGGCCGAGGCCAGGATCACCCCGCGCACCAAGGCCATCGTGGGCGTGGACTATGCGGGCCAGCCCTGCGACTGGGACGCGCTGCGCGCCGTGGCCGACCGCCACGGCCTGGCGCTGGTGGCCGACGGCTGCCACGCCCTGGGGGCCGAGGACCGCGGCCGCAAGGTGGGCGTCCTGGCCGACATGACGGTCTTCAGCTTCCATCCGGTGAAGCACGTGGCCACGGGCGAGGGCGGCATGGTGGTCACGGACGACGCGGCCCTGGCCGCGCGCTGCCGCCTGTTCCGCAACCACGGCATCACCACGGACCACCGCCAGAGGGTCGAATCGGGCGGCTGGTTCTACGAGATGACCGAGCTGGGCTACAACTACCGCATCACCGACATCCAGTGCGCCCTGGGTGTGAGCCAGATGCGCAAGCTGCCGGCGTTCCTGGAGCGCCGCCGGGCCATCGCCGCGCAATACGACGCGGCCTTCGGCGCGAGCGGCGCGATCCGGCCCCTGCCCCTGCGCGAGGGCGCGCTGCACGCCTACCACATCTACGTGGTCCGCGTGGACGGGCGCGACAGCGTCTTCGCCGAACTCCGGTCCAAGGGGATCATGGCCAACGTCCACTACATCCCCGTGCACCTGCACCCGTACTACCGGCAGCGCCTCGGCACCGGACCCGGGCTGTGCCCCCACGCCGAGGCGGCCTATGCCGAGTTGTTGACCGTGCCGCTCTTCGCCGGGCTCACGGACGACGAGGTGCGGACTGTCATCGACGCCCTGCGCGGCGCCACGGGAGCCTAGCCGTGGCCGAGGCCGAAAGCGGCCGCCTGGTGCTCGGCACGGCGCAGCTGGGCATGCGCTACGGCGTGGCCAACGTGTCCGGCCACCCGGACCGCGCCGCGGCCCGGGCCATCGTCGAGGCCGCCTGGGAGATGGGGGTCCGCTGCCTGGACACGGCCCAGGCCTATGGCGAGAGCGAGGCCGTGCTGGGCGGAGTGCTGGCCGCAAGCGGCCTGGCCGGACGGGCGAGGGTGGTCACCAAGACCCATCCCGCGGCGGACCTCTCCTCGGCGGAGGCCGTGAGCGCCTGCGTCCGGGGCTCCCTGGAGCGGCTCGGCGTCCCGCGCGTGTACGGCGTGCTCCTGCACCGCGAGGAGTGCCTGGCGGATTGGGACAGCATCGGCGCGTGGCTGCGCCGGGAGATCGAGGCCGGAACCGTGGAGCGGGTCGGCGTCTCGGTCTATTCCGCCGAGGAGGCGCTGCGCGCCCTGTCCCTGCCCGGCCTGGGCCTGGTGCAGCTGCCGACCAACGCCCTGGACCGGCGCTTCGAGCAGGCCGGGGTCTTCGAGCTCGCGGCCGAGCGGGGGGTGGAGATCCACATCCGCAGCATCTTCCTGCAGGGCCTTTTGCTCATGCCCGTGGAGCGCGTGCCCGCCGGACTGGCCGGGGCGGCTCCCTTCCTGCGCCGCCTGGACGGCCTTTGCGCCGAGACCGGGCTGTCGCGCGCGGCGCTGGCCCTGGCCTATGTGCGCGAAGCTTTTCCCCTGGCCGCCGTGCTCTTCGGCGCGGAGACAGAGGCCCAGGTGCGCGAGAACGGAAAACTCTGGAGCGCCGCCGCCCCCGCGGGCCTGGTTGACATCGTGCGGGCGGCATTCCAAGATGTGCCCACGACGCTCCTCAACCCCTCTCTGTGGAAGCTATGACCATCGACATCACGAAAAGCCTGGCTCTCCAGGAACGCGCCAAGAAGCGCATTCCCGGGATCAGCATGCTGCTTTCCAAGCGTCCCGACATGTTCAGCCTGGGGGCCTGGCCCGGATACTTCTCCTGCGCCTCGGGCTCGCGGGTCACGGACCTGGACGGCAACACCTATGTGGACATGAGCATCGGCGGCATCGGGGCCAACGTGCTCGGCTACGCCGACCCGGACGTGGACGAGGCCGTGCGCGCGGTCATCGCCAAGGGCTCCAGCTCCTCGCTGCTGGGCCCCGAGGACGTGGACCTGGCCGACCTGCTCTGCGAACTGCACCCCTGGGCCGAGATGGCGCTTTTCGCCCGCTCCGGCGGCGAGGCCATGAACGTGGCCGTGCGGGTGGCCCGCGCCCACACGCGGCGCGACGTGGTGGCCTTCTGCGGCTACCACGGCTGGTTCGACTGGTACCTGGCGGCCAACGTGGGCACCGAGAACTCCCTGGGCGAGCATCTCATCTCCGGGCTCGACCCCCGGGGCGTGCCCCTCGGGCTGGCCGGCACGGCGCTGCCCTTCCGCTACAACCGTCTGGAGGAGCTGGAGGCCATCGTGGCCGCCCATCCCGAGGGGCTGGCCGCCGTGGTCATGGAGTCCATCCGCGACACCGCGCCCGAGCCAGGCTTCATCGAGGGCGTCCGGGATCTGGCCCGCAAGGCCGGCGCGGTCTTCATCGTGGACGAGATCTCCGCGGGCCTGCGCTTCCTGACCGGCGGCGCGCACCTCAAATACTTCAACGTGTCCCCGGACATGGCGGTCTTTTCCAAGGCCCTGGGCAACGGCTATCCGATCTCGGCGCTCATCGGCGTGGAGCCGGTGATGCAGGCCGCGCAGCGGACCTTCATCAGCTCCACCAACTGGACCGAGCGGGTGGGACCCACGGCGGCCCTGGCCACCCTGCGCAAGCACCGCGCCCTGGACGCCGGGGCCCGGCTCGTGGCCCTGGGCGAGGCGGTGCAGGCGGGCTGGACCCGCCAGGCCGAGCGCCACGGCCTGCGCCTGCACGTGGGCGGCATCAAGCCCATGAGCCATTTCTCCTTCGAGTGCGCGGAGCCGCAGGCGGCCAAGGCCTACTTCATCGAGCTCATGCTGGAGGAGGGCTTCCTGGCCTCCACCCTGTTCTACGCCATGCACGCCCACAGCGACGAGGACGTGGAGCGCTACCTGGAGGCCACGGGACGCAGCTTTGCGCGCATCGCCGAGGCCCTGGAGCGCGGTGACATCCTGGCGCGGCTCAAGGGCAAGCCGTCCACCGTAGGCTTCAAAAGGCTGACATGAGCCGCCCGGTCACGGCGATCCTGCAGGCGCGGATGACCTCCAGCCGCCTGCCCGGCAAGGTCCTGCTGCCCGTGCTCGGGCGTCCCCTGCTGGCCCACCAGCTGGAGCGCCTGCGCCACGCCCGTTGCCTGGAGCGGGTGGTCCTGGCCACCACGGCCAGGGCCACGGACGATCCCGTGGCGGCCTGGGGCCAGTCCGAGGGCCTGATCGTGTTCCGCGGCTCCGAGCTGGACGTGCTGGACCGCTACCACGGGGCGGCCGCGGCCTGCGGGGCCGAGGTGGTCATGCGCCTGACCGGGGACTGCCCCCTGATCGACCCCGCGGTCTGCGACCGGCTGGCGGAGGAATTCTTCGCCCGGGGCGCGGACTACGCCGCCACCGGGCCGCGCTTCGCCGAGGGCCTGGACTGCGAGGTGCTGACCCGGGAGGCCCTGGACACCTCCTGGCGCGAGGCCCGGCTGCCCTCGGAGCGGGAGCACGTGACGCTTTTCGTGCGCAACCACCCGGAGCGCTTCCGGCTGCACGTGATGGAGAACGCCACGGACGACTCCCGCTACCGCCTTACCGTGGACGAGGAGCGGGATTTCGCCGTGGTCCGCAGTGTGCTGGAGGCCCTGGAGGGCGCGGGCGGTTCCTGCGCGGGCACCGCCGCCATCAAGGAATTTCTGGACGCGCACCCCGAGGTGCTGCGCATCAATGCCGACATCGTCCGCAACGAGGGCCTGGCCAAGTCCCTGGCCGAGGACGCGGGCAGGGCGCGGGAGCGCCATACGGAGGACAAGCCTTGAGCAAAGAGCAGCCCAAAGCGCTGGAACGCTGTTGCCGGTGCACGCTCCCCATCACCTGGGAGACCGTCTATTTTGACGGGGAAGGCGTTTGCAACATCTGCCGCAACTGGGACGAGAAGCTGCACGCCATCGACTGGGACCAGCGGGAAAAGGACCTGCTCGGCATCTTCGAGCAGACCAAGGCCAAAGCCCGCGAGACGGGCAGCGCCTATGACTGCATCGTGCCCTATTCCGGCGGCAAGGACTCCACCTACACCCTCTGGGCCATCGTGCGCCGTTTCGGGCTCAAGCCCCTGGTGGTCTCCTTCGACCACGGCTTCTACCGGCCCCGCACCCTGCAGAACCGCCAGCGCACCTTCCGCACCCTGGGCGTGGACGTGCTGAGCTTCACGCCCAACTGGCGCATCGTGAAGAAGCTCATGCTGGAGTCGCTCATCCGCAAGGGCGACTTCTGCTGGCACTGCCACGCGGGCGTCTTCGTCTATCCCATGCAGATCGCCGTCAAGCACCGCATCCCCCTGCTCATCTGGGGCGAGGGCGGCGGCGAGTACGAGGCCTACTTCAAGTTCGCGGACCTCGAAGAGACGGACGAGTGGAAGTTCAACCGGCGCATCATCCTGGGCATGCGGGCCGAGGACATGGCCGGGTTCATCAACGAGGACATCCGCGACCTGGCGCCGTTCATCTACCCCACACGCAAGGAGCTGGCCGAGGTGGGCGTGCGCAGCCTGCCCCTGGGCAAGTTCATCTCCTGGGACGTGCAGAAGAACGTGGAGATCATCAAGCGCGAGCTGGGCTGGGAGGAGGACGAGATCGAGTCCGGCTACCCCGGCCCCACCTACGAGAAGATCGAGTGCCAGTTCACCGGCGTGCGTGACTACGTGAAGTTCCTCAAGCGCGGTTTCTCGCGGCTCACGCACCTGACCACCCTGGACATCCGGCACGGCCGCATGACCCGCGACGAGGCCATGGCCTACATCGAGAAGTACGAGCGCCGCAAGCCGCGCAGCTTGGCGGTGTTCCTGGAATACCTGGGCATCAGCGAGGCGGAGTTCAACGCCATCGTGGCCAAGCACCTCATCAAGCCCGCGCCGCCCTGCGACCCGGCGAGCCTGCCCCTGGGCGAGAAGCTCTGGGACCAGGACCTCTGGTACCGCGAGAAGCCGGAAGCGAAGGAGGACTAGGCCGCATGAAGATCGGCATCATGAACATCAGCCTGGGCAACGTGGGCTCGGTCGCCAGCGCCTTCCGCTTCTACGGGCACGACGCGGCCCTGGTCGGCGATCCGGCCGGAATCGCCGGGCTCGACCTGATCGTGCTGGCGGGCGTGGGCAACTTCCAGTTCGCCGCGCGCAGGGTGTGCGAAACCGGCTTCGCCGACGCCCTGAACGAGGCCGTGCTCGTGCGCAAGCGCCTCGTGCTGGGCATCTGCCTGGGCATGCACCTCTTCGCGGACGTGGGCCGCGAGGACGGCGACAACCCCGGCCTGGGCTGGATTCCCGGCGAGGTCGTGCGGATCGAGCGCCCGGCCGGCAGCAGCCTGCGCGTGCCGCACATGGGCTGGAACGTGGTGACCCCGCGCAACACGGACCTCTTCCGGCGCATCCGGGGCGGCGAGATGTACTTCATGCACAGCTACCGCTTCCTGCCCCAGGACCGCTCGGTGATCACGGCCGTGACCGACTACGGCGGGGTGGAGATCGTCTCCGCGGTGCGCAAGGACAACATCGTGGGCGTGCAGTTCCATCCGGAGAAGAGCCAGGGCCACGGCCTGCGGTTTTTGCGCAATCTCCTTGAGGAAATCCAATGATCGCCAAACGCATCATCCCCCTTTTCCTGCTCGACGGCCAACGCCTGGTGAAGGGCACGCGGTTCTCCGCGCCGTTCAAGGACGTGGGCGCGCCCCTGTCCCAGGGCATGATCCAGGACGCCCAGGGGGCCGAGGAAATCATCATCGTGGACATCAACGCCGCCCGGCGCGGCAGGACCATCGACCCCGCGGTGATCACCTCCATGATCACGGAGTGCAGGCTGCCCATCGCCGCGGGCGGCGGCATCCGCAGCCTGGAGGACGCCCGGCGCTGCTTCCTGGCCGGGGCGGACAAGGTCGTGCTCAACACCCGGGGCGTCGAGCGGCCCGAGCTGCTGCGCGAGCTGGCCCTGGAGTTCGGGGCCCAGTCCGTGGTGCTTTCCATCGACGTGCGGCGCGAGGGCGCGGGCTGGGCCGTGTACGTGGACGGCGGCAGGCGGCGCGTGGACGCGGACCTCTTCGAGCTGGCGGCCCTGGCCGTGGACAAGGGCGCGGGCGAGCTCGTGGTCTGCTCCATCGACCGCGAGGGAACCACGAGCGGATTCGACGTGGAGCTCTACGAGCGGCTGCGGCCGCTGGTCAGCGTGCCGCTCATCGCCTCGGGCGGAGCCGGAAGCTACGACGACATCGTGGAGATGTTCCAGCGCTCGGACTGCGACGGCTGCGCCCTGGGCAAGATGCTTTCCCTGCGCGATTTCGATATCGTGCGCATCAAGTCCTACCTCAAGGGACGGGGCGTCCTGGTCCGGGACGCCTAGGAGGCCTTGAATGGAGACGCCGGAATTCCGCCGGGAGCGGATGATGCGCCTGCTGCGGGAGATCTCCCCCTTGCAGCGCATGATCAATTCCCCGGGCCTGGACCGCACCTTCGAGATCGTGCGGCGCGAGCTGCCCGGGACCGTGATCCATGAATACCCCGTGGGCCTGGCCTGCGGCGACTGGGAAGTGCCGCGCGGCTGGTCCGTGACAACGGGCGAGATGCGCTCCGAGGCGGGCGAACTCGTGGCCTCCATTGCCGAATGCCCGCTGTTCGTGGCGCCCTACAGCGAGCCAGTGGACGGCTGGTTCACCAAGGAGGAGATCCGGCCGCACCTGCGGACCCGGCCCGACCGGCCCGATGCCTTCGCCCTGGAGCACCGCAACGCCTACAACCACGCCCTCAATGACTGGGGCGTCACCCTGCCGCACAACCGCTGGGAGGCCCTGCCCGAGGGCCGCTACCACGTGCGCATCGAGGTGGCTTGGCACCACACGAGCATGAAGGTGGCCGAGCTGGTGATCCCCGGGCGGCGGCGGGAGACGGTCTGCGTCTGCGGGCACATCGACGAGCTCTGCAACGACGACCTGTCCGGCTGCATCCTGGCCATGGAGATGATGCAGGGCCTGCTGCAACGGGGAACCCTGGAGCTGACCTGGCAGATGCTGCTCGTGCCCGAGATGTTCGGCCCCATGTACTTCATGCAGGCCAACCCCGGCCGCATCGCGGACACCGTGGGCATGCTCAACCTGGAGACCGTGGGGGCCGGGGAGCAGTGGTGCCTGAAGCGGGCGCTGCGCCACGGCGAGCGCTTCGAGCGCCTGCTGGCCGGAGCCCTGCGTGAACAGGGCGCCGCCTATCGCGAACTGTCCTTTTTCGAGGGCTACGGCAACGACGAGCGGGTTTATGCCTGGCCCACCTTCGACATCCCGGGCGTGGCCCTGCAGCGCTTTCCCTTCGAGCGCTACCACACCAGCGAGGACACGCCCGAGGGCATCGACCCGGCGCTCATGCTGGAGGCCCTGGCCGTGTGCGAGAGTTTCGCGGACCTGGCCGAGCGCGACTACCGCCCGCGCTGGACCGGTCTGTTCCAGCCCTGGCTGACCAAGCGCGGCCTGTATTTCGACAACGCCGAACGGCCCGAGGACTTCCAGAAGTTCAACAACCTCGTGCTGTTCAACATCGACGGAGAGCGCTCCGTGTCCGAGCTGGCCGAGCTGGCCGGGCTCGAATTCCGTCCGACCTGGGAATACCTGGAGAGGTTCGCGCAGGACGGACTGCTGGAAAAACGGCCCGCCACGTGGGCGAGGGGGTAGCCATGCGCTTCGGCAGGATCGACACCATCATCCTCTTCGGCGGCTCCCGCTGCACCGCGGAGCTGGCCGCGGACATCCTGGAGAAAGGCGTCTATGGCCTGTCCCTGTACACGGCGGCCCGGCAGCTGGCGGACCCGGTCTTCCCGGGCGGGGAGACCTTCGGCGGTTTCCTGGAGCGCCGCGGCATCCCCTACGTCTGCACCGAGGACATCAACGCCGAGGCGGACCTGCCCGGCCGGATCACCCCCGGCACCCTGGGCCTGGGCCTGGGCGAGGCCTGGAGCTTCAGCCCGGAGCTCATCGCGCGCTTCGGCGGGCGGCTCCTGGATCTCATGGGCGTGCGGTTGCCCCAGTACCGCGGCGGCGCGCACTACACCTGGCAGATCCTGCGCAGGAACCGCATCGGCTGCTGCAACCTGCAGGTCATCAACGAGGAGATGATCCAGGGGGTCTTCGACTCCGGCGAGATCGTCTGCTCCAGGGAGTACCTCTTCCCGGCCTCGGCGCGCATCCCGGCGGACTACTTCGACTTCGCCGTGGAGCAGGAGATCGCCTTCATCAAGCGATTCCTGGAGGACGTGGCCCGGGACACGGAGTTCCAGCCCTTCCGGCTCCAGGAGAACTTCAGCCTCTACTTCCCGCGGCTCAACACCGACCGCAACGGGCTCATCGACTGGAGCTGGGACACGCAGGACATCGAGACCTTCGTCTGCGCCTTTGACGAGCCCTACGCCGGGGCCTCCACCTGGCTCAACGGCGAGCGGGTGCGGCTCAAGTCCGTGCGCGCGGAGTACAACGACGGCCCGTTCCATCCCTTCCAGTGCGGGCTGGTGGTCAAGGTCCACGAGGGGGCGGCGTACATCGCCACCCGGCAGGGAACCATCGTGGCCGAGCGGGTGCTGGGCGCGGACGGCGCGGACGCCATGGGCCGCGTGCGCACCGGGATGCGCTTTTTCACGCCCCGGGAGAAGCTGGAGGAGGCGATGCTCTTTTCCCCGGAGTACGGGGCCTCGGGCCTCAAGGGCTGAGTTCAGCCCTCCCGGACCATCTCCGGGGGCAGCGCGCCCAGCAGGCGCTCGTCAGGCGCGTAGTCCTCGGCGAGCAGGCCCTCGATGACGTGATCGACCCGCTCCCCGCGCCAGTCCACCAGCTCCTTGACGATGCGCCCCTCGATGCGGAAGCCGTTCTTGGCGAAGACCTTGTGCGAGCCTTCGTGGCCGTCGTAGTACCCGCCCCAGAGTTTGGCCAGCCCGTCCATGCGGAAGGCGTACCAGCACAGGGCGTGCACGGCCTCCGTGGCGTAGCCCCGGCCCCCGGCCTCCGGGTGCCCGATGACGAAGGAGACCTCGGCCGAGCCGTGCGCCCGCCGGATGACGGGCAGGGTGGCCGTGCCAACCAGGCGGGTCCCCTCCTGGTCATAGACGCCGAAATGGGCCGAGCCGCGGATGTCGGCCAGCCGGGCCAGGACGTAGTCCCGCACGGATTCCGGGGTCTGGGCCTGGAAGCGGACCTCCAGGTAGCGGTTCACCTCGGGGTTGTTCAGCCAGGCCACGTAGGCGGGGGTGATGTCCGCGGGCGTGATGTCGCGGAGCACGAGCCGTTTCGTCTGCAGGACGGGCAGCCTGCCCGCGCGCTGGATGATTCGCATGGGATTCCCCTCGCTGCGCCGGGGGCGGAACCCGCCCGCGTCCCCGGCCCCTGAAAAAGCTTCCCGTTCCGGCCTCAGGAGGCCAGGGGGTAGCCGTACTTCTCCATCACGCGCTTGAGGGCCGCCACGCCCGCATCGTCCATCTCCGCGTAGTAGGAGCTGGTGTGGCGCTTGCAGATGCCGCGCAGCTCCAGGATGGCCTTTTCCTCGGCCGCCTGGAGGAAGTTGTTGGACTTCCCGCCCTTGGGCCACTCGGAGAGGAATGCGTTCAGCCGCTGCTGCTCCTGGAGCGCGGCCTCCTGGCCCTGCTCCCGGAAGGCCTTGTATACCGCGATCATGGCCTCGGGCACGGCCGAGCCCAGGCTGGAGGTGTGGCCCTTCACGCCCATGCCCAGGCAGGCGGCGAACTGGCTGGCCACGGCGGTGATGACCTGGAACTCCTCGTCCTGGAGCGCGGCCACCTTGAGGATGTTCACGGCGTCCTTGGTGGAGTACTTGACTCCGGCGATGTTCGGGTGGCCCTTGAGCGAGGCCACGAACTCGGGGGTGAAGGGCTTGGACCAGTTGGCGCTGGTGTACATCCACAAGGGCTTGGCGAGCCTGTCCGCGATGTGCCGGTAGAACCACTCCAGCCGCTCGAAGGAGAGCAGGGTGTGGTACGGCATGACGTGGTAGTACTCGAAATCCAGGTCCTTGACCTCCTCGGCGAAGCGCAGGATGTCCTCCAGGGCGAAGAAGCCCGCGCCGACCACCAGGGGCAGACGTCCGGCGTTCTGGTCCGTGACGATGCGGGCCACCTGGAGCCGCTTGTTGTAGGAGAGGTTCATGTCTTCGCTGCCGGTGCCCAGCACCCACAGCCCGCCGATCTCCTTGCCGGCCAGGAAATCGACGAGACGCCGCAGCGCGGGCTCGTCCACCTCTCCGGCGGCGGTGAACGGGGTGGACAGGACAGGAATGACGCCTTGGATCGGACGCGGCTTGCTCACGCTATCCCTCGGAGTGTTTGCGCAGGTGGTTGATGTAGGCCTCGGCCTTGAGGAAGTCGGCCTCGGTGTCGATGTCGGTGGAATGGAAATCGTCCATCAGGACGGGCACCTGCCGCGGCGAGATGTGCTTGCGCTCGCGCACGAACCAGGCCCGCTTCATGGCGTAGATCGAGGCGTTGTACAGGTAGAACGCCTCCACTGCGGCCGGGTCGGCCACGGGGTGGTAGTCCTCCAGCACGCCGCCCCGGACGGCCTTGAGGATGGGGTCGCGCTTCTTGAACGGTCCCTTCACGCTGGCCGCGGTGTCCAGGTCCGACTCCCAGAGCCGGGTCACGGCCTCGTCGATGTGCCGGGGATCGCGGATGGGGCAGGTGGGCTGCAACAGGACCAGGATGTCGTACTCCCGGCCCGTGGCCGCCTCCATGAACTCCATGGCGTGCATCACGGTGTCGATGTTGCGCACCTCGTCGCCCGCCAGCTCGGCCGGGCGCTTGAAGGGGACCGGCGCGCCCCACTGCCTGGCCACCTCCAGGATCTCGTCGTCCTCGGTGGTCACCAGCCAGTCCGTGAGGGTGGCGGCCTTGGCCGCGGCCTCGATGGTCCAGGCGATGAGCGGCTTGCCCGCCAGCATCTTGATGTTCTTGCGGGGCAGGCGCTTGGAGCCTCCCCGGGCCGGGATCACGCCGAGAACGCGGGGTTTCTTCGTCATGCAGCCCCCTGCCAGGAACGCAGGACGCGTTCGATGTAGTCCAAGGTGGCCTCGGGCCGGTTCTTGATGTCGTCCGCCGTCATGGTCGTCTCCCGGTCCGCCTCGGCCAGCAACGCCATGCGCCGCTCGCGCTCCTCCGGCGTGTACAGGGGGCCCTTGTCCAGGGCGTCCATGAAGGCGGCGTCGAGGGTCAGCGGATCGCGGACGCGCCGGGTCAGCGCCACGGGATCGTAGAAGGTGTCGGCAAGGCTGATGACCGGGCGGTCCAGGAGCAGCCCTTCCCAGCCGGTGGAGCCGTTGTCCACGAGCACGGCGGCGGCGTTCTTGATGTATTCGAACTGGGAGCCGAAGGGCTCCACGAGCACCACGTTGGGCAGGCTGTTGACGTAGCGCAGCCAGCCGCCGTGACGGCGGCCCCAGTTGCCGCGGTGCTCCCGCACCAGGAGAGTGCAGCCCGCGGGCAGCATGGAGCTGAAGTATTTGATGGCGTGACGCTGGTTGTGCCAGAGCGGGGAGCGGTAGTTGAGCATCAGCTCCGGCTCCTTGTGCAGGGGCAGGTAGATGTAGGTCATCCGCCGCAGCTGCTCGGGCGTCAGGGAGGCGTAGTGCCGGGCGTGCAGGGTCTTGAACAGGGCGATGCGGTACACCTCGGCCAGCTTCGTGGGCAGCGGGTTGGGCCTGCGGCCCTGGAAGCCCTTGCGCCAGTAACGCAGGTTGTCCTTGGCCAGGCTCCACATGTCCCGGTGCGCGCGGAAGAAGTCCTCCCGGGCCAGCTTTTTCCAGTTTTCGAGGATGTAGGCCACGGTCCTGGGCTTGTCGCGGAACTCCCGCACCTGCGCCAGGGCCTGGTCCGAGGGCGCGTCCCCGGCCGCTTCCTTGGCGGCGTAGCGCTCCCGACAGAGGCGGTTCTCCATGATCGGGTCGTCGGACCAGTAGCCCCGCCCCGAGTTGATCTTGGAGAAGCGGAAGGACAGGAAGGGGATACCCCGGAGTTTGGACAGGAACCAGGCGCAGAGGTTCAGGGGGTCGCAGTTGGACGAGCCCAGGAGCACGTCCGGCTGGAAGGTCTCGAAGACCCGCTCCAGGAACGAGAAGGCCCGCAGCACGAGCCGGGCGGGATTGCGGTTGTCCTTGAGCGCGAAGCGCTGGAGCGGGGTTCCGAACCAGTGGAAGCAGTCCGCGCCGAAGCCGCGCGCCCAGTCCCGGTCGCCCGCCAGCAGGATGCGGCCCTGGGCCATGCCCGCGGCGCGCTCCGCCGCCCGCACCAGCTCCAGCAGCCGCTGCACCTCGTCCGGGCTGTGTTCGAAATCCATGGTCCGGCTCAGCTCGGGCAGCAGGAAATGGGCGGCGCCGGAGGCGATCTGCTTGCGGTAGTTGTGGGCCTCGGCGTCGTCGCAGACCACCCCCGCCCGGCATCCGCGGGCCTGCGCGGCCGCCAGCACGTCCCGGAAGTAATAGCGCCGGGGAATGGCGTGGAACAGGAGGATGTTTTTCATCGATGCTGCGTCCTTGCGGCACACGCCCGGGGCAGTGGCGGGAAGGGGCGCCGTCGCCCCGGCAAGGCGAGTATCCATACCCGAAAGCCGGAGGCCATGCAAATGGACGCCCTCGGCCGCTAGTCCAGCAGATCCCAGGACAGCGGGGTGCCTGCGGGCACGTCCTGCTTCACGGTGCGGCCCATGACCTCGTCCAGGTGGCGGGGGTGCAGCCCCGCGGAGGGCCGGACCGAACGCACGTCGCCGGGGCCCAGGGCCGCGCCCTTGCGCAGGTCGCGGGTCACGAACAGGGAGCGCCGGAAGGCGCGGCTGGCCCGCTGCTTTTCCGTCAGCTCGTAGCTCACCTGACCCAGGGCCTTCTCGGTCAGGCGCACGGCCTCGACCATGGCCGCGAACTCCGAGGGCTCCATGGAAAAGGCGGCGTCCGGCCCGCCCTCGGCCCGGCTCAGGGTGAAGTGCTTCTCCAGCAGACAGGCGCCCAGGGCCACGGCCGCCACGGCCGCCACGTGCCCCATGGTGTGGTCGGAAAGGCCGCAGGGGACTCCGAACCGCGCGGCCAGGTCGGGAATGGTGCGCAGGTTGGCCTCCTCCAGGGGCGCGGGATAGGCGCTGGTGCACTTGAGCAGGCACAGTTCCCGGCAGCCCGCCTGGCGCAGGGTGGCCACGGCCTCCTCGATCTCCGCCAGGGAGGCCATGCCCGTGGACATGATCACCGGCTTGCCCGTGGCCGCCACGCGGCGCAGCAGACCCGTGTCCACCAGCTCGAAGGAGGCCACCTTGTGGGCCGGGACGCCCATCTCCTCGAGAAAGTCCACGGCGCTCGCGTCGAACGGCGTGGAAAAGCAGCCCAGGCCGAGATCGTCCGCCAGGCGCTTGAGCCGGGGCTGCCACTCCCAGGGGGTATGGGCCTCCTGGTAGAGGTCATGCAGGGTGCGGCCCGCCCAGAGGGTGCCCTTGATGCGGAAATGTTCGTTGTCGCACTTCAGGGTCAGGGTGTCGGCCGTGTAGGTCTGGAGCTTCACGGCGTCCGCGCCCGCGTTCTTGGCCGCTTCCATGAGCCGAGCGGCCTTGTCGTAGTCCTGCCCGTGGTTCGCGGACATCTCGGCGACCACATAGACCGGTTCGCCCGGCCCGATGGTCCTGCCGTTGATCAGGATCGTGTTCACGTCGGTTGTCCTTGTTGGCCGCCGCAGGCGGCGGTGAAAACGGCGCACGTGCGGCCGTCCACGCTCGTGTCGTGCGCATCGCGGACGTATCCCGCCCGGACAAAGGCGCGCAGCGAAGCCTCGTTGCCCGGCAGGACCAGCCCCCGCGCCCCGGCGACCCCGAGGTCCCGGCAGGCCAGCGGCAGGGCGTCGCGCAGCAGGCCCGCGCCCAGCCCCTTGCCCCGGAACGGGGCGGCCACGGAAAAGCCGAGGTCCGCGCGTTCCCCCGCGCGGTCGAAGCGGATCTGTCCGGCCAGGACGCCCCCGACCACGGCGAGATAGAGCGCCCTGTCCGGGTCCCCCAGCAGGCGTTCGTACCAGCGCACGTGGCCGTCCCAGGAGATGGGCCCGGCCTGGAAGGAGTGCGCCCGCACGGTGGGATCGTTGGCCAGGTTGAACACGGCGCGGCAGTCGCCGGGCCCGGCCCGGCGCAGCAGCGGGGCCGCCTCCAGCCGGGGAGCGGCCAGCGCGTCCAGGATGTCCGCCACGCGGGCCGCGCCATGTCCGTCGATGAGGCCCCGGCCCGCCTCGCCCATGCGCCGCAGTCCGGAGGGGTCGTTCACGCGCTGCACGGCCTCCGCGATGGCCGAGGCCGACAGGTTCCGGCCGAGGCCCAGGTCCAGCGCGGCACCGGCCCGCTCCAGCTCCCGGGCGATGCCCTCCTGGTTGCCGGCCACGGTCACCGCCAGCATGGGCACGCCCATGTGCGCCAGCTCCCAGCAGGTGGAGCCCGCGGCCGTGAGGGCCAGATCGGCCCACTCCATGAGTTCGCGCATGTCGTCCACGGCGGCCAGCAGCCGGACCTTCTGCGGGCAGCGGGGCACGGCGGCCCGCAATTCCGCCTGGCGCGGGTTGGCCGGACCGGCCAGGAGCACCGCCTCCACGCTGTCCGGCGGCAGCAGGGCCAGGGCCTGGAGGACCAGGGCGGCCATGCCCAGGGGGTCCGCGCCTCCCATGGTGCAGAGGATGCGCAGGGGGACGCGGGGCCGTTGCGTCCTCCCCGGCTCGGCGGTGAATTCGCTGCGCAGCAGCACGTAGTCCGGGCCGAGCAGGCGGAGCATCTCCGGCGGCCCGGCATAGGTCCAGTCCCGGGCGTGGATGTTCTGGTTCAGCAGCACGTCCGCGTCGTACTCATTCAGGTGGCGCACGTCGTCGAGCAGCAGCACCCGGCGTCCGGCGCGGCGCAACGCGCGCTGGTAGCCGGTCTCCAGGTGGTAGCCGTCGAGCGCCACCCACTGTCCCGGCCGCGTGGCCGCAAGCAGCTCGGCCGCGTCCTCAGGGTCCGGATGCGGCGCGTGCAGGAGGCGCACCCCGCAGCCCGCGGCCTTGAGGCGCTCCACCAGGGGGGGCAGCGGGCAGTGGCTCACGTAGTCCACCTTGCGGCCCCGGGCGAGCCAGGCCTGGGCCAGGGCCAGGCTGCGCAGCAGGTGGCCGGTGCCCATGCTCGGCGTGGCGTCGGCCCGGATGACCAGATCCTGGGGAGGCTGCCCGTTCATGGCTAGAGGACGTGCGTCCGGACGAAGGTCGTGTCCCCGGCCAGTTCCGGAGCGCGGGCCACGGCCGCGCGCAGTTCGTCCCAGTCCAGCCGGATGCGGTTTTCGGCGTCGAAGCGGCCCCGGACCACGGCGCACCGCCGCCCGAGCTGTTCGTAGGCCTCCCCGCTCCAGGTGTCCGTGCCCGTGTCCACATAGACGATGGGCTTGGCGGTCTTGGCCGCGACCTTGAAGGTGGTCGAGTTGGTGTTGTCGAAGAGGTAGAGGTCGGCCAGGCCCAGCACCGCCTCGAACGGGGCGTCCAGGCGTTTGGCGCCCGTGGCCTGCTCCATGCGCGTGGGCGGGGGCATGTCCGTCTCCGGGTGCGGCTTGTAGAGCACCTCGTAGCCCCAGTCCGCGAGGCGGCGGAAGAGCCGCACCTGGAAGTCCACGGCCACCAGGTCCGCCACCGGCGGGTCAAAGGCCTGGCGCTCCCCGAGGTAGAGGCAGGAGACGTACATGATCCGGCGCAGGGCGGAGGCCGCTTGCGGAAGCCGCTCCGTTCCGGCGTCGAGCGCCGCCGCGGCCGAGGACCCGCCCGGCACGCCCCGCACCTCGGGGATGCCCTCGAAGAGCAGCGCCTCGTCCGTGCCGAGCAGGGTGTAGCGTACCTGGGATTCGTTGTAGACGATGAACTCGTCGCAGGCCAGGAACTCCACGGAATTCTGCTCCGGGGCGCGCCGGTGGTGGAATCCCCCGGCGTGGGAGTGGCCCGTGGTCCGGCCGCCGCGCTCGCGCACGGCCATGCGCAGCAGCCGGTCCCAGACGTTGCCGCAGGTCCCGGTCCAGAGCCGGTTCGGCAGGAGCCTGGGCCGGGAGCGCAGGTCGTCCAGCCGCGCGGCCAGGAGCGCCGTGCCCTGGTCCAGGTAGCCGGCGAAATAGGCGGCGATGGCGGGCGTGTACTCCAGCCCGGCCTTGCCGAAGATGCCCGCGAAGAGGTCGAGGGCCTCGCTGCGCAGGGCAGGGGAGAGCACCCGGCCCACTCGCTGCGCCACGTCTCCGGGCCGCAGGGGGCGGAACCAGAACTTGTGGGGCGCGAGCGTCACCCGGCAGTCCGCGTGGGCCGCGTGCTGGGACTGGATGTCTCCGCGCTTGGTGGTCACGATCTCGTGCCGCAGGATGCGCCCGCTGAGCCGCCGGGCATGGATGCGGAAGGCCTCTTCCGCCTGGCGGTGCACCACGGTCTCGGCCACGCCAGCCTTTTCCTGCCGCCGCTTGCTCCGCCCCTTGCCGGTGAGCTTTTCCCAGCGGCGGCGCAACGCCTCGCCGAAGGTCCGCGGAGCGAAGCCGTGCAGCAGGGCCGGAAAGAGCGGCGGGGCGGCCGGGGCCTGTCCGGCCATGAGCGCTGGCCAGATGCGGAAATGCTCCGGGATGAGCGGAACGCGGCCCTCGCGCCGCAGGCGCTCCACCAGGGCCTGGCCCTGGAACACGCCCATGGCGTCGGCGGCCAGGAAGCTGGCCAGGGCCATGAGCTCCGCGTGCCCGGCCAGCCCGGCCCGGCGCGCGGAACGCACCGCCGCGGCCAGTCCGGCCAGGGCGTCGAGGCAGCACCGGCGCACCTCGTGGTAGCCCACGGGCCAGCAGAAATCCTCCACGCCCTCCGGCCCGAGGAGCACGCGGGTGGTGTCCAGTTCCACGGGCTTGGCCCGATTGTCCATGTGGGTCGTCATTCGCCTTCCTGTCTGAAGCCAATGATATCATTGCTGTCCGGTTACGCAACATGGCACAATATTTTGTGATCATTACCAAAATTTAATGTATTTGATATCTTGGCCTGCGGGCCTCTCCATTTTTGCAGCCAAGTTGGCTCCGGCCCGGTCTTCGGCCCGGCGGAGCCCGCCGGCCGGGCGTAACAGCGTTGTTGTCTCTCGCAGCCTTTCAGAATATACGGGGTCTGTTTTCCCTCCCGCAGGCGACTGGCGCAGATGTCATACAGGAGACGCCATTGACCGCAGCAGCACCTTTCTTCTTTCATGTGGGCATGTACCGGACGGCGACGACCACCTTCCAGCAGGCGTTGTTCCAGCGGCATCCGGGGATCGACTACTTCGGCAAGCCCTTTTCCCACCCGGAGCTGGACCGGCTGATCACGTCGGTTTCCTGCCACGACAGCGCGCGCTACGACGCCCAGGACATGCGCGCCATCGTGGCCGGGCACGTGACGGCCCGGCGGACCCCCGGGCGCGTCCCGCTCTTTTCCCAGGAGCTGATGGCCTCCTATGGGTCCACGGACATGGCCGTCCTGGCCCGGCGGCTCCAGGATCTGTTCGGGGAGTGCAGGATATTCATTTCGCTCCGGCGGCAGGACTCGCTGCTCCTCTCCTACTACCTCCAGACCGCCTTCAAGGAATACAACGCCTACTATCCGCTGAAGAAATGGCTGGAGCGCGAATGGCGGTTCCAGGACTACCACGGCAGTCTCTTCCACCTGCTGGGATACGACGGGCTGGTCCGCTGCTTCGAGGAGGTTCTCGGCGAAGGCTCGGTGAAGGCGCTGCCCTTCGAACTCCTGGTGCGCGACAAGAAACGCTACGTCTCGGAGCTGTGCTCCTTTCTGGGCGTGGACGCGGGCGAGGCCATGCGCCTGCTCGGCGACGAGCGCGTCAACGCCTCCAAGGGCGAGGGCTATCAGCGGGCCATGCGTTTCCGGAAGGCGTTCCTGCCCTGGGAGCGCACCCCGCGCCTGGACGCCTGGCTGGTCCGCCTTTGCGGCCTGCTCTGGCGGAGCGGAAAGGCGGGGGTGAATCTGCCGGAGAAGTGGCGCGCCCGCATCCACGGGCATTATGCCGAGGGCAACAAGCGGCTTTCGGAGCGGCACGGTTTGGACCTGGAGCAATACGGGTACTATTGATGCAGACCCCTTCGCACGCCGCCGCGCGCGACGGAGAGGCCGCCCTCCCGCTGGTCACGGCGGGCATGGCCATCTACAACAGCGCCGCCACCCTGGCCCGGGCCCTGGATTCCCTGCTGGCCCAGGACTACCCGAACCTGGAGATCGTGATCTGCGAGGACTGCTCCACGGACGGCAGCCTGGCCGTGTGCGAGGAGTACGCGGCGCGCCACCCGAACATCCGCCTCTACCGCAATCCCGAGAACTACGGCTTCACCCGGAACTACCGCCAGGTGGTGGAGCGCGGCCGAGGGGAATTCTTCTTCTGGGCCGACGGCGACGACATCCATCTGCCGGGCTACGTCTCCACGCTGGTCAAGGCCCTGGAGGGGCGGCCCGGCGCGGCGGTGGCCCAGGGCGCGCTTGAGCGCCGTTACGACGACGGGGAGCCGGTTGACGTCAAGCGGTTCCCGCCCGCGCACGACCCCACGCGCAAGGGGCCGCTCGGGCGCACGCTCTATTTCGTGACCACGCGTTCCGAGCTGCGCTCGCTCAAGCACAACTATTTCCAGATGGGCCTCTTCCGGCGCGAGATCCTTCTGCGCGCCCTGGACGGCTACCCCTGGAAGCTCGGGGAGCGCACCCTGTTGGCCGCCATGTCGCTGGACCACGGCTTCGTGTACGTGGACAAGGTGCTGACCGTGGTGCACATGCACCGGACCACGGCCCTGGAGCGCCATCCCGGTATCCAAGCCTTGCAGGAAGGCAGCCGGATGAGTATATTCGAGCACCGCCTGCAGGTATGGCGGCATCTTCGCTCCTGTCCAGAGATATCCTTTGTTTCCCGCTATGTGCGGCTGCCCCTGCTGGCGGCCCGTTTGGTGGTCACGGAGTCCAGGATCCGCCGCGAAATCCGCAAAGCCGTGTTTTCCGCCCTGGCGGAGCGGGCCGCCGGAATCCGGCGGGCGTTGGCTGGTAAAACCAAATAACCAAGGTATTGTCGCCGTATGCCCAAGTGCCTGGTCTGCGAGCATGAGGTCACCGAGTTCATCAATTTCGGGCGGATGCCCATCGCCAACGGCTTTCTGCTCCCCGCGGAGTACGGCAAGGAGTATTTCTTCGAACTCCGCGTCGGCTTCTGCCCCCGCTGCTCCATGGTGCAGCTGCTGGAGCAGCCGGACCGGGAGATGATGTTCCACGAGAACTATGCCTACTTCTCGTCCATCTCCACGCGCATGGCCGAGCATTTCAAGGACTTCGCGGGCTACGTGCGCGGGAAGTGCCTTGGAGGCAAGGACCCCTTCGTGGTCGAGCTGGGCAGCAACGACGGCATCATGCTCCGGAACTTCGCCGAGGCGGGCATCCGGCACCTGGGCGTGGAGCCCTCGGCCAACGTGGCCGAGGCGGCGCGCAAGCGGGGCGTGAACACCATCTGCGAGTTCTTCGACGAGGCCCTGGCCGAGCGGGTGCTCCGGGAGAGCGGCCCGGCCGACGCCATCCTGGCGGCCAACGTCATGTGCCACATCCCCTACCTGCATTCCGTGGCCGCGGGCATGGCCAAGCTGCTCGCGCCCAAGGGCGTGGTCATGTTCGAGGACCCCTACCTCGGCGACATCGTGGAGAAGACCGCCTACGACCAGATCTACGACGAGCACGCCTTCTACTTCTCCGTGGCCTCGGTGGAGTGCCTCTTCAACCAGCACGGGCTGGAGGTCGTGGACGTGCTGCCCCAGCACACCCACGGCGGCTCCATGCGCTACGTCATCGCCCGCAAGGGGGCCTACGAGATCTCCCGGGCCGTGGCGGACCAGAAGGCCAAGGAGGACGCCCTCGGGCTCAAGGATCTGGAGACCTTCCACGGCTTCCGCCGCAACGTGGAGGCCTCGCGCGCGGCCCTGATGCGGACCCTCGAGGAGCTCAAGGCCCAGGGCCGCCGGGTGGTGGGCTACGGCGCCACCTCCAAGTCCACCACCGTGACCATGTACTGCGGCATCACGCCGGAGCACGTGGAGTTCATCTCCGACACCACCCCCACCAAGCAGGGCAAGTTCTCGCCCGGCGCGCACATCCCGGTGAAGCCCTACGACGAGTTCAAGAAGGCCTACCCGGACGTGGCCCTGCTCTTCGCCTGGAATCACGGCGAGGAGATCATGGCCAAGGAGACCGCCTTCCGCGCGGCGGGCGGCAGGTGGCTCGTGTACGTGCCCAAGGTGGAAATCCTCTGATGATTCCCTGCGCCAACCCCAAGGCCCAGTACCTCGCCTACCGGAGCGGCATCGACGCGGCAATCCGCCGCGTGCTCGACAGCGGCTGGTACATCCTGGGCAAGGAGGTGGAGGCCTTCGAGGCCGAGTTCGCGGCTTGGCAGGGGGCCGCGCACTGCATCGGGGTGGGCAACGGCACCGACGCCCTGGTCCTGGCCCTGCGCGGGCTCGGCATCGGGCCCGGCGACGAGGTGATCACGGTCTCCCAGACGGCCGTGGCCACTGTCTCGGCCGTGGAGTTCGCGGGCGCCACCCCTGTGCTGGCGGACATCGATCCCGCGACCTTCACCCTGGACCCCGGGTCGCTGCGCGCCGCCATCACGGCGCGGACCCGCGCGGTGGTCCCCGTGCACCTCTACGGCCAGCCAGCGGACATGCCTGCGATCATGGCCATCGCCGAGGAGCACGGCCTGAAGGTGGTGGAGGACTGCGCCCAGGCCCACGGCGCGCGGCTGGGCGGCCGCAAGGTCGGAACCTTCGGGCACGCGGCCTGTTTCAGCTTCTACCCCACCAAGAATCTCGGGGCCCTGGGCGACGGAGGGGCCGTGACCACCGACGACGCCGAACTGGCGGCGCGCCTGCGCCTGCTGCACCAGTACGGCTGGAAGGAACGTTTCATCAGCGAGATCGGCGGCTGGAACAGCCGTCTGGACGAGCTGCAGGCCGCGGTCCTGCGCGTGCGCCTGGAGGGGCTGGACAGGGACAACGCCCGCCGCCGCGCCATCGCCGCCGCCTACAACGAGGGCCTGGCCGGGCTCGGTCTGGCCCTGCCTGTGGCCCGCGAGGGCGGCGAGCACGTCTATCATCTCTATGTGCTGCGCGCGCCCGGGCGCGACGCGCTGCTGGCCGGGCTGCGGCAGCGCGGCGTGGGCGCGGCGTTGCACTATCCCCAGGCCGTGCACCAGCAGCCCGCCTACCGGCGTCTCGGCGCGGTCCTGCCGGAGACGGAGCGGGCCGTGGGCGGGATCCTGTCCCTGCCCATGTATCCCGAACTCACGGACGGCGAGGTCGCCGAGGTCATCGCGGCGGTCCGGGACGCGTTGGCATGATCCGGTTCATCTGGGAAGGGATCTATCCGCACCTGCGGGACGTGCCGCGCAAGGGAAAGGGCTTCGGCGGCGACACCTGGGTGCGCCGCAGCCTGGAGAAGACCCGCCAGCTGCGGGAGGAGGCGGCGAACGCCTCGCCCTGCCTCGCCGCCTACAACCGGAGCCTGCTGCCCGTGGTGGCGGCCATGGCCTTCCCTCCGGGGGCGGACCGCATCCGCCTGGTGGACTTCGGCGGCGGAATCGGCGCGAACTACTACCACGTTACCGGCTCCCTGCCCCCCGGGCGCGGGGTGGAGTATCACATTGTGGAGGTTCCCGAGATCTGCGATGCGGGCCGGGAATTCTTCGCGGGCCAGGACGGCGTCCACTTCCACGAGCAGTGGCCGGACCTCGGCGGAACCGTGGACCTGCTGCACATGGGCTCCTCCATCCAGTACGTGGAGGACTGGGAAGGGGTGCTGGCCGCGGCGGCGCGGCTGTCCCCGCGCTATCTCCTGTTTTCCGACCTCATCGCGGGCGACATCCCGACCTACGCCAGCGCGCAGGTCTATTACGAGTCCCTCATCCCCATGTGGTTCTTCAACCGGGACGAGTTCGTGGCGGCGGTGGCCCGGCAGGGTTACGAACCGGCCTTCGTCTCACGTTTTCTGGGCACCTTCCTCGGGCAGGAACAGGAGCTTCCGCAGGAGAACTTCCCGGACAGCCACAAGCTGCGCCGGGCCTGCCACATGCTCTTTGTCCCCGCAAAGGACGGCATATGATCCAGGGTATCGAATTCAAGGAACTGGTGACCAACCACGACGACCGGGGCTTCTTCCGGGAGCTGATCCGGGCGAGCGACGGCATCTTCGCGGCCGGTTTCGGCCAGTGGAGCCACTCGCTCATGTTCGACGGGGTGGTCAAGGCCTGGCACTACCACAACATCCAGACCGACTGGTGGTATGTGGCCACGGGCGTGCTCCGGGTCGGGCTCTGCGACCTGCGCCAGGATTCGCCCACCTGCAAGCAGACCATGGACTTCCTCATGGGCGACTACCAGCAGGCCCGCATCCTGAAGATTCCGCCGGGCATCGCCCACGGCTGCAAGACCGTGCAGGGGCCGGTGAACCTGTTCTACGTGACCTCGCACACCTACAACCCCGACGACGAAATCCGGATCGCCTACAACGACCCGGGGATCGATTTCGACTGGCTCAAGGGGCCGGCGATCAAATAGCATGGAACAGCGCCCTTCCCCGGAATCCCTGGCCGGCAAGCGGGTGCTGCTCACGGGCGCGTCCGGCTACATCGGCAGCAATCTCGCCCGGCGTCTGGCCGGGCTGGGATGCGGCCTCGTGCGCTGGAGCCGCGCCGGGCTGCCCCCCCTGGGGGAGGGGCTCGACGTGCGCGACGTGCAGGGCGGGCTGGCCGATCCCGAGGCCTGGAAGCGGGCCCTGGAGGGCGTGGACGGCGTGGTGCACCTGGCCGCGCAGACGAGCACCTACAGGGCGGCGCTCGATCCGCACGCGGATTTCGAGCTCAACGCCCGGCCGCTGCTGACCCTGCTCTGTGCCTGCAGGGAGCTGGGGCTGCGCCCTGCCGTGGTCCTGGCCGGGACCTCCACGGCCTGCGGCATGCCGCGCACCTCTCCCGTGGGGCCGGAGCATCCGGACAACCCCGTGACCATCTACGACACGCATAAGCTGCTGGCCGAACACTACCTCAAGTTCTTCAGCGCGGAAGGGATCGTGCGGGGCGTCAGCCTGCGCCTGACCAACATCTATGGGCCCGGCCCGCGCAGCAGCAGGCCAGACCGGGGCATCCTGAACATGATGATCGTCCGGGGGCTCGGCGGGGAGGCCCTGACGGTCTATGGCCAGGGGCGGGAGATCCGCGACTACCTGTACATCGAGGACACCGTGGAGGCCTTCGCCGTGGCCCTGGCAGGGGCCGAAACCCTTGCGGGCGGGCACTACGTGATCGGCTCCGGGGTGGGCACCAGCATCTGCGACGCGCTGGAGCTGGTGGCCGAGCGGCTGGCGGCGGTGGCCGGGGTCCGGCCGGAAGTGATCCACGTCGCCCCGCCCAACGGGCTGTCGATCATCGAGAAACGGAATTTCGTGGCCGATGTCAGGGCCTTCTCGGAACCGACGGGCTGGATGCCCCGCGTGGATCTGGCCCAGGGCATCGACCGAACGATCGCATTCTTCATGGCGCGGGAAGGAAGGAGCCTATGACCAAGCCCAGCCCCAGTTCGCAATGGCAGCGCATCAACGAGACGTCCCTGCAGGACGCCGCAAGCCTGTCCCTGGAGACCTTCAAGTCCGGGGCCGCCAACCACAAGCTGGCCATCTGGGATCCGGCGAAGAATGGGGTCCGCTTCCTGAAGGAGCTCATCTTCAACCTCTGCGAGCACCTGACCCCCCGCCAGTGGGAACTGCTGCGTGCGGTGGGCAATCGTGACGTGGGGGCCCCCTACGCCATCACCTACGACGGGGAGCTGGTCTGCCTGGACTATCTCCAGGCGGTCTTCGAGGTGGGCTTCATGGAGCGCCACTTCCGCTTCGCGGACGCTGCGGTGCTGGAGATCGGCGCCGGATACGGGCGCACCGCGCACACCTTGCTGGCCAACCACGCCATCGCGGAATACGTCATCGTGGACCTGGACAAGGCCCTGGTCCTGGCGAAACGCTACCTGGAGCGCGTGCTCCCGGCCGCGGCCTTCGCCCGGCTGCGCTTCGTTCCGGTGGAGGAATTCGACAGCCTCGACGCGAAATCCTTCGACTGCTGCCTGAACATCGACTCCTTCGCGGAGATGGACGCAGAGATCGTCCATTTCTATCTGGACTACATCCGCAGCCACTGCGCCGGATTCTTCTCCAAGAACCCCGTGGGCAAGTACCTGGACAAGTCCCTGGACGGGCACCATGACGGCGCAGAGGCCGTCCGGCTGGCCTTGAAGAGCGGCATCCTTCGCGATATCATTGACATTTATGACAACGCCGCGGTCCGGAAGCAGGCCCTCAAGTTCGTGGAGGCCTATGCTCCCGGCCCGGAATGGCGCTGTGTGGACCAGGGCGGCGGGCGTCCCTGGAGCTTCTACTGGCAGGCGGCCTACGTACGGGAGAAGGCATGAGCGCGAACACGCTACCTCGGCTGGACGGCAAGAAGGTCCTGATCACCGGCGGACTCGGGTTCATCGGCGCCAACCTGGTGCGGCTCTGCCTGCGCCTGGGGGCTGCGGTGACCATCTACGACAACCTGGACCCCCGCTCGGGCGGCAGGCTGTACAACGTGCAGGACGTCAAGGATGAGGTGGAGCTGGCCTTCCACGACATCCAGAATTTCGACCAGCTCACGGACCGCGTCATGGGCAAGGACATTCTCTTCAACTGCGCGGCCTCCACCTCGCATCCCTTCTCCATGCGCGAACCCTGGCTGGATTCGGACGTGAACTCGCGCGGGGTCATCAACCTGCTGGAGGCCACCCGGCGCTTCAACCCGGAGATGCAGTTCGTGCACGTGGGCACCAGCACGCAGCTCGGCCCCCTGCAGTACACCCCGGCGGACGAGCGCCATCCCGAGTTCCCCACGGACATCTATTCCGCCAACAAGTCCGTGTCCGAGAAATACGTGCTCATCTATGCGCGGACCTACGGCATCTGCGCCTCGGTGGTCCGGCTTTCGAACACCTTCGGGCCGTACGCCTCCATCCACAGCCCGGAATTCACCTTCAACAACTTCTTCATCGGCCTGGCCCTGCAGAACAAGCCCATCACCGTATTCGGCGACGGCAAGCAACTGCGCAACGTGCTCTACGTCACGGACGCCTGCGAGGCTCTGGTCATGGCCGCGACCACCCCGTGCAGCCTGGGCGAGACGTATTTCGCCGTGGGCGACGAGCACTATTCGGTGGGCGAGATCGCCGAGGCCACGGTGCGGCACATGCGCTCGGGCAGCGTGACCTACGTGCCCTGGCCGGAGCAGCGCAAGCGCATCGATTTCGGCGACGCCATCATCAGCAACGCCAAGATCAAAGAGGCACTCGGCTGGAAGCCGACGACCAGCATGGCCGACGGCCTGGAACTGACGCGGGAGTATTATGCGCCCCGCCTCGAACACTATCTGAGGTAGATATGAAGATTGCTGTCACCGGCGCCCTCGGGCACATCGGCTCCAAGCTGATCCGCGACCTGCCCGAGGCATTTCCCGGCGCAACCATCACCATGATCGACAACATGGCGGTGCAGCGCTACCCGTCCCTGTTCGACCTCCCGGACACGGCCCGCTACCGTTTCGTCGAGGGCGACGTCATGACCTGCGACCTCGCGGCCCTGTTCGAGGGGGCCGACGTGGTCATGCATCTGGCGGCCATCACCAACGCGGCTGGCAGCTTCGAGATCGCCGACCGGGTGGAGAAGGAGAACTACGAGTGCACCAGGCGCGTGGCCGAGGCCTGCCTGGCCGTGAACGCGCCGCTGATCCACCTGTCCTCCACGTCCGTCTATGGCACGCAGAAGGACATCGTGGACGAGAACTGCACCGAGGACGAGCTCAAGCCCCAGAGCCCGTATGCCGAGACCAAGATCCGCGAGGAGAAGCTCCTGCGCCGGATGTTCGAGGAGCAGGGCCTGAAGAACGTGGTCTGCCGCTTCGGCACCATCTTCGGCGTGTCGCGCGGCATGCGTTTCCACACCGCGGTGAACAAGTTCTGCTGGCAGGCCGTGCTCGGCCAGCCGATCACGGTCTGGACCTCGGCCTACGACCAGAAGCGGCCGTACCTGGATCTGGCGGACGGAGTGCGCGCCATCCTGCACATCATGGAGAAGGGGCTGTACGACGGCGAGATATACAACGTGCTGACGCACAACCTGACCGTGCGCAACGTGGTGGACACCATCCAGAAGCACGTGCCCGACCTGAAGATCGGCTTCGTCGATCACAAGATCATGAACCAGCTCTCCTACAACGTGGCCTGCGAGAAGTTCAAGGCCACCGGCTTCGAGCCCACTGGCAGCATCGAGACCGGCATCGCCGAGACCATCGCCCTGCTGCGCAACGCCTGCAGCCGCTGACGTTCTTCCCCAGCTTTTTCCAACCTTGAAGCCGCGGCGGCCGGGG
>JAWRKD010000149.1:0-7134 GCA_040307135.1 Desulfovibrionaceae bacterium
TCCTCCCGGTGCCCGGGAAAAATTCTTCTCTACTTGGCCGGTTCGGCAGCCTTCTTCGGCGCGGCCTTCTTCGGCGCAGCCTTCTTCACAGCGGCCTTCTTGGGCGCAGCAGCCTTCTTCGGGGCGGCCTTCTTCGGCGCAGCCTTCTTGGCGGCGGCCTTCTTCGGCGCAGCAGCCTTCTTCGGCGCAGCAGCCTTCTTCGGGGCGGCCTTCTTGGCAGCGGCCTTCTTGGGCGCAGCAGCCTTCTTCGGGGCGGCCTTCTTGGCAGCGGCCTTCTTCGGCGCGGCCTTCTTGGCAGCGGCCTTCTTCGGCGCGGCCTTCTTCGGCGCAGCCTTCTTGGCGGCGGCCTTCTTCGGCGCGGCAGGCTCCTTGGACTCGGTCGGCGTCGTGCTCATGGCATTCTCCGTCGGTTTCATCGAAGGCATCGTGCACCTCCTGTTTCGAAACGCGATACATTATTTTTGGAAAAATACAAGAGAATCCACACACAGCAAGCCGCGACAGCGCGCCGCCACGCCGGAGCAGAAGACGGGGAATCCTTTATTCATGCCCATCGCAGTGCAATTTTCAATGCAGGAATGTTGCACAAAAAAATGCATTCCGATCCTTGCGCGCCGCACCTTGCGGGAGCATTTCAACGGAATGCGGCAGCGTATTGACCGGGCGTCATGCCCACCTGTCGCACGAAATGGCGATGCAGATGACTCTGGTCGAAGAAGCCGCAGGCGACCGCCGCTTCTGCCACGGAATGCCCGCGAGACAACAATTCCCTGGCCTGCGCCAGACGCAGGTGCAGGAGCAAGGCGTGCGGCGGAAGACCTGTCTCGCGCACGCAGAGACGGCAGAGAGACCACTCGTCCAGCGCGCAGGCCCGCGCCAAATCGGAGAGCGTCACGTTCTCCGCAAGGCGCTGCCCGAAGATCTCCATGATCCTGGCGACCGGCAGCGAAGGCCCGCGAGAAGTGAATTCCCGGACTTCACCATGTTGCGCCAGCGCGGCCATGACCTGCCAGAACAGGGACTGCTGCTCCAGGATTTCATCCCCGCGCAGGGACTCGGCGAGATCGTGGAGCAGGTGCGCGAGGTGCGTGTCGCGGAGCACGGGACGCGGGAAGCGCGGCAGCGTTTCCTGCCCGTTGCCGATGCGTGCGAAGCATTGCCGCGCAGCGTTTTCCCGCAGGCTGAACATGAGATGGGAACAGGCTTCCGGCACGCGCACGGCGTGCGCGCGGCCGGGCTCCAGCACGAGCACGTCGCCTGCCGCGGCCTCGTGCTCGACGTTGTCCAGCACGAGCGTGCGGCGTCCCTCGAGCACGAGACCGAAGCAGAGCGAGGCATGCATGTGGCGCGCGACGTTCTTCTCCGCGCCGCGCGCGCAGACCAGCGTGAGGCCGGGCAATGCGCCGGCGCGCAGGAAGCCGAGTGTTCCGCGGGGCGCCATCTCTCTCCTACACGAGCGCGGGCGTGAACACGGCCAGCAGGCAGAGCCCGTCCGGACCGGCCTGGACCTCGTGGGCCACGCCCGCGGGCAGCACGCCGCAGACGCCCGGCGCGTAGGTCACGCTCTGCCCGGCGAAACGACACACGCCCGCACCCTCCACCACCTGGTGCAACTCCCAGTTCTCCTGGTGCGCGTGTTCGCGCAGGGAGCAACCGCCGTCCACGCGCACCAGGTGCACGCTGAAGCGTCCACCGCTCACCCGGCCCGGCACGAGATGTTTGAGGGCCACGCCGTGGAACGCGGGATGCGCGTTCCAGGTCAGGTCCGAGGAGGGGACGCAGCCGTCCGCGCAGGCCACGGTTCCGTCGCAAAAAGAGGCGAGCAGCGAGGTCATGGGATTCTCCCGGGTTGAAGGTATGCCGCTGCTCCTGTCCTAGCAAGCCCCGGCCGCCGTGGTCTTGTACGTTCGTGCGCAGGGACGTTGACCGCGTGGCGGACTTGAGTCAACAGGGAGGAAACAGGAGAACGCCCATGTACCGCATCCTCCTCGCCTGCCTCATGCTGCTCGCGCTGTGCGCCGCGGCACTGGCCCAGTCCGACGCGGAAAAGGCCCTGCGCCAGGCCGGGTTCGTGGAGCCTTCCAGCCTGGACAAGACCCTGGTGCTGGACATGCGCTACGCCACCGCCAACAACTTCAGCGGCCAGGCGGTCTATCCCTCGGGCCGCTGCTTCCTGCGCGCCGACATCGCCAAGCGCCTGCTGGCGGTCCAGGCCGAGCTGCGCAAGCAGGGACTCGGCCTCAAGCTCTACGACTGCTACCGCCCGTTCTCGGTGCAGGAGCGCTTCTGGGCCATCGTGCCGGACGAGCGCTACGTGGCGCGGCCGGAGAAGAAGGACGGCGTGATCGTGTTGGGCTCCAAGCACAACCGCGGCGCGGCGGTGGACGTGGGCCTGGTGGACGCGCGCGGAGAGGAGCTGCCCATGCCCTCGGGCTTCGACGACTTCACGGAAAAGGCCCACCGCGACTACCAGGGGGCCTCGGCCGAGGCGATCAGGAACCGCGGCGTCCTGGAGGCGGCCATGGCGGCCCAGGGCTTTGAACCCCTGCCCACGGAGTGGTGGCATTTCGATGGTCCTGGCTGGCAGGGCTACGACATGCTCGACCTGCCCCTGCCCCGCTAGTCAGCTCCAGCTGCGGCGGAAGTCGCGGGCGAACTGGCGGAAGGGGATGGGATCGCGGTCCGCGAGATGTTTCACCGCGCCGGTGACCAGGGCCATGACGCCCTCGCGCACCTGCCGGGCCAAGCCCAGAAGCATGTTCACGTTCCACTCCGGCAGCCCGGCCGCCAGCCAGGCCTCGCGGGCCTGCTCCTCGGACAGCGGGCGGTAGGCGATGGCGCGCCCGGCCTGCTCGGAGAGCAGCGCGGCGATGTCCGCGCAGGACAGGGCCTCGGGTCCGGTGAGCAGATAGGTCCGGCCCGCGTGCTCCACGGGATCGAGCAGCACGGACGCGGCGCAGGCCGCGATGTCGCGGGCGTCGATCAGGCTCACGCGGGCGTCGGCCTCGGGCGCGGAAAAGCGGCCCTGGGCGCGGACCTCGGCGCCGTGGAACTGCACGTAGTTCTGCATGAAGGAATTGGGACGCAGGATGGTGAAGGGCAGCCCGCTCTTCTCCAGGGCGTCGTCGATGCCGCCGTGCACCTTGCCCAGCTGGAAATGGGCGTCGATGTCGGCCAGAAGGCCGGAGGAGCGGACCACGTGCTCCACGCCCGCGGCGCGGGCCGCGGCCAGGGCGTTCAGGCCCCAGCGCTTCATGCCCTCCTGGAAGGGCACGAGCAGGAAGAGCCGCTTCTTGCCCTCCATGACCCGCTTGAGCGATTCGTCGTCGGAAAAGCTGAAGACCTCGGCGGCCACGCCCTGGGCCTCCAGGGCCTTGGCCTTGTCCTCGGAGGTCACGCCCGCTGTCACTGCCGCGCCGCGCTCGGCCAGGATGCGCACCAGTTCGCGGCCGATGTTGCCGGTGGCGCCGGTGACGAGAATCCGTTCCTTCATGCTCACTCCTGCACGCCCACGTGGGCCTTGTAGCCGTCGATTGTATTCTTGAGCAGTTGGGCGATGGTCATGGGTCCCACGCCGCCGGGCACCGGGGTCAGGGCCGCGGCCACCTTGGCCACGCTCTCGAAGTCGCAATCGCCCACCAGGCCCTGCTCGGTACGGTTGATGCCCACGTCCACCACTACCGCGCCGGGCTTGACCATGTCGCCGGTGATGAAGCGCGGGCGGCCCACGGCCACGAACAGGAAGTCGGCCTCGCGGCACTCGGCGCAGAGGTCTGCGGTGCCCGAATGGCAGAGCGTCACCGTGGCGTTGGCGCAGGCTCCGCTCTGGCCGAGCATGAGGGCCAGGGGCTTGCCCACGATGTTGCTGCGTCCCACCACCACGGCCTTCTTGCAAGCAGGCGAGAGGTTGTAGCGCCGCAGCAGCTCCATCACCCCGGCCGGGGTGCAGGAGCGGAACCCGGGCAGACCCAGGGTGAGTTTGCCCACGTTCACGGGATGGAAGCCGTCCACGTCCTTGCCCGGGTCGATGAGCTCCAGGCAGCGCTGGCTGTCCAGGCCCGCGGGCAAGGGCAGCTGAAGCAGGACGCCGTCCACGGCCACGTCGCGGTTGAGCCGCTGGATGAGTCCCTCCAGCTCGTTCTGCGAGGTGGTTTCGGGCAGGTGGAAGGGCATGGACAGGATGCCGGCCTCGGCGCAGGCCCGCTCCTTGTTGCGCACATAAACCTGGGAGGCCGGGTCCTGGCCCACCAGGATCACGGCCAGCCCTGGGGCCCGGCCGTAGCGTCCCTTGAGGACCTCGACCTCCTCGCGGATCTCGGCCCGCATGTCCTGGGCCACCTTCTTGCCATCCAGAAGAATCATGGCGTGCCCCCCGCACTGTCGATCAGAAGGCGGCCGTCCCCCGGCCGCCGCGACGATCATACGGGCCTCGGCGGCCGAGGGCAAGGGCGGAGGAATGTTATTGGTCCGGCGCGACCGGCACCAGGACGCTGAAGCGCTTCTCGATGCCGACCATGGAGGAGAAGGCCTCCAGCCTGCTGAACAGGGCGCTGGTGACCTCCGCGCCGTTGCGGGCCACGAGCACGCCGTCGGCGGAGAGCACGTCCGCATTGAGCAGCATGCCCTCGCGCAAGCCGTCCAGGGACACCTCGCGCACCTGGTAGCGCGCCTCCACGCCCAGGCAGGCCTCCAGGAGGTAGAGCAGTTCCGGATCGTAACGCTCCCGCCGGGCTTCCACAGCCAGGAAGGCCTTGGCCGGATTGCCGAGATGGGAGAGAGCCGCGTCGTAGTCCAGCACGATCTTGAGCATGCGCGCGCCCAGGGGAATGTCCTGACCCTGCACCGTGTCGCGCGGCACGCCCGTGCCGTCGAAGCCCTTCTCCTGGTAGGCCACCATGCGGGCCACCTCCTCCATGCGCGGCACCTTGCCCAAAAGGCTCGAGCCGATGAGCGGATGCATCTCGAAGAGCTGCATCTCCTCCTTGCTGAGTTCCGTGCCGGCGTGGATCTTCTCCAGGGTCGTCTCAGGCAGGGTCAGGCAGCCCACCTGGGAGAGCATGGCCGCCACCTCGTACCGCCAGCCGTCCTTGAGCTTCTTCTGCTGGACCATGAACTTCACGTAGCGCACGATGCGCTGGGAGCGGCCAAAGGCCTCGGGATTGACCAGGGCCAGGATCTCGTTGACCAGCTCGATGGTGCCCCGCAGCGTCTTCTGGAGCAGGTCGCGTTCGGCCAGGATGAGCCGGTACTGCCGCAGGCCGTCCTCCAGCGCGGACTTGAGGATGTCCGTGGGGCAGGGCTTCTGGAGGAAGCGGAAGATGTGGCCGCGATTCACCGCGTCCATGGCCTTGTCGAAGTCGCCGTGGCCGGTGAGCATGATGCGCACGGTGTTGGGCGAGGCCTCCTT
This sequence comes from Desulfovibrionaceae bacterium, assembly GCA_040307135.1. Lineage (GTDB taxonomy): Bacteria > Desulfobacterota > Desulfovibrionia > Desulfovibrionales > Desulfovibrionaceae > Aminidesulfovibrio. Next base: position 5,408 of record JAWRKD010000149.1, read on the forward strand.
GACCTTGATGAGAAAGTCGATGCCGTCCATGCCCGGCATCTTCAGGTCCGAGACCACCACGGGATAGGGACCGGAGTCGCGGATCTTGGACAGGCCCACCTCCGGCCCCATGGCCGTGTCCACGTCGTAGTCCTTGCGCAGGCCCACGCGGAACGAATCCAGGATATGCACCTCGTCGTCCACGAAGAGGATCTTCTCCCTCATATGGATGCCTCCCCGGCCGTCTCCTTGCAGGCCTCGATCCAGACGGTGAGCCGTTCCGCCAGCCCCTGGCCCTCCAGCCAAGCCGAGTCCAGGGGCGGGTAGAGCCCGGCGTCGGCCTCTCCGGCCTGCTCGTGTTCCAGGCGGTCGGCCACGTGCACGGCCACGGCCGGAAAGAATCCGGACAGGCCCGAACGCCCCAGGCTGTGGTGATCGAAGACCGCCTCCACCACGTTCTCGGATACGCCCCAGAGCCCCAGGAGAAAGGCGCCGATCTCGGCGTGGCTCGAACCGACGAGGCTGCGCTCGGCCTCCACCAGCGGCTTGCCGCGCAGGGTCTCGTCCAGGACGCGCACATAGTCCGCCTTGCGCTCCGTGGCCAGGACGAGCTTGCCCGTGTCGTGCAGCAGCCCGGCGCACCAGCACTCCTCCTGTTCGGAGCGGGCCAGGCCCTCGGCCTCTGCGATGCGCCGGGCGAAGTCGGCCGTGCGCAGGCTGTGGTCCCAGAGCCGCTCCAGGGCGAAGGGCGCGAACTGGGCCAGGTCCAGTCCGGCCAGGAGGTGGGCCCCCAGCACCAGGCCCTTGAGGGTCTCGGTGCCGAGCAGGGTCACGGCCCGGCGCGGACTGGTCACGTTCTGGAAGAAGCCGAAGAAGGAGGAGTTCGCCAGCTTGAGCAGGGTGGCCGAGATGCCCACGTCCCGGGCCACCAGGTCGCCCAGCACCTGGATGGAGGGCTCGGGCTTGCGCAGTTCCTCCTGGATGCGGATGTAGGCGTCCGGCAGGGCGGGCAGGGCGCCGATGCCCGAGACGGTCTGGCGCACGCCGGGATCGCTCAGCACGCGCTGCAGGCGGATGACCCGCTCGATGGCCGCCACCAGGTCCTCGAACCGGCAGGGCTTGCTCAGGAACTGGTGCGCGGGCTTGGCCGCCTTGTACGAGGCGCGCAGTTCGGAATAGCCCGAAAGGATGATGCGCACGGCCCCGGGCTGGAGCCGCTGGACCTCGGAGAGCAGGTCGGCCCCGCTCATGCCGGGCATGCGCATGTCCGCCACCACGATGTCGAACTCCTGGCTGGACATGATGTCCAGGGCCTCGCGGGCGTTGGCCGCGAAATGCATGTCCCACTCCCTGCGGCGGCGGTGCAGGAGTACCTTGAGTCCGTCGAGGAACTGCTCGTCATCGTCCACGAAAAGGATGTTCTTCATGCTCCGCCTTCCTGTTCCGTCGTCTCCAGGGGCAGCCGGACCGTGAAGGTCGTGCCCCGTCCCACCTCGGATTCCACGTCGATGCTGCCTCCGTGCTTGTTGACCACGATGTCGTGGGCGATGGTCAGGCCCTGGCCGGTGCCCTTGCCCACCGGCTTGGTGGTGAAGAAGGGATCGAAAATGCGCTCCAGGTTCTCCGGCGGGATGCCCGCGCCGGTGTCGCTGATGCGGATCTCCACGGACTCGCCCTGTTGCCGGGTGCCGATGGTGACGCGGCCGCGCACGCCGTCGCCGGGAAGGTCGGCGATGGCGTGCGCGGAA
>JAWRKD010000150.1:0-11984 GCA_040307135.1 Desulfovibrionaceae bacterium
GCGGCCCCGGGTGTTTCAGGCTTCGGGATTCTGGAGCTTTTCCTGGATGATGGCCGCGTCCTCGGGACGGGAGCCGGTCTGCAGGCCCTTGGACTCGCCGTGGCAGGCAAAGGCCGCGCCGCGCATCTGCACGTAGCCCGCGGACAGGACCTTGGCGTAGGGGATCTGCTCCCGGAACTCGGCGAAGTCGATGCGGTTGGGGAAGATGATGGGCACCGGATCGCCGGAGAAATCCTCGAACAAGATGTACTTCATGGCCGCCTCCGATTCTTTGGCAATACCGGCCTCGGGCCGGGAGATCAAGCCGTGAGCGAACCCGCCCGCATCGGGGTCTGGCAGACCGCCTTCCTGGGCGACGCCGTGCTCACCCTGCCGCTCCTCGCGGCCCTGCGGGAGCGCTTTCCCCGGGCCGAGATCCACTTCTTCGTGCGCGCCGGGCTGGAAGGCCTGTTCGCGGCCCAGCCCGAGCTCGCCGCAACCCACGGCTTCGCCAAGCGCGGCCGCCAGCGCGGCCTGGGCAGCGCCTTCTGCCAGGCCCGCGGCATCTCGGACCAGGCCTTCGACCTCTGGCTCTCGGCCCATGCCAGCCTGCGCAGCGCCCTGGTGGCCGCCTTTTCCGGCATCCCGCGCCGCATCGGCTACGACCGGCCCTGGTTCAACCGCCTGGCCTACACCGAGACCGTGCCCCGCCGCTTCCGCGAGCTGGCCGAGATCGAGCGGCTCATGCAGCTGGCCAGGCCTCTGGGCATCGAAGGACCGGCGCCCCAGGCCCGGCTCGTGCTGCCCCCGGCCGCCCTGGAGCGGGCCGCCGTGCTCTGGGAACAGGAGCTGCCCGCGGGGGACGGTCCGGTGCTGGCCGTGCACCCGGGCTCGGTCTGGCCCACCAAGCGCTGGCCCGTGGAGTTTTTCAGCCGGGTCCTGGACCTGGCCGCCGAGGCCGGGGCGCGCATCCTGCTCCTGGCCGGTCCGGGCGAGGAGGGCGTGGCCCGGGCCGTGGGCGACTGGTCCTCGCCCCTGGCCCGCGAGCGCACCCTGGACCTGGCCGGGCGGCTCTCCCTGCCCGAGCTGGCCGCGGTCCTGGGCCGGGCCCGGGCCTACCTGACCAACGACTCCGGCCCCATGCACCTGGCCTGGGTCCAGGGTACGCCCCTGGTGGCCCTGTTCGGCCCCACCACGCGGGACCTGGGATTTTTCCCGCGCGGCGCGGGCTCCACGGTCCTGGAGCGCAAACTGCCCTGCCGCCCCTGCGGCCTGCACGGCCACAAACGCTGCCCGCTCGGGCACCACGACTGCATGCGCGAGATCACGCCGGACGAGGTCTGGGCCGCGCTCAAGCCCAAGCTGGGGCTGTGATGCGCGCGCTTGTTCTGGCTCTGGTTCTGGTCCTGATCCCGGCCGCGGCCCGCTGCGGCGAATTCGAGGACGAGCTGCTGACCCGCATCAACGCCTGGCGCCAGGAGCACGGCCTGGACGCGCTGCGCCGCGACGCCCGCCTGGACGCCCTGGCCCTGGAGCAGGCCCGGGCCATGCGCGCCGCGAAACGGCTCTCCCACGACGGGTTTGACGAACGCTTCGACCGCGCGGGCTCCAACCACTGCGTGGAGAACGCGGGCCTGCTCTGGCCCGAGCCCGCGGCGAAACGGCAGTTCGAGGGCTGGCGCGACTCGCCGGGCCACAACGAGAACCTCCTGGACCCGGAGATCCGCCGCGCGGGTCTGGCCATGGACGGCGGCTACACGGCCTTCTTCAGCTGCCGCTAGCAGGCCGTTGAAAAATCCGCGCCGGCCGCGTTGCTGCAACCAACGCGCATCCTTCGGCGGGGCGTCTCACGTGGGGCAGGACGGACCATTCTGCTCGTAGTGGTAGTTCCCGTCCAGGAAACACTGCGAAACCCGCTGCACGCTGGCCTCGTTGACCATGAGCATGTCCATCTGGCGGGTGAAGATGAGCAGCCTGCCCAGCATGTCCAGACGTTCGCTTGTGGCCTGGGCGTCGTATTTCTGGAAACGCGCCATCACCCGGTCGCCCGTGACCTCCACGTTGAAGTCGTACTCCTCCAGGATGCGCGCGATGGCCCGCACGCGGCGGTTCTTGCGCACGTCGTCGGCCGCTCCGCCCTTGAACTGGAAGTTCACGTAGTTCTTGTTCACGGTAAGCCCGCAGTAGGCGTCCAGGATGCTGTAGTGGTAGCCCACCCGCGAGCTGAAGTTCAGGTACTTGTCCGAGACGATGGCGTAGCTCTTGTCCCCGAAGCGCTGGCCCCCGGCCTGGGGGCCGGAGAGCATCTGCTCGCCCATGACCGAGAAGAATCCGCGCAGGTCCACGGGCCGGGGCTCGGAGTGGCGCAGCTCGGGCAGGAGCATGCCCGCCAGCAGGGCCTTGAACGGGGCCGAGGTGACCTGCTCGGGCCGCACCCGGCGGCCCCAGCTGCGGGACTCCTCCAGGCCGCCGCCCAGGTCGATGACGTAGAGGTCCAGGGGCAGGGGGGAGGTGAGCTGCACGGCGAAGGTGCCGCGGTCCGTGGCCAGATCGCTGATCTGGAACATCTCGCCGTAGGACAGCTCGTGGATGAGGCGCATCACGTCGTGCACGGTGCGGCAGCCCGCGGGGTTGAAATCCGGGGCGCGCGGGTCCGTGAGGTTCAGGGGCGCCACCAGCTCGGCCAGGCGCTTGAGCGTGGCATAGACTGGGGTGTCCTTCATGAAGTCCGAGCGGTCGTGGCGCAGGCGCAGCAGCTCCGGCACCTCGCCCCGGTAAACCCGGCCGGAGAAGGCGTCCACCGTGACCACCTGGCCCTCCTTGAGCAGGTCCGTGGCCGTGCCCGTGTTGAGCAGGGAGGGCACGTGGTACTCCCGGGCCAGGGAGGCCATGTGGCCGGTGACGCTGCCCGCGTTGGTGACCACGGCCTGGGCGCGCTGGAGGATGAGGGCGTACTTGGGCGAGGAGTGCTCGGCCACCAGCACCGCGCCCTGGGGAAAGCCGGTGAGGTCGCTGTCCGGCCAGACGTGGCGCACCGGGCCTGCGCCCACGCCCGGGCAGGCCGCGTCGCCGCCCTCCAGGAGCACCTCGTAGCCCGGCACGGCCCCGGCGACGGGCCGCTGGCCGTCCCCGGCCTCGGCCTTCAGGGGCCTGGCCTGGAGCAGCACGAGGCGGCCTTCGCGGTCCAGGGCCCACTCGATGTCCTGGGGGCAGCGGTAGTGGCGCTCCAGGCGCACGGCGTAGGAGGCCAGGAGCCGGGCCTGGTCCTCGCTCAGGCAGGGTGTGAGCGCCTCGGCCTCGGGCAGGGTTTCGTCCTCCAGGACCCCGCCGGGCCGGGCCACCAGGCGGCGGTCCTTGCGCGCGATGCGGGCCTCCAGGAGCCGGGGCTCGTCCTCCTTGGTGAGCCGCAGCACGTCCGGGGTCACCACCCCGTCCACGGCGTAGGGGCCCAGGCCCCAGACCGCGTTGATGAGCACGTTCTCGTCCAGGAGGTCGAAGGGGTGGCGCGAGTACATGACCCCGCTGGCCACGGCCTCCACCATCTCCAGGCAGGCCACGCTCATGGCGATGTCCTCGGCCGGGATGCCCTTGTGCAGGCGGTAGGAGATGGCCCGGGGCGTGAACAGGCTGGCCAGGATGCGGCGGTAGTTGTCCAGGATGCGGTCGGGCCGCACGTTGAGCACGGAGAGGTACTGGCCCGCGAAGGAGAGCTCCGAGTCCTCGCCGATGGCGCTGCTGCGCATGGAGATGGGCAGGCCCCCGGGGCCGGCCTTGCGGCGGGCGCAGAGGGCCTCGTAGGCCGCCAGGATGGCCTCGGCCAGGGGCGCGGGCGCGTCGGCCGAGAGGAACAGGCGCTGGATGCCCTCGCTGGCCGCCACCATGGTCTCGGGCTCGGCCGGGTCCACCTCCATCTCCAGGCGCTTGACCTCGTCCAGGAAGCCGCCGTGACGCATGAAGGCCTCGTAGCCCGCGGTGGTGATGGCGAAGCCGTCCGGGATGGGCAGCCCGGCCCGGCCCGCGATCTCGCCCAGGTTGGCGTTCTTGCCGCCCACGCTGTCCACCAGCTCGCGGGTGATCTGCGAATAGGGCAGGACGAAGGGCGCGTCCGTCTCCTGGCGCTTGATCTCGGCCAGGGACGCGATCTTTTGGCGCAGGTCCTCCATGACCTGGCGCAGGGCCGGGTGGCGCCCGGCCGAAAGCCCGTCGAAGTTGTTCACCATGCGCACGGCGTGGAACACGATGCGCGAGGACTGGGAACGCACGTAGGCCATGCCGAAGACCGTGCCGCCCGAGAGCTTCTGCTCCAGGTCCGTGATGAGCTGCAAGAGCTCGGAGTTGGACTCCAGCAGGGCCTTGAACTGGCCGTACTTGACCTTGAACAGGCCTGCGGCCTGGCGGGGGTCCTTGGCGCGGCGCTTGAAAAGCCAGCCCAGCATATCCCCTCCCCTAGCCCCTGTTCCGCGCGTTGAGCACGTAGCGCGTGGCCGGGCCGCGGCCCTCACGGCGCAGCACGCCCTTTTTCACCAGGTCCTGCAGGTCGTAGATGGCCGTGCGCGAGGGCAGGTCTCCGCCCACCAGCTCCTGGTAGCCGTTGCGGGTGATCTCGCCGCGGGCGGCCAGCAGGGGCAGGGCCTTCTGCTGGCGCGGGGTGAGCCGCACGCCCTCGGGCAGCAGCCCTTCCAGGGACTCGGGCGGGGCGGGCGGCCGGATCTCGCCGCCCGGGCTGGGCCGCACCCGCGAGCCGTCCGCAGGCGGCTGGACACGGTTCTCGTCCTCCAGGCGCACGTCCTCGGCCAGGATCAGGTCGCCCTCCGCCATGACCGCGGCCCGGGTGATGCAGTTGATGAGCTCGCGGATGTTGCCGGGCCAGGAATAGGCCTTCATCTTCTCCAGCGCCCCGCGGGACAGGGCCAGGCCCTGCTTGTTCACCAGGGATTCGGCCTGGCGCAGGTAGGCCAGGGCCAGGGCCGGGATGTTCTCCTTGTGCTCGCGCAGGGCCGGGGTGTGCAGGGTGATGACCTTGAGCCGGAAATAGAGGTCCTCGCGGAACAGGCGGCGGTCGATAAGGTCCGTGAGATCGGCGTTGGTGGCGGCCACCAGGCGCACGTCCACGCCGATCTCGGAGTCGCTGCCCAGGGGCTTGATCTTGCGCATGGCCACGGCCCGCAGCAGGGCCTGCTGGACCTTGGGCGAGGCGGACTGGATCTCATCCAGGAACAGGGTGCCGCCGTCGGCTTCCAGGAACGCGCCCTTGCGGTCGGTCTTGGCCTCGGTGAAGGCCCCCTTCACGTGGCCGAACAGGGTGTCCAGGAGCAGGTTCTCGTCGAGCGCCCCGCAGTTGATGGAGATGAAGGGCTTGTTGGCACGGCCGCTCAGGTTGTGGATGGCCTCTGCGGCCAGCTGCTTGCCCGTGCCGGTTTCGCCCAGGATGAGCACGTCCACGTCCACCCGCGCGGCCTTGAGGATGTCCGAGCGCAGGGCCTCCAGCCTGGGGCCGGAACCCAGGATGCCGGGCACGGGGTTGGGGCCGGAATCCTGGGCCGGGCCGCCCTCGGCCGGGGCCACCCGCTGGTTCAGGCTCTGATCGTGGATGGTCTTGTCCCGGATGCGGATTTCCTCGATCTGGAGTCGCAGGGCCGCCACCATGCGGTTCACGGCCGCGCCGATGGCGTCGCCCTCGCGGCCTGCCGGAGGCACGGGGAATTCCTCCGGGGTCTCGGTTTCGGAGGCCTGCACCACGGCCTGGGTCAGGCGCAGCAGGGGGGCCGTGGCGTGGAGCACGAGCAGGGTGACGAGCAGGGCGGCGGCGGCCGCGGCCAGGGCCAGGATGAGCATCAGGCCGGGTCCCAGGACGTCGCGGGCGTCCTCCGGGGCCAGCCGCCAGACGGCAGCGCCCACCCCGGCCAGCACCAGGAACAGGGCCGGCAGCAGGGAGCCCAGCAATCGGCTGCGCAGCCCCATGGTCAGGAGCAGCCTCCGCATGGTCCGGCCTCCGGGGGGCGGGGTCCAGGGCATGGAGCCTCCAGGGCGCTTGTCCAGGCATCGGGCCTGGAAAATTGAGCAAAGAATCTCGCACATCCCGCTGCTTGTCAATGGATGCGGAAGAATTACAAGAAGCTAGCGTTGCGGAATCAGGGGGTTGCGCAGATTGCTTGCGCGACATTGCGAAAACGCCGCACCAGGCGGGAAGGCCTTCGCCGCGCTGGACGTTTCTCCCTGGTTTTGTCTATCATGTCGCCGGGAACCGATTTCCCCGGTTCCCCAGCCGTGGAGGGGCGGACCTATGCACATCCTGCTGGTGGACGACGAGACCGAGTTCCTGGATCTCATGACCAAGCGCCTGGACCGCCGCAACTTCCAGGTGAGCACCGCGGCCAACGGCGTGGACGCCCTGAAGGTTCTGGAAACGACCCCGGTGGACGTGGTGGTCCTGGACGTGCGCATGCCGGGCATGGACGGCATCGAGACCCTCCGGCGCATCAAGGCGCTGACCCCGGCCACGGAGGTCATCCTGCTCACCGGCCATGCCAACATGGAGGTGGCCCTGGAGGGCATGAACCTGGGGGCCTTCGACTACCTGCTCAAGCCCGTGGCCATCAACGACCTCATCTTCAAGATCCAGGACGCGGCCAAGAAGTCCGGCAAGACGACCTGACAGGGGGGACGCATGGCGGGGTTTCTCCGGGCACTGGGCAGGCTGTTCGGCGGCTCCACGCCCGAGCCGGCCTCGCCCGCCGAGCTGGAGGCCCTGCGCGCGGCCTACCGCGAGCGCTGCGAGAGCTTCCGCCGCCTGCTGGCCGCCAACAACGCGGCCCTGGACATCATGGCCTCCATGGAGGAGGCCCTGCGCGGCCTGAAGCCCTTCGGCATGACCTTCGTGCGCGGCCAGTGCGCCCGCGTGGCCGCCAACGTCTTCCAGATCGTGCGCCAGCTCTCCCTGCTCACGCACGGCCGCTATGACGCCCTGTTCGACAGGCTCAAGGAGATCCAGGCCCGCATCGCGCCGCACCTGGCGCCCCGGGCCGGGCAGGTGCGCGGGCCCCTGGTCCTGCCCCTGGAGCAGACCGGCGTGGACCTGGCCGACGAGGTGGGCGGCAAGGTGGCCAGCCTGGGCGAGGTGGCCCGCCGCCTGGGCCGCCGCATCCCGCCGGGCTTCGCCGTCACGGCCAGCGGCTACCAGCGCTTCATGGCCGCGGCCGACCTCCAGCCCGAGATCGACCGCCGCATCCAGGCCGCGGACGCCTCGCGCCTGGACCAGGTCTTCGCCCTGTCCTCGGCCCTGCGCACCCTGATCCTGGCCGCGCCCCTGCCGCAGGACCTGGAGCAGGCCATCCTGGCCGCCTACCGCGACCTGGAGGCCCGCACCCACCCGGGCGTGCGCGTGGCCCTGCGCAGCAGCGCCGTCGGCGAGGACGCCCTGGGCGCGTCCTTTGCGGGCCAGTACCACACCGAGCTGAACGTGCCCGCCGAGGAGGTGCTCGGCACCTACAAGGAGATCGTGGCCAGCAAGTACGGGGTCACGGCCATGACCTACCGCCTCACCCGCGGCATCCCGGACGAGGACGTGGCCATGTGCGTGGGCTGCATGGCCATGGTCGGGGCCAAGGCCGGGGGCGTGGCCTACAGCCGCGATCCCCTGGATATCCGCGCGGGCCGGGTGGTCATCAACAGCGTGGCTGGGCTGCCCAAGGCCGTGGTGGACGGCAGCTTCGACCCCGACGTGTTCGTGGTGGAGCGGGGCGAGCCCCTGCGGCTGGCGCGCGCCGAAATCGTGGCCAAGCCCCGGAAATACGTGTGCGACCCGGCCCAGGGCATCGAGCTGGTGGACGCGCCGGAGGACGAGGCCGTTCTGCCCTCGCTCAGCGAGGCCCAGGCCCTGGAAGTGGCGGCCCTGGCCGTGGCCCTGGAGGATTTCTACGGCCTGCCCCAGGACCTGGAGTTCGCCCTGGCCCTGGACGGCGGCCTGGTCCTGCTCCAGAGCCGTCCGCTGCACCGCAGCGAAGCGGCCCAGGCCGCGGCCCAGGACGGTCCGGCCGGCCCGGACGTGCTGGCCTCGGGCGGGGCGGCGGCCAGCCCGGGCGTGGGCTGCGGGCCTGTGTTCGCCGTGAGAAAGGACGCCGACGCCCTGCGCTTTCCCGAGGGCGCGGTGCTCGTGGCGGCCCAGGCCCACCCGCGCTGGGCCCCGCTCCTGTCGCGGGCCGCGGCCGTGGTTTGCGAGGCGGGCAGCACGGCCGGGCACCTGGCCAACGTCGCCCGGGAATACGGGGTTCCGGCCCTGCTCGGGGTGGCGGGCGCGCTGGAGAAGCTGGCCCAGGCCGGGGAGGTGACCGTGGACGCGGACAACCGCCGGGTGCACGCGGGCCGCGTGGAGGTCCTGCTGGAGAACCGCCCGGCCCCGCGCAATCTCATGGAGGGCAGCCCGGTGCACGCCGCGCTCGCCGCGGCCTGCGAGCACATCGTGCCCCTGCACCTGGTGGACCCGGACGCCCCGGAATTCGCGCCCGGGCACTGCGCCACGCTCCACGACATCACCCGCTTCTGCCACGAGATGAGCGTGCGCGAGATGTACCTGGCGGGCGGCGAGGGCCTGGAGGGCTTCAGCAAGCAGCTCACCAGCGGCAAGAGCAGGCTCAAGTACTGGGTCATCGACCTGGAGGACGGGTTCACCGGGCCGGTGGCGGGGCGCTTCGTGGACATCGGCCAGATCGCCTCGGGCCCCATGCTGGCGCTCTGGCGCGGCATGGTGGCCGTGCCCTGGGCCGGGCCGCCCGCGGCCGACGCCAAAGGCTTTCTTTCCATCGTGGCGGGCGCGGCCAGCAACCCGGAGCTGGACCCCACCATGGCCACCACCTTCGCGGTCAAGAACTACTTCATGATCTCCAAGGATTTCTGCAATCTCCAGTCACGCTTCGGGTTCCATTTCTGCACCGTGGAGGCCCAGGCCGGGGACGACCCGCAGGAGAACTACGTGAGCTTCCAGTTCAAGGGCGGGGCCGCGGACCTCATGCGCCGGGTGCGCCGGGCCCGGCTGGTGGCCGAACTCCTGGAGGAGCGGGGCTTCCGCGTGGAGGTGCGCGAGGACGCGCTCTTCGCCCGGCTGGAAGGCCTTGACAGGAAGGACACCCTGGATCGCGTGGCCGTGCTCGGCTACGTGGTCATCCACACCCGCCAGCTGGACATGGCCATGGCCAACGACGGCCTCATCGCCTCGCTGCGGGACAAGATGGACAAGGATCTGGACGGGCTTTCGGCCGCGGGCTGAGCCGCGCTTGCCGCTGCGCAGTGATCATGCCATGAAAGGAGCCATGAAAAAATACGCGGCCGCGGCCCTGATCCTGGCCGCCCTGGCGCTGGCCTCGCCGTTCCTGGACGGGCTGACCCTGGGCAATTCCCTGAACGCCTCGCTCCAGTCCTATTCCACGGACTACCTGAACAGGGTCCTGGCCCGGACCACCACGGCCCTGCTGGCCTTCGAGGCCGTGAACGCCGCGGTCTCGGTGGTCCAGGACGTGAACGTGAGCGGGTCGGTGCTGGTGGCGGGCGCGGAGTTCTCGCCCGGCGAACTGCTGGACCCCATCAACGACCTGGCCGAGCGGTTCTCGGACATGCTGCTTTCCGTGACCCTGGCCTTTTCCGTGCTGCGGCTGCTGCTGGAGGTGAACCAGTGGCTGGCCGCCAAGCTGCTGCTGCCCGCGCTCCTGGCCTGCGCGGGCCTGGCCCTGGTTTTGCCGTCCGCCTGGTCCGGCCGCGCCGCCGGTGTGGCCCGCCGCGCCGCCGCGCTCCTGGCCGTGCTCTACTTGCTGGTTCCGGTTTCGGCCTTTCTTTCCAATCAGCTGGGGGCCTTCTGCCTGGACCGTTCCTACGAGTCGTCCCTGGAATCCGTGGACCACGTGGAGCAAGGCCTGCGCCGAAGCCTGCGCTTCGATTCCCTGGAGCAGGGGGTGGAAAGCCTCAGGAACCTTCCGGCCCTGGTGGCCGATGAGATCAGACAGACGGCGGGCGATTTCCTGGGCCACGCCCTGACCCTGATCGCGGTGTTCGCGGTCCAGGTCCTCCTCGTACCCCTGGCCGCGCTCTTCGTCCTGCTCAAGATCGCGGGCCGGGTCCTGGAGCCGTCCCCGCCGCCCAAGGCCTGAAAGGCCGCTAGCCCGCGGCCCGCATCTGCCGCACTTCGCTTTCCGTGAGCGGCCTGCCCAGTTCCCGGGCCTTGGCCCGCACCAAGCGCACCAACTCCTCGGCAGCCTGGGGCGCGAGTCCCAAAGCCCCGGCCACGGCAGCGCGGCCGCTCTTGGCTCCTACCGCGATCTTGCGCTCTCCACCCACCCGGGCAGGGTCAAAGGGCTCGAACAGGGCCGGGTCCTTGGCCAGGGCGTGCACGTGCAGGCCGGACTCGGCCGCGAACGCGTCTGCGCCGATGACGGCCTTGTCCCGGGCCAGGGGCTGGTTCGCGGCCTGGGCCGCCAGGCCGCAGAGGCCGCGCAGGCCTGAAAGGTCGTAGCTGGCGCAGTCCCGGCGGAAGACCAGCCAGGCCGCCACCTCCTCCAGGGCCGCGATGCCCGCGCGCTCGCCCAGGCCCAGCAGGGACACGTCGGCGAAGAGCGCGCCGCAGGACAGGGCCGTGACCGCGTTGGCCGTGGCCATGCCGAAATCGTTGTGGCAGTGCACGGCCAGGGGCACGCGCAGGTGGCGCAGGAAGGGCGTCAGGAGCCGCTCCATGTCCCGCGGGCACAGGACGCCCACGCTGTCGGCCAGCCGGATGCGCGCCGCGCCCAGTTCCTGGGCCGCGTGGGCCAGGTCCAGGGCGAAATCCGGATCGGCCCGGGACGCGTCCTCCAGGCCCACGGAAACATAGGGGACGCCCAGGTCGCGGGCCCGGGCCAGCACGGCCTTGAGGCGCAGGAACAGCCCGGCCCGGGTCAGGCCCAGGCGCTTCTCGCGGTGGGCCTCGGAAGCGGGCAGGCCCAGGTTGACGCGGTCCGCGCCGAGCCCGGCCGCGGCCTCCACGTCCCGGGTCCGGCAGGGGCACCAGACCGAAAGCGCGGTGCGGCCGGCCCGGCCCCTGGCCCAGGCCAGGAAACCGGCCAGGCTCTCGCGGCCCACGCAGCCGCATTCCAGCTCGTCCAGGCCCAGGGCGAAGAGGCCCTCGGCCAGCCGCTGCCGGGTCTGCTCGCTGAAGTAGTTGCCGAACGCCTGTTCCCCTTCGCGCAGGGTCGTGTCGATGAGCACGGCCGCCTCCTTGTTTGAACGCCTCCTCCTGTGCATGGGCCGGGCCAGAACGGGTCGCCTGAAAAAAAGCGTGACATTTCAAGGCGTCTCCAACGCCCTGTTTCAGCGGTTTCGACGACCGTTTTGTAGGAACCTACACTTTTGTTGCGTTCCCTTGTGTGAGATCGCTTCCCGCTCGGCCCTGATCAGTCCAAGAAAATTTCATTTATTTCAGATTGTTGTACCATATCCCCGGCACTGGCACGGGCTTTGCCATTGGAGTGACTCGTAACCACGAAACCCGCTGGAGGAGTTTCCCATGAGAAAAGTTGCCATTTACGGAAAGGGCGGCATCGGCAAGTCCACCACCACCCAGAACACGGTGGCCGGTCTGGTGGAGATGGGCCGCAAGGTCATGGTCGTGGGCTGCGATCCCAAGGCCGACTCCACCCGTCTGCTCCTGGGCGGCCTGGCCCAGAAGTCGGTGCTCGACACCCTGCGCGACGAGGGCGAGAACGTGGACCTGGAGGACATCCGCAAGCCCGGCTTCGGCGGCACGTGGTGCGTGGAATCCGGCGGTCCCGAGCCGGGCGTGGGCTGCGCCGGCCGCGGCATCATCACCTCCATCAACATGCTTGAATCCCTGGGCGCCTACGACGAGAGCGAAGGCCTGGACTACGCCTTCTACGACGTGCTCGGCGACGTGGTCTGCGGCGGCTTCGCCATGCCCATCCGCGACGGCAAGGCCGAGGAGATCTACATCGTCTGCTCCGGCGAGATGATGGCCATGTACGCGGCCA